>CACBHX010000041.1 GCA_902539145.1 uncultured Pelagibacteraceae bacterium | reverse complement strand
CCACTAAAACCTCCAAAGCCGCCAAAGCCACCTTTACCTCCACCACCATTTTCAAAAGCAGCATGACCAAAATTGTCATAATTTTCTTTTTTTGATTTATCTGATAAAACACCATAAGCTTCACTTGCCTCTTTGAACTTATCTTCAGCAGTCTTGTCTCCGGGATTTTTGTCAGGATGATATTTTACAGCAAGTTTTCTGTAAGCAGATTTTAATTCTTCAGGTGAAGCACTTTTAGTAACGCCCAGGACATCATAATAATCTCTTTTAGCCATTTATTAACTTGGACAAATAGATGTCAGTTAAGCGCTTTTTTCTTTATTCTCGTCTTTTACTTCTTCAAAATCCGCATCAACAACATTATCGTCTTTTTTTCCCTTATCATCATCTTTACCATTATCTTTGTCAGAGTCTGGTTTAGCATTTTGTTGTGACTTATAGATAGCTTCTCCAAGCTTCATGGAAGCCTGAACTAAAGCTTCAGTTTTTTTCTTGATTTCTTCTGTATTATCACCTTTTAAAGATTCTTTGAGAGCTGCTGAGGAGTCCTCTATAACTTTTTTGTCAGCATCAGATATTTTCGAGCCATGTTCTTTTAAGTTTTTATCTGTAGAGTGAATTAAAGTGTCAGCCTGATTTCTCACATCTACCGACTCTCTTTTCTTTTTATCAGCCTCTTTATTTGCTTCAGCGTCTTTAACCATTTTTTCTATTTCTGCTTCACTTAATCCTCCTGAAGCTTGAATTTGGATCTTTTGCTCTTTTCCGGTACCTTTGTCTTTTGCAGAGACATTCACAATTCCATTGGCATCAATATCAAATGTAACCTCAATTTGAGGCACACCTCTTGGCGCTGGAGCGATACCAACTAATTCAAAATTTCCAAGTAATTTATTATCTGTGGCCATTTCTCTTTCACCCTGAAGAACTCTAATAGAAACAGCTGGTTGGTTATCCTCTGCAGTTGAGAAAACCTGACTTTTCTTTGTCGGAATTGTAGTGTTTTTATCTATCAGTTTTGTAGAAACTCCACCTAATGTCTCAATACCTAATGATAGTGGCGTTACATCTAATAAAAGAACATCTTTAACATCTCCTTGTAATACGCCAGCTTGTATAGCGGCGCCCATAGCTACTACTTCGTCGGGATTAACACTTTTATTTGGATCTTTACCAAAGAAGTTTTTAACTTCTTCAATTACTTTTGGCATCCTGGTCATACCACCAACCATAACAACTTCGTCAATCTCATTAGCTGATATACCCGCATCTTTTAATGCTGTTTTGCATGGAGGCATTGTTTTAGCAATTAAATCCTCAACCAAAGCCTCTAGCTTTGCTCTTGTCATCTTAAGGTTAATATGTTTTGGTCCAGTTTTATCTGCTGTTATAAAAGGTAAGTTTATGTCAGTTTGTTCTGCAGATGAAAGCTCAATTTTTGCTTTTTCAGCAGCTTCCTTTAATCTTTGTAAAGCAAGTTTATCTGATTTAAGATCAATTCCATTATCTTTTTTAAATTCATTAATTAGATATTCTACAATTGTATTATCAAAATCTTCTCCACCTAAAAAGGTATCACCATTTGTAGATTTTACCTCGAAGACTCCATCTCCTAGCTCAAGTATTGAAACATCAAATGTACCTCCACCTAGATCATACACAGCAATTTTTTTATTTTGTTTTTTGTCTAAGCCGTAAGCTAATGATGCAGCAGTTGGTTCATTAATGATTCTTAAAACTTCTAAACCTGCAATTTTACCAGCATCTTTCGTAGCTTGTCTTTGTGCATCATTGAAATAAGCTGGAACAGTTATTACAGCTTTAGTAACTGCTTGGCCTAAATATTTTTCAGCAGTTTCTTTCATCTTTTGCAAAATAAATGCAGATATCTGTGATGGGGAGTATTTCTGCCCTTTTGCTTCTATCCATGCATCACCCTTTTCAGAATTAATAATTTTAAATGGTGCAGTCTCAACATCTTTTTTTACAGTTGGATCTTCAAAATTTCTTCCAATTAATCTTTTGACAGCGAATATCGTATTTTCAGGGTTAGTTACAGCCTGTCTTTTTGCCGGTTGACCAATTAATTTTTC
>CACBHX010000040.1 GCA_902539145.1 uncultured Pelagibacteraceae bacterium | reverse complement strand
ATCATTACAATCGGAATACTGACTGGCCTCACTTATAAAACTGAATTAGGTATTTTTTTACTTGCTTCTTTTGGATCATCGATGGTTTTATTATATGGATATCCTGAAAGTCCGTTTGCTCAACCCAAGAATGTTTTTTTTGGTCACTTTACAACTGCATTGGTAGGATTATTTTTCCTTTATCTATTTCCGCTTCCTATTTTTTTAACAATTCCTTTAGCAGTAGGTATTGGTGTTGGTTTAATGATATTGCTAAACGTTACACATCCACCTGCAGGTGGAAACCCAATCATTGTAATAATTGGTAGCGTTTCATATGATTACTTATTAAGTCCGGTGATAACTGGATCAATCATAATTATCATTTTTGCAATAGTAATCAATCGTTTTCTTTTAAAAAAAAATTACCCGATAAAAAAATAATTTAATTGCTTGAAGTAAAAAAATAAGGTTAGATATGAAAAATAAATATTAATTATATAGAGGAGATTTAATGAAAATACTTTGCATATTATATGATGATCCTAAAGGTGGAATGCCAAAGTCCTACGCTTTATCGGAACTACCAAAAATAGAAAAGTACCCTGATGGAATGACGCTTCCATCACCAAAAAGCAGAGATTACACACCAGGTCAGTTATTAGGATGTGTTTCTGGAGAACTTGGTTTAAGAAAATTTTTAGAAAGTAATGGACATGAATTTGTTGTTACAAATAGTAAAGATGGGGACGGTTGTGAAGCTGATAAACATATAGTTGATGCAGATATCGTTATATCCCAACCTTTTTTTCCTTACTACTTAACTAAAGAAAGAATAGCTAAGGCCAAAAATTTAAAGATGGCAATAACAGCTGGAATTGGATCTGATCATGTTGACTTACAAGCAGCAATGGACAACAAAATTGATGTTGTTGAGGTAACTTATTGTAACTCAAGATCAGTTGCTGAGCATATTGTGATGATGATTGTGTCAATGGTTAGAGATTATCACAACCAACACAGAATCGTAAATGAAGGTGGTTGGAATATTGCTGATGCTGTTCAAAGATCTTATGATGTTGAAGGTATGCATATTGGTACTGTTGCAGCTGGAAGAATAGGATTAGATGCGTTAAGAAAAATGAAACCATTTGATACGCATTTGCATTATTTTGATAGACACAGATTGCCTGATAGTGTTGAAAAAGAACTAAATTTAACATTTCATGAAACAGTAGAATCAATGGTTAAAGTTTGTGACGTTGTAACAATCAATTGTCCACTACACCCAGAAACTGAAAACTTGTTTGATGATGCAATGATAAGCAAAATGAAAAAAGGTGCTTACATTGTCAATACAGCTAGAGGAAAAATTTGTAATCGAGATGCTATTGCAAAAGCTTTGAAAAGCGGTCAACTAAGTGGGTATGCTGGTGATGTTTGGTTTCCTCAACCTGCACCAAATGATCACGTGTGGAGAAGCATGCCAAATCACGGTATGACACCTCACACTTCTGGTACATCTTTAACTGCGCAATCAAGATATGCTGATGGTGTTAGAGAGATATTAGAATGTTTCTTCGATGGCAAAGAAATTAGAAATCAGTATTTAATTGTCAAAGATGGTCAATTAGCTGGTATGGGTGCTCACTCATATAGTAAAGGTTCAGCTACTGGCGGATCTGAAGAGGCAGCAAAATACAAAAAACAATAATTTTAGATTAACTATTAGAGGTAGCCTGCTTAAAAGTAGCTACCTTTAATATAATGGACTTATCATAACTATTTTGTTTATGATATTTAATGAGATATATTTTAATTATTTTTATAATTCTATTTAATATCAATATTTCTTATTCAGCTCAAAAAGATAAAGCATATTTTGCTGGTGGATGTTTTTGGTGCATGGAAGAGTCTTTTGAAAGATTAAGTGGTGTAGAGGAAGTAATTTCAGGTTATTCAGGTGGAGTTACAGAGAACCCTACATATAAAGAAGTAACATATGGTAATACCGGTCACTTTGAAGTTGTAGAAGTTCTATATAATAAAAAAATTATTTCATATGAAGAATTATTGGAAAATTTCTGGATTAATATAGATCCATTTGATTCTTTCGGACAGTTTTG
>CACBHX010000039.1 GCA_902539145.1 uncultured Pelagibacteraceae bacterium | reverse complement strand
TTCAAAAATAATTTTAAAATAAATAATTTTTTCATAAGTACTAAGATCTTTAAATTCTTTATTTAAAAAAAAATTTTCATATTTGTTTCTATGATAAAAGCCTAGTTCGGTAAGACCTATAAAGAAAAATAATTTATACAGTAAATAATTATTTTGCCAACTGAATGTTAACGCTTCCTTATTAGATAAAACCTCGTATTCCTCAATCTTTGGGGTTCTGCCTTTCAGATAGTCTTGAACAAAACTATATAACGTATTAGCAAATACAGAAATTTTAAAATTATTTTTTTTGAAAAATTTATTTTTTTTCAAAAAAAGACTTATATTTTTTTTATCTATAAATTTATGATTATTTTGAATTATTTTTAGATATTCTAAAAAATAATAATTTGGTATTTTGAAAACAAAATATTTAATCTTTAAATATAAATTTAAAATAATTTTTTTAAAAATCATTTTTATTTATCAATGTCACAGTATTTGCTCGAGCTCCTCCTCTTGGAAAAGAAACGTAAATTAGTAAAGCTGTATTGAATTTTTTGAATATTTGATTTTTGTGACGTTTGATATTTTTATAAATAAAATTAAGTAAATTTTTGTTAATAAATTTTTTAGTCAAAAAAGAACTTGTTTTTGGTCTCAACTGACTTAGAGAATGTATCTTAGGATTGTCAGTAAAAACAGTTAATTCAGCAAAAAAGTTGGCCTGTCTAATTTTTTGTATTGCGTAGCCCTTCTTAGTAAAAATTATAACATTAGATTTGTCATAAATCTTAATGTTTTCCCAAAAATCATAAATTTCGTTTTTTAAAGTATTTTTAACATTTTTTTTAAGCAAAAAATTATTTAACCATTTGATTATATAGTAATATCTTTTGGAAATAGCTGTTTCCTCACTTAACATTATAAAATCTGAATGCAAACTTAGCGAAAATTCTAGTGAAATTAGCTCGTTTTTATTTGGCGAGAAACCATTTATCATTGATTGTAAGTTTTCTGTTGCCATTATTACAATTTTTCCCTCTCTTTTTGCTTCACCAGTTATTTTAATAATTGCTTTATAAAGATCATTATCACCAATTTCTGCACCTAAATCTCCACGATCAATCATAATTAAATCTGATTCTTTAATTATTTCTGATGCATTATTTAGACCTTCTAAATTTTCGATCTTAGAAACAATAATTTTTTTTGGATAGTTTGTTCTAATTTTTTTAACTATTCTTGAATTTTGGACAAAACTTAATCCAATTGCGTCATATTCAATTTTTTTAGTTTTCTTTAAAAAATTAAGATATTTTTTATTTTGTAAATTATCCGAATAAATTGATTGAGGTATATTTAAACCTTTTTTATCCTCTAACTTAAAATTCTGGTTTGATGACCCAATGATGAAATTTTTTGATCTAGAAATTAATTTAAAATTGAAGTTTCCATCAGCAAGTGTGAAGTTTTTATTTTTTGTCCTATTTTTTGGCAATGGATTAGTTAGTTCTATAAAATAATTTATGCCATTTAACTTTGGTTTTTTTCCAAAATAAAAACAACACTTGTCTTTATTATAAATTATTATTTCATCTTTCAAATTCACTCTTGGTTTTACGCCGGGAATATCCAAAAGAATTTTGGCATTTTTGTTTAATTTTTTTATTCTATTTGAGATCTTGGCATGCCATTCAATTGAGTTGTGTGAGCCATTAATCCTAAGAAAACTACAATATTTCAAAATTCTTTTAATAGAATTCTTACTTGAAGAAATCGGTCCAATTGTAGGAAGTATTTTTGACATTAATAAAATAAATTTTTTAACTTTTTAAATATAAATTCTTGCAAATCTTTTTTTGCATGCTTAAATATTTTTTTTTCCTTAAGATGTTTTCTAAATTCTGTACCAGATATATCAAGAACTTTATGCCCACAATCTCCCCTAATTAAATAATTATTACAAGATGGACAAAATACGCCTCCTTTCGTAGATATAATTTTAATCGCATGTTTCTTTCCGTATAATTTAGCGTATTTAATTGCATCAAAAGGATTATAATACCCTGCAGCTCCTGCGTGGTCTCTTCCAACATAAAAATTTTTGAAGCCAAATCTGCTTCTAATTATTGCATGATGAAGAGCTTCTTTCGGACCGGCATAATACATATTTGCAATAATTGGTATTAAACTTATTTTGCCTTTGTAATGTTTTTTAATGAGAAAATTGTAGCACTCAATTAGGGCCGAAATCCTAATGTCATCTTTTTTTTTGGGACCTATTACTGGATTTATGACAACATGATCATGCTTTTTTATCAAATGTTTAATAACCTGCTCATGACCTAAGTGAGGAATGTTTCTTGTTTGAAAAGAAATTAGTTTTGGATATTTCTTGTTAAGAACAGAAATTTTCTTTTTTGCACTATTATTGTATTTGTTTATTTTGGATATGATATTTTTATATTTTTTTTTGATAGTTGATTTATTATTAAAAATTAAGCCTTTTT
>CACBHX010000038.1 GCA_902539145.1 uncultured Pelagibacteraceae bacterium | reverse complement strand
TTGAGTGTAACTAGAGTTTTCTTCATATCTTCAGCAACTTTTGGTGCGATGAGCATTTATGGATATACAACAAAAAGAGACTTAACGAAATTGGGTTCATTCTTGATGATGGGATTGATTGGAATTATCATTGCTTCGTTGGTAAACATTTTCATGAAATCATCTATGATGTATTTTGTTATTTCAATTTTAGGTGTGCTTATATTTGTTGGATTAACCGCTTATGATACACAAAAAATAAAAAATATGTATGTAGCAAGTGATACTGGTGAATTAATGGGTAAAAAGGCTGTAATGGGTGCTTTAACCTTATATCTTGATTTCATAAATCTATTTATTATGCTTCTTAGACTTTTTGGTCAAAGAAGATAACGTTAATCTGAAAGTTTTTTCCAATTAGTATTTTTCAGCAAATTACTTAGATTGTCAGAATTTTTTAAAATCTTTCCATTTGTATCAGTAATCAAATATCTTAAATTTTTGTTTTTTGGTTTAAAATTTTTACAGATTTTATATAGAGCGTTTTCAGCAGCATTCTTAAAAACACTAAACCCAACCTGTCTACTGGAAATATTTAATCCATAATCTTTCCAAGATCCTTCAGAAACCATTTTAGCATATAAATCCAGAATTATTTTAAGTTCGTTTTTTTCAAAAAAATATTTTTCATCGATGCTTTTATTGTGTGTATTATTTATGATTAATCGTAAGTTTTTATTCATTAATTTTATATTTATTAATTAAACTGATCTGAAAAGCAGTGAAAATAAATGTGATAGGTAATAAGCCCCATACTTTAAAGTTAACCCAAAACTCCTCAGTTTGAGTTCTCCATACTAACTCATTCAAAACTGCCAATCCAAAGAAAAAATATATCCATCTTTTATTCAATATTTCCCAGCCTGTATCTGATAATGAAATTGAACCACCCATAATTTTTTTAAGCACAGGCTCTTTTGTAAAATATCTACCAAATATTAGAGATAATCCGAATAAGATATTTATAATAGTTGGTTTAATATAAATGAAAACTGGATTATCAAAATAGATAGTCAGTCCACCAAATAATGTAATTAGTATTCCACTAATTAAAGGAACTTTAGGAATTTTTTTCTCTAGCATCCACATAATTATAAGTGCGATAATAGTTGCAATTATGAAAGGTGGTATCGCAATCTTTAAATCTTTGTCACTATCGTAATAGTAGTAAAAAAAAATTATAAGCGGTCCAAAATCTGTAAGAAATTTAATTAAGGATTTATTCACAAAAAAGATATTAACATAAATAAAATTTAACAAAAACTTTATATTTTTTCCTATTGATTTTTATTTTTAAATACCCATACTCTCTTTGATGGCAATTCAAAAAGCGAAATTTTCAATTGGTGACATTGTAAAACATAAACACTTTGAATTTAGAGGTGTAATTTATGATGTTGATTTTGAATTTAATAATTCTGAGGAGTGGTATCAGTCTATTCCGAAAAATGTTAGACCAAGAAAAGATCAACCATTTTATCATTTATTGGCTGAAAATGATGAAATTACATATGAGGCGTATGTCTCAGAGCAGAATTTATTAGTAGACGATTCTAATGAGCCCATAAAACACCCGCTTATAGAGGAAATTTTTTCTGGTAAAAAAGGCTCAAGTTATTTCAAGCAATCTAACTAAAATCCATTTTTTAAACACAATTAGCTCAAAACTTAGACACACGATCCTTCTAAAAATAATATAATTCGATCAAGGATGCTAAAGTTTTACCCTTCGTTATTATCTCCCTCTGCATTCTTGATCGGATAATTTTTCACATTATATTCAGCGTATGAATTAGTATATATCTTTATATGTTTAAACACTTTGAACCAAACAAAATATTTTCAATCACTTCCAAAGCCCCGAGATATGTCCTTTATCTACTTGTAATCGTTTTGACTATCGGTCTTATTGAGTCTTTATTATTGTCCCCCGAGGACTATTTGCAAAGTCATACTGTTAGAATTATGTATGTTCATGTACCCGCAGCATGGTTAGCACTTGGAATTTTTTCTTCAATCACATTTTTATCGGTAACTGGTTATATTTTTAAATTAAAAAACTTTTTTTTAATCGCTAAAAGTTTAGCTCCATCAGGTTTCATTTTTAATATTATTGCTTTAGTCACAGGATCTATTTGGGGTAAACCAACATGGGGAACATGGTGGGCTTGGGATGCTAGAATTACTTCTATGTTAATTCTTGCACTTTTTTATTTAATGTTTTTAATGGCTTGGAGAATTTATGATAAAAAAGAACAAGTTTTTAAAATTACCTCAATCATAACAGTTATAGGAATAATAAATGTTCCAATTATTAAGTATTCTGTAGATTGGTGGAATACGCTTCATCAGCCAGCGTCAATAAATATTTTGTCAAAATCTACAATTCATTCTTCAATGTTGGTTCCTTTAATGATTATGACTGCGGCATTTGCCCTATTCTCGTTGTTAATTTTTTTAATGAAATATAATACAGAACTGATAAAAATCAAAAACAAGGGTTTAGACAGATTATGATTACTGAATTATTTAATATGAGTGGATATGGAATTTATGTTTGGAGTTCATTTGCTTTTACTTTTTTAAGTTTTATTTCTTTATATGTCGTTA
>CACBHX010000037.1 GCA_902539145.1 uncultured Pelagibacteraceae bacterium | reverse complement strand
TTCTAGTGTAATTAATTAAATAATTATAAATATTAATGAAATTTTTATCCATGAAAAATATATTATATATATTTATTATATCTTTGATAGTCACTAATTGCTCTTTTAAAAAAGTTGTCAAACATCATGGTGTTTCATTTCTTGAAAAAAAACAGAAAAATTTAGTTGTCGATGTGTCAAATAAAAACGAAATTATAAATCTATTGGGAAATCCTTCAACTAAAAGTAAGTTTAATAATGATATTTGGATATACATTGAAAGAAAGCAAACTCAATCTCAATTAAAAAACTTAGGAAAAATGAAAATTTATAAAAATGATGTGTTGGTACTTGAGATAGACAATTATGGTATCTTAAAAAAAAAAGATTTTTATGATTTAAAAGATATGAAAAAGATAAACATTGTAAAAAAAACTACTCAGGGAAACATAACTAAAAATTCCTTTATATATGACTTTATGTCTAGCATGAGACAAAAAATTAATGACCCTCTTGGCGTAAGAGCAAAAAAACGAAAAGAAATTAGCCAGCGATAACAGCTAACAATAATAAAGCAACAATATTTGTTATCTTTATCATTGGATTTACTGCAGGACCAGCGGTATCTTTATAAGGATCTCCAACTGTATCACCGGTCACGGCTGCTTTATGAGCTTCTGATCCTTTTCCACCATGATTACCGTCTTCGATATATTTCTTAGCATTATCCCATGCACCGCCACCAGCAGTCATTGAAACTGCCACAAATAATCCAGTTATTATTACACCTAACAACATTGCTCCAACAGAAGCTAATGCAGCAACTTGACCTCCGATTGTAAATATAACAAAGTATAAAATAATAGGCGATAATACTGGAAGTAATGATGGAATAATCATTTCTTTGATAGCTGCAACTGTTAACAAATCAACTAGCTTAGCATAATCAGGTTTTTGTTTTCTTTTCATAATTCCTGGGTATTTCTTGAATTGTCTTCTAACCTCTATTACGACAGCTCCACCTGCTCTACCCACAGCCTGCATACCCATTGATCCAAATAAATAAGGAAGCATTCCGCCAATCAATAAACCTACAACCACATAAGGATTAGATAGATCAAACGTTACCACGATACCCTCTAATTTTGAGCCAGCCTCTTTTGAAAAATGTTTAATATCCTCAGTATAAGCTGCAAATAAAACTAAAGCGCCTAATCCAGCAGAACCTATAGCGTAACCTTTTGTTACTGCTTTTGTTGTGTTTCCTACAGCATCTAAGGCATCAGTTGTTTTCCTTACGTTATTTGGCAACTTGGACATTTCTGCAATACCACCAGCATTATCAGTAACTGGACCATAAGCATCTAAAGCTACAACCATACCTGCTAAAGCCAACATAGTTGTTACTGCTATAGCAATTCCATAGAGACCAGCAATATGATTGGTAAGTAAAATACCTGAAACTATAATTAGTGCTGGTATTGCAGTGGCTTCTAATGAAATAGCCAAACCTTGTATCACATTAGTACCATGTCCTGTTGTTGATGATTTTGCAACACTTCTTACGGGTCTATAATTAGTACCTGTATAATATTCAGTTACCCAAATTAATAAACCTGTAATAATTAATCCTATAACCCCACAGTAATATAAACTCATGCCAGTAAAGGACTTATTATCTAGATTATATAAATTTTCTAAACCCAAAACAAAATCTGTAACTGGATATAAAATTATTAATGAAGTTAAAGCAGAAACAACAAAGCCCTTGTATAAAGCCCCCATAACATTCTTGCTACCACCAAGTTTTACAAAAAAGGTTCCAATTATTGATGTCAAAATACAAGCACCACCAATAGTCAAAGGGTATATCATCATAGATAAGTCACCAGGAAAAAATATTGAAGATAGAACCATTGTTGCAACTATTGTTACAGCATAAGTTTCAAATAAATCAGCGGCCATTCCTGCACAATCACCAACATTATCACCAACATTGTCAGCTATAACAGCAGGATTCCTCGGATCATCTTCTGGTATGCCAGCCTCTACTTTACCAACTAAATCTGCTCCAACATCTGCACCTTTTGTAAAAATACCTCCACCTAATCTCGCAAAAATAGATATTAATGAAGCACCGAAACCAAGTGCAACAAGAGCATTTACAATTTCTCTTTCTTCAATATCAAATTTTAATAGTAAATAATAATAAACAGCAATTGATAATAAAGCCAAACCAGCAACAAGCATACCTGTTACGGCACCAGACTTAAAAGCTACAGAGAGACCATTAGCTAACCCTTTTCTTGATGCTTCTGCAGTTCTAACATTCGCTTGGACAGAAACTAACATTCCTACGTATCCAGCTATTCCAGATAATGTTGCACCAATTAAATAACCTAATCCAACAAGCATACTAAAAGCAAAACTTACAATGACTAATACTACAACACCAACGATTGCAATTGTCTTATACTGTCTTGCAAGATAAGCCTTCGCACCAATTTGAATAGCAGATGCAATATCTTGCATCTTTGAGTTTCCTGCACTTGAATTTAAAATACTTTTTCCTGTTAGATATCCATAAACAATTGATAATAATCCTGCACCTATTGTATATAAAAGAATTGTCTCTGTAGTTGAATTCATATAAACCTTAATTAAGTTATAATTAGTTAATTATAAAATGCGGACAATACAAAAAAAGCTATAAAAGGCAATAAATAAGTTTTAAAATTTGTGCAAATAGCCTTTATTTTTTATGTTAGTTTTGTTCCCTTTTTCATCAATAATTTGTGATTTTTGATCACTTGAACAAATTTTTCCAATTTTTGAAATTTTTATCCCTAAAGATTTAAATGTTCTTTCAATGATTCTAGCCTTTTTTTTGGACGCGGTAAATAATATTTGATAATCATCACCTCTGGATATGAAGTCTATCTTTTTTAATTTTTTAAGTAAGATTATATTTTTAAGTTTTTTAGATATTGGAACATTAGATAGGTATATTTTGTAAGAAAGTTTCTGTTTATTAATTAATTTATCTAAATCAGCAAAGAGACCATCAGAA
The DNA here is from genome assembly GCA_902539145.1 of uncultured Pelagibacteraceae bacterium. Classification (GTDB taxonomy): domain Bacteria; phylum Pseudomonadota; class Alphaproteobacteria; order Pelagibacterales; family Pelagibacteraceae; genus Pelagibacter. The sequence goes on along the minus strand of CACBHX010000037.1, from coordinate 3 downwards.
ATA
>CACBHX010000036.1 GCA_902539145.1 uncultured Pelagibacteraceae bacterium | reverse complement strand
TCTCAATTAGAAATATTTAAAGATTTTAGTAAAATTAAAATTTTTCAGATACCATTTAATGTCTTAAATTCAGAGTTTTTGATTAAAAAAAACTTAAAATATATAAAATCAAATAAAATTATTTTGCACGCTCGATCAATATTTTTGCAGGGTATCTTAACAAATAGAGAGTTACCGAGAAAATTTTTAAAATTTAAAAATATTCATAAAAAATGGTTTAATTGGATAGATAGATCCGATTTAAATCCTATTAGTGTTTGTTTAAATCATTCACTTACTCAAAAAAATATAGACAAAGTTGTGATAGGTGTTAATAGTTCGGAGCAGTTTAAGCAAATTATTCAAAATTTGTGGATTAAAAAAGTTGATATTCCACAATATTTTTCTAAGGTAAATAAAAACTTTTCTAATATAGATAGGTGGAGTTAATTTAAATTTTAACGGTTTTGCCTTATAAATATTGATAATTTGAAATATAAAAATTCTATATGATAAAAAAAAATGACTTTATTTTCATTCAGGCAAGATTAACGTCAAAGCGTTATCCAAGAAAAATTTTTGAAAAAATTAATGATCAATCAATGATTTTTTTTTTATATAAAAGACTAATTAAAGTTATTTCAGAAAAAAACATAGTATTTGTAATACCAAAAAACAAAAAAAATGAAGAGTTGTATCAATTTTTCAAAAAGAATAATATTTTATGTTTTAGAGGTAGTGAAAACAATGTTTTGAAAAGATTTTATGAGGCAGCTTTATATTTTAAAGCAAATAATATAATTCGTGTTACTTCTGACTGCCCTCTAACCGATCCTAATTTGATAAAAACTATGTATAAAAAATTTATCAAATTTAAAAAAGTTGATTATTATTCAAATACCCACCAGCAAGGATTCCCAGATGGTTTTGATGTTGAAATGTTCAATATAAAAGGCCTAGCACTTTCACTTAAACTAACTAAAAATAAATATCATCTTGAGCATGTAACTACATTTTTAAGAAAATCAAAAAAATTGAATAAAAAAAGTTTCAAATTAAAAGACAATTTTATTTATCCTAAACTTTCAGTTGATACCAAAAAAGATCTTAATCGAATTAAATTTATTATAAAAAATTTAGACAAGGATAATTTTTCATATAAAGATATTTTAAACAAATTAAAATTTTTAAAAAAACAATTTTTAAGTAACAAAAATATTCTTAAAAATAAAACTAAAAAATCTCAAATTTTGTGGAATGTGGCAAAGAAAAAGATTGCAGGGGGTAATATGTTATTATCAAAAAATCCTGATAGACATTTACCCAATTTTTGGCCAGTTTATTTTAAATCTGCAAAAGGTAATTTAATAAAAGATTACGATAATAATATTTTTCAAGATTTTTATTTAATGGGTGTTGGGACAAATATTTTGGGTTATTCAAATAATGTCGTGGATAGAGCTGTAAAAAAATCAATAAATTCAGGTAACATTTCTAGTCTAAATTCTTATGAGGAGCTTAAATTAGCAGAATATCTTTTAGATTTTCATAAAGAATTTGAAATGGTGAAATTTACTAAGACTGGAGGGGAGGCAAATGCATTGGCAGTTAGGTTAGCAAGAGCTTATTCTGGAAAAGATAAAATCGCATTTTGTGGTTATCATGGATGGCATGATTGGTATTTGGCAGCTAACATAAATAATTTTAATTCAAAAAAAAATTTAGATAATCATCTAATGAAAGGACTAGAAACCAAAGGTGTGCCTAGAAATTTGAAAAATACAAGTTTTCCATTTAATTATAGCGATAAAGAATCTTTTAATAATATTATAAAAAATCATGATATTGGTACTGTTAAGATGGAAGTTTGTAGAAGCTCAATGCCAGATATTGAATTTTTACGCCACGTGAGAAGAGAAACCAAAAAAAGAAATATAATTTTAATATTTGATGAGTGCACGACTGGTTTTAGACATGAATTTGGTGGAATATATAAAAGCACGGGTATAAAACCTGATATTGTTTTATATGGAAAAGCTATTGGTAATGGTTATCCTATTACATGCGTAATGGGAAAAAAAGATATTATGAAATGTTCAGATCGTTCGTTTATAAGTAGTACTTTTTGGTCAGATAGGGTTGGATATGTCGCCGCTCAGAAAACTCTTGAGGAAATGTATAAAAATAAAAGCTGGCGAAAAATAAAACAAAATGGAATTTTTATACAAAATCAATGGAAAAAATTGTTTGACTATTTTGACATTAGTTGCAGTGTTAAAGGGATCCCTGGTTTACCAATTTTTAAGTTTTCACACAATCATAACTTATTTAGGACATATATCTCTCAGGAAATGTTGAAAAATAATATTTTGGCAGGTGATAAAATTTATATCTCACTTAGCCACGATAAAGAAAAAATATTAAAATATCTTTATGAATTTACAAAAGTATTAAAAAAAATTTCTTTGATAGATATGTATGATGAAAAAATTAATAAATATTTATTAACAAGCGCTGCAAAAAAAGACTTTGGAAGATTGAATTAGTCATGAAAAAAATATTAGTTATTTGTGCTCATCCAGATGACGAATTTCTTGGATGTGGTGCTACGCTTTTGCATTATGTAAAAAAGGGGTATAAAATTAAAGTAGTTTTTTTATCAGATGGAGAAACTTCAAGAAATATAAATCAAAATGAAGTTAAAGGTCTTATAAATCGAAGAAAGAAACAAGCCGAATTAATTTCAAAAAAAGCAAATTTTCAAAAACCTATTTTTTTTGACTATCCAGATAATAGACTAGATAAAGTCCCAATATTAACAATAATAAAAAAACTAGAAAAAGAAATCAGAAATTTCAAACCAGAAATAATATTTACTCACCAAGAAAATGATCTAAATATAGATCACTCAATTGCATTTAAAGCATCATTAACCGCATCGAGACCTATGACGAAAACATTTGTAAAGAAAATATTATGTTTTGAAACACCTTCAAGCTCAGAAATTAGTTTTCAAATTCATAAAAAAAAATTATTCAATCCAAACTTATTTGTAGATATAAGCTTTTTTTTGAAAAAAAAAATAAATTTACTAAAAATATATAAATCAGAAATAAAGAAATATCCTCACGCAAGATCTTTAAAGAATATTGAAAATTTAGCTAAATATAGAGGTTCACAAGTTGGGCTAAAGTATGCTGAAGCTTTTTACATTTTAAGACAAGTAATTTAAATTTATGACCCCCATACTATTTAGAGTAGATGGAAATTCAACCACAGGATTAGGGCATATTTCTAGATGCTTAAAGTTTGCGCATTGTCTAAAATATTTTGGATTTAATTCAATTTTTTTGTCTAATATTAACAACTATTCTATTGAAAAGAAAATAAATGAAAGTTTTACTCTAATCAAATGTGTGGAACTAAATAAAAAAAAAGAAAATATTAATTTAAAAATTATCCGCTCATATCAAAAAAAGTTTAAAAGTGATTTCTTAATACTTGATAGCAACAATGTATCTTTAAAATTTTTAAAATTGTTGAAAAGAATTAATCTTAAATCACTTATTATTACTGATTTATATACTAAAGGAATACAAGCAGATTATTGTATAAATTATAATACATCACAAAAATATAAATTTAAAAATGTTAAAAATTTTTTTTTTGGAAGTGAGTATGTGATAAACTCTTTAAAAGACAATATAAATAATAAACCAAAATCTAAATATATTACAATCTTTTTTGGCGCAACAGACTCA
>CACBHX010000035.1 GCA_902539145.1 uncultured Pelagibacteraceae bacterium | reverse complement strand
TATCTTCATAAGACCATCCTAGCCTAAGTAGGTAATTTCTTAGAGCATCAGGTATTATGCCAATTTTAGAATAGTCCTCTAAAGTTGACGCTTTATCTCTTTTTGATAGTTTTTTTCCCTCTATCGTATGAATTAGTGGTATATGAGCAAATGATGGTAAATCCCAACCCATCGCCTCATAAATTTGAATTTGTTTAAATGTATTTATTTTATGGTCATCTCCTCTGATTATGTGAGTCATATTCATTTGGTGATCATCAACAGAAGCAGACAAATTATAAGTTGGAGTCCCATCATTTCGTAAAATTATAAAATCCTCAATTGTATTATTTTCAATTTCTACATCACCTTGCACCAAGTCTTTTAAGACAGATTTTCCTGTAATTTTGCTTTTAAATCTAATTACTGGTTTTATATTATTTGGTGCTTCACTTTCATTCTTCTCTCTCCATTTTCTGTTATAGATATATGGAATTTTTTTTTGTTTAGCTCTCTTTTTCTGTTCTTCTATTTCTTCATTAGAGGAGTAACACTTGTAAGCATTTCCCTTTTTTAACAGCTCATTAGCAACTTTTATATGATCATCAATTTTTTGAGATTGTATATATTCTTGTCCATCATGATTAATACCTAACCATTTTAGAGACTCTATTATTTGTTTCTTATATTCATCCTTTGACCGTTCCTTATCTGTATCCTCAATTCTTAGATAAAAATTACCTTTCTGATTTTTTGAATAAAGCCAATTAAACAAAGCTGTTCTTACACCACCAATATGTAAAGGCCCAGTAGGGGATGGAGCAAATCTAGTTGCTACTTTTTTCATTAAAATGGTTTAGACTATTTTTTTAGAAGTTTCTATATAAAGATACTAAAACTCCCTGAACTTTTACTCTATCAGGTCCGAAAATTTTAGTTTCGTAATTTCTGTTAGCACTTTCTAATGCTATTACTTTGCCTTTTTTTCGAATTCTTTTTAGCATTGCTTCATGTTCATCGATCAATGCTACAACTATTTTTCCATTATCAGCTGTATCTGTTCTTTTAATTATTACAGTATCTCCCTCGTGGATACCAGCTTCTATCATAGAATCACCTTGAACTTTTAAGCCAAAATAATCACCATTTTTTTCTAAATTTGTTGGTAACGGTATCCTTGAGACTTCATTTTGTATTGCTTCAACCGGAGTACCGGCTGCTATTTTACCTAAAACAGGTACTTCTCCATCATCAGATAATGGGTTCTCCTCATCTAATCCACCCTTTATTACACTTGGAGAAAAATTATTATAAATATCATTTGCCGAAGCTGTTTCTGGCAATTTAATTACCTCTAACGCTCTAGCTTTATGCGCTAGTCTTTTTATAAAACCTCTTTCCTCTAAAGCACTGATAAGTCTATGAATACCAGATTTAGATTTCAGATTAAGAGACTCTTTCATTTCCTCATAAGAAGGGGATACCCCAGAACTTCTCAACTTCTTGTTGATAAATAAAAGTAAGTTTTTTTGTTTTTTCGTAAGCATAAGAACAAATATCGTACAAACAATGTTCTATAAAAGTTCTCGTAAATTAACAATAGTTAAAAAAGCTTTAAAATAGGGGATATTTTGACTATAGAACTGAAAAAATAGAATTATTTTCAAGATCTTTTAAGAGTGATTCACCAATCAGAAAAGTTTTAATAGAAGTTTTGTTAGAGAGCTCCAAAAGTTCATCTTTTGTTTTAATTCCACTTTCAGAAATTAAAGGACCAGTATGACTAACTAATACATCATGAATATCAAAAGTTGTATTTATATCAGTTTTTAGTGTTTTTAAGTTTCTATTGTTTATTCCTATTAAGGCATCCTTAAATTTAAGAGCATGTTTGGCTTCATCAACAGTGTGAACTTCAACAATTACAGACATATCTAATCTTAAAGCTTCTTCATATAATTCATTCGCAAGTTTATCAGAAACACCAGCAAGAATTATTAGTATAGCGTCTGCTCCATAACTTTTAGCAAGAGGAATTTGAAATTTATCTACAAAAAAATCCTTGCAAAGAATTGGTAAATCAATTTTTTGTTTAATTTTACTTAAATGTATTAAATTACCTAAAAAAAAATCTTCCTCAGTTAAAACTGATAAACAAGTTGCTTTATTATCATCGTATATATTTGCTATTTTAACAGGATCATAATCTTTGATAATTACACCTGCAGAGGGACTAGCTTTTTTAATTTCAGCAATAATAGAAAATTTGTTTTCTTTAATATTATTTTCTATCTTTTCTTTAAAATTGAAAAATATTCTGTTTTAATTAATTCATCTAATGAGTCAGGAGAAATAGTTTTTTTTAGATTTTCTATTTTTTCACTTTTCTTTTCAATTATTTTTTTAAGAACATTTTCAGCCATTTTGAATTTTTTCCAAATGTTTAATAACTTTACTTGATAAAATATGTTCCCTTGTATCATTATACGCATTAGCAAAATTCTTATGAGTTTCATTAACGATTAAACCTGCGGCAGCATTTAAACATACTGCTTTAGAAAAATCGCTATCCTCACCCTTAAATATATCAAGCATTTTATCTGCATTAAATTTTGCGTTATCACCAATAAGATTTTCAAATTTAACCGCATTGACATTTAATTCTTTCGGATCAATAACAATTTCAGAAATTTTGTTATCTTTTAATTGAATTACATTCGTTTTAGCATAAGGCGAAATTTCGTCTAAACCATCCTCACTATTTATAATCCACGCAAATTTTATATCTAAATTATTTAAAGCATTTGCAAATATCCTTAAAAGTTTTTTATCAAAAACTCCTACTACTTGTCGTGTAACTAGAGCAGGGCTACTTAAAGGTCCAATCATATTAAATATAGTTCTTTTTCCAATTTTTTTTCTAGTTGGACCAACAAATCTCATTGCACTGTGGTAATTGGGTGCAAACATAAATCCAAAATTATTTTTATTAATTTGTGTTTCTATATCGTTTGGTTCTAAATTGATCTTAATATTTAAAGCTTCCAAGACATCACCTGATCCACACTTAGAAGATACAGCCTTATTTCCATGCTTAGCAACTTTAACTCCCATACTTGAAAGTAATAGTGCAGATGCTGTTGATATATTCAAAGTATTCATGCCATCACCACCAGTTCCACATGTATCAACACAATTTTCTACATTTACTCTTTTAGACTTATTTCTGAGTACATAAACACCACCTGCTATTTCATCTGAGGCCTCACCTTTAGCTGATAAAAGTGTCAAAAAATCAAATATTTCTTGTTCCTCGGCTTTACCATCCATTAACAACTCAAAAGCAGCTTTGCTTTCATCAAAAGATAGATTTTCTTTATTTTTAATTTTTTCTATGAATTGTTTCATCTAAATTCTAATGAAGTTCTTTAAAATTTTCATACCTAACTTAGTTTTAATACTTTCAGGGTGAAATTGCACTCCATGAACATTGTATTTTTTATGTTGAACTCCCATTATTAGACCATCTTTAGTTTCTGCAGTTATTTCAAGATCCTTGGAAAGTGTTTTTTTATCAATTATTAGGCTATGATAACGAGTTGCCTCGAAAGTTTTAGGAAGATTTTTAAGTATACCATTTTTTCTAGACGTGATTTTACTAGTTTTCCCATGCATTAGTTTTTGTGCTTGAACAATTTTAGACCCAAATACTTGGCCAATAATTTGGTGACCTAAACAAACACCAAGTATAGGAATTTTTTTGCACAGGGATTTTACAATTTTAAGACAATTACCAGACTGATT
>CACBHX010000034.1 GCA_902539145.1 uncultured Pelagibacteraceae bacterium | reverse complement strand
GGAGTTTTAATTGTTGTAATCGTAATTTATTTTCCTGAAGGGATTATGGGCTGGTTAAGAGAAAAATATCCCGAAAAATTTGGTGAAGTAATTGATGAAAAAGATCGAAAGGCTCAAGTAGAACTTAAATGAGTATTTTAGAAGTAAACAATGTTAGTAAATCTTTTGGCGGAGTAAAAGCCAATGTAGATATATCAATGTCAGTAGAAAAAGGTAAGATATTTGGACTGATCGGTCCAAATGGATCTGGTAAAACAACACTGTTCAACTCTATTGTTGGAACATATCCGATAGATAATGGTTCAATAAAATTTAATGATAAAGAGGTCTCAGACTTACCTGTACCTGTTATTGCAAAACTTGGTTTACTTAGAACTTTTCAGCAAACTAGAATTTATGGAAAACTAAATTGTGTAGATAATATGTTAATTAGTCATAAAGGTAGTGATGAAAGTATATTAAAAATATTCTCAAAAATTCCACAAGATTTAACAGAAAAGGCAGAAAATCTTCTGAACTTCGTTGGACTTTATCAAAAAAGAAAATTAAGGGCTGGAGATTTATCTTTTGGTCAACAAAAACTTCTAGAGCTAGCAATGGCTCTAATGAATGAACCTGAAATGTTATTATTAGATGAACCTACTGCAGGGATCAATCCTACTCTTATAAATGGTATCATTGATAGATTGATTAAAGTAAATCAAGATTTTGGTATTACACTTTTGGTAATTGAACATAATATGAGAGTTATTATGCAACTAGCAGAAAGTATTTATTGTTTAGCGCATGGCAAGATGCTTGCTAATGGAACACCCGATGAAATTAAAAATGATAAACGTGTAATAGATGCATACTTAGGAGCACAATAATGACAAATCAATACGAAGTTTTAGGAAAAGCTCCAGTAGCAGAAGACTTAAAAAAACTATCTCCAAATAATATCCACCTTACCATTAAAAATATGAATGCTGGTTATGGTAAAATGGAAATTCTTCATAATTTCGATCTATTCGTTAGTAAGGCTCAATCTTTATGTCTAATTGGACCAAATGGAGCTGGTAAATCTACTATTCTTCACTCTATTTATGGGTTTACAAATATTTTTTCAGGGCAAATAGAAATAGATGGAAAAGAAATCACAAATTTAACACCAGCTGAAAAATTGAAAACTGTTGGAATAGCATACATACTACAGGATAATTCCGTCTTTCCAGATATGACCGTGGAAGAAAATTTACTAATGGGTGGATTTATTAAAGAAAAAACAGAAGAGTCTTACGCGGAAGCTGAGCGAATTTTTGAGAAATATGAAAGATTAAGAAACAGAAGAAACCAACCTGCAAAAGTATTATCAGGAGGAGAAAGAAGGTTGTTAGAAATCTCTAGAGCATTGGTAATGAAGCCATCAGTATTATTAGTTGATGAGCCATCAATCGGTCTAGAACCAAGGTATATTGATATGGTGTTTGAAATTTTAAGAGATCTCCAAGAGAATGAGAAAAAAACAATTATTTTAGTTGAACAAAATGCTAAAAAGGGACTCGAGTTCGCAGATATTGGTTACGTGCTAGTATCTGGTCAAACTGCAATTGCAGGTAAAGGGGATGATCTTTTAAATAATCCGGATGTTGGTCGCCTGTTTTTGGGTGGTTAATGATTAGTACAAAATATTTTTTAAAAGGCTTCAGTGCTATAAAAGGTGTTGGTAGTCCAGCCATAGCTTTGGGTGCAAGTTTTATAGCTATAGGTGCACTATTAAAAAATTTAGGTTTCACAATCCAACAAAGTATTTTTTCAACTTTCCTCACATATGCTTTACCCGGCTCACTAGTAATGGCAGAGTCAATGTTAATCGGAGCATCTTTGATAAATATTTTTTTGGCCGTATGGTTGGTTAATGCAAGATTATATCCGATGACTGTCGCACTAATGCCGTTGTTAATGCACCAAAACCAACCAAGATGGAAATATTATTTGTCTTGTCATTTTATAGCAGTTTCTTCCTGGCTGATTATGAAGGATAATTATGAAAATATAGAAAAAGAAAATAGAATTGATTTTTGGATTGGAATTGGAGTAGCAACTTGGTCTGTTGCGATATTCTCAACAATTATTGGCTACGTAGTTTCTGATTTTTTTAACAAAGACATACTTATTGGTCTAGCAATTATAAATCCAATATATTTTATATGCATGATGGTTGGAGCTATGAAAACTTTTCAAATAAGTTTATCAGTTATTTTAGGTGCAACGCTTGGTCCTATTTTTTATTTTTTATCAGCTGAGTGGTGTATCTTGTTTGGTGGTTTCACGGCTGGAACTATAGCGTTTTTAATTGGAGAAAAAAATGGCAAGTAATATTTTAATTGTTATATTTGTCACATCTCTAGCTACATATTTATCAAGATTTTTAGGAGTTGTTAGTTCAGAAAAAATTAAAGAAACCTCAAAAATGTTCAGATGGTTTAATTGTCTTGCTTATTCAACTCTTGCTGCATTAATTGCTCGAATAGTTATTTTTCCATTAGGATCTTTAGCAGAAGTAGATTTATCAGTCAGAATTTTTGTGGTTTCTTTATGTATAATCATTTTCTTTTTAACTAAAAAAAATTTAGTTTACCCTACAATTTTCTCTGCTATCATCCTATCTCTAATTACAAGTTTTGTATGAGCGAGAAGATTGAAGGATTTCAAATAGAAAAACACGAACTGTCATCTAGAATTGTCAATATTGACATTAGCGATGAAGTTTTGAGTAAACTCATTTTTCCATTTAATAAGTTCGATATTACTGCTCTAGAATACAAACCTTTTACAAGATTCACTATTGCAAAAAGTTTAGACGACTTGAGTAATAATAAATTATCAAAATTTTTAAATGAAATTTTAAAAGATCGAAATACAGGATGTTTTATTATTAAACCTCAAAATTTAAATTCAAAAATTGATGATAATTTTTTAGTTAAATTATCAACTGCCATCTCTCATTTAGTAGGTATACCTAATTACGATGCTATGGCTGGTAAATATTATGCAAGATTTCATGTAAAGCACGTCGATAAAAGCGACTCTTATTTAAGGAAAGCGTATACAAACATGGATCTTCATACAGATGGCACTTACGTAAAAGAGAAAACTGATTGGTTGTTAATGTCAAAATTAGAGGAAAGAAATGCAGAAGGTGGTGAAACTGCCATGTTGCATCTCGATGATTGGGAGCATTGTGATGAATTGTTTAATGATCCAACAGGACAGGAAAATTTTCTTTGGGGGTCACCAAAAAGTAAAAATATAGACTATAAAGTTGAACATCCTATATTTTCAACAGATCAAAACGGTAAAGCTCAAATTTCTTATATAGATCAGTTTCCAGAACCAAAAAATATGAAACAAGGTATTTTTTTACAAAAGTTATCTGACAACTTAGAAGAGAGTAAAAATAAGATAATCACAAAACTTCCAGTGGGATCTTCAATTGTAGCAAACAACTATTTTTGGCTTCATGGACGAAGACCTTTTAAAGAAAATAAAGATTTAAGTAGAGAATTATTAAGAATAAGGGGTTCTTTTTTTATTAATTAATATAAACAATTCTTTATAAGTATTTAAATTATGAAATTAGGTTTTATTGGAACGGGTAAAATTACATCATCAGTTATAACTGGTATTTGTAATTCATCTATAAAATATAACAGGATATTTGTTTCTTCACGGAATAATAAAATCTCCAAAAATCTCAAAAAAAGATTTAAAAAAATTTCTATCGAAAAAAATAATCAAAAAATAATTGATAGTTGCAGTTGGATATTTCTAGCTGTCACACCAACTGTAGGTAAAAAAATATTAAAGGATCTTAAATTTAGATCAAATCAAACTGTAATAAGTTTTATTTCAACAATCAC
>CACBHX010000033.1 GCA_902539145.1 uncultured Pelagibacteraceae bacterium | reverse complement strand
TTGCTGAAAAAATCATTCAAAACTCAAAAAAATCATACTTTATAGATTGTTCAAAAAAAGATCTTAGTGGTGTAATTCTTGCTATAAAAAATTCAGATTTTTTTGTGGGTAATAATTCTGGTCCAATAAATTTATCTGCGGCTTTGGGAGTAAAAACCTTTGGTTTGATTGCAAATGCTCCTATAAGTGAGTTAAAATATAGCAAAATAAAGCCGATAACTCCTGTGAATTATATTGATAATGTTTTTAATAAAAATAGAGAAGGTATGAGGGAACTTAAACCCATAAGAGTTTTTGAGGAAATAATTAAAGATATATAAAAAAAAGCCCCCGAGGGAGGGGGCTTTTAGTTTTTTAACTAACTAGAGAGAAAAGTTTTAAAGGAACTCTCCGATGAGTAATTTTTTACAGAGAGCGAAGAGTTCCTTAATATTGCAAGCAATTAGTCTCTAATTGAGTAAGCTATAACTCCAGTCTCTGACACGTCAGTTCCTTTCAGTTCAGCTTCTTTACTCAATCTGATACCCATTGTAGCTTTCATCAATGACCAAACTATAAACGCAGCAACAAATACAAATGCATTTATTGAAATTACGCCTAGTAACTGAGTACCAAAATTCGCACCCGAGTTTGTAGCTGGAACTATTAAAGTTCCCCAGATCCCTGCAAACATGTGAGCAGGAATTGCTCCGACTACGTCATCGATTTTTAAAGCAAACAACATCTTCGTACCATAAACAACTATTATACCTCCTACTGCACCAATCAAAATTGAAGCAAACGGTGAAGGCATTAATGGTTCTGCAGTAATAGCAACTAGGCCACCAATACATCCATTAAGCATTTGCACAACGTCTGTTTTACCAGATAATCTAGTGACAGCTGCAGCGGCCATTACACCACCTGCACCAGCTAATAGAGTGTTTATAAATATTTTTGACACAGCAATTGCATCAGGAGCGGTTCCTATTGCTAATTGTGAACCACCATTAAATCCAAACCAACCTAGCCATAAGATGAATACACCTAATGTGACTAATGGAATTGATGATGCTGCAAAAGGTTTAAGTGGTGCTGGAGCTCCAGACTTAGTAAATCTACCTAATCTAGGCCCGATAAGTATCGCACCAGCTAAAGCAGCTGCTCCACCAGTTGAGTGAACTAATGTTGAACCAGCAAAGTCAGAGAAACCAGCTTTAGCTAACCAGCCGCCTCCCCACTGCCAACCCATTACAATTGGATAAATAACACCAGCTAAGATTGCTGCAAATAAAAAGAATGGCCATAATTTTATTCTTTCAGCCATTGTTCCAGAAACAATTGAAACTGTTGTTACACAAAATACCATTTGGAAATACCAATCTGATCCATCTGCATAACCAGTATCGATTTTACTACCGTCTTTCCACGGAATGAATTTTCCAATGTATCCTCCTTCTGGGATACCATATGCTAGGTTGTATCCAACTAACCAGAACATTATTGCTCCGATTGATACTAAACCAATATTTTTTGCACAGATTACAGATACACTTTTAGATGTAACCATACCTGACTCTAACATTGCAAATCCACAAGCCATAAAAAAGACCAGGAACCCACACATTAAAAACAATAGAGTATTAAAAATAAACCCTACTTCTGCAGAAACAGTTGACTCTGCATATCCTGCGCTACTCATGTTTAATAAAAAAATTAAACTAACAAGTGGCACACTTATTTTTTTTAAAAATTTAGTCATAAAGACCTCCCTGTTAAGAGACTTTTTATATTTTTAAAATTGTGAAAAACTAACGTTGATTATGAGAATTTGATATGCAGAATTTGCATATAGTAACAGCCTTAACACAATAATGTATTAAGGCTGTAAAGACTTTTATTTATTGAAAACTTCTTTTAAAGCTTTTGCAGGTAAGAATTTGACCTTTTGTGATGCTGCAATTTGAATTTGCTCACCAGTTCTTGGGTTTCTTCCAACTCTTGCTTTTCTCTTAGCTACTTTATATGTGCCAAATCCAGCAATTTTGACTGAATCGTCAGCTTTTAAAGCGTCCAAAATAGTGTTGGTAATTGTGTCAAAAGTTCTCTCAGCATCAGCTTTACTCAAGTTTAAGGCTCCTGAAAGCTTGACCACTAATTGTTTTTTGTTCATTTTAGCTCCGATTTATTAGGTTAATTGTTATCTTTATCAAAAACCTTGATAAATCAAGACTTTTTTTAGTGTAAATAAAATACTTATACACAATATCTAGTATAGTTAAAAAAACGTTGAGTTTATTGGATTTTTTTTAATTTTGAGCAAATTTTATTGTAATACTCCTAGGTCCTTCAAATCATTAAAGGTGGTGAAAAACATTAGTGTTAATAATAAAAACACACCGATTCGGAAAAAACCCTCCTGTGTTTTTTGGGATAATGGTCTTCCTAGAATTTTCTCAAATGTATAAAACATTAAATGGCCTCCATCCAGCATTGGAATTGGGAATAAATTTACAAGCCCTAGACTTATAGAAATATAGGCCATCATGCTTATGAAAGCCAAAACCCCAAATTCCGCAACTTGACCCGATATTTTTGCAATTCTTATAGGTCCTCCTAATTGTGATGTATCAGCTTTACCAATTATCATATTACCTATATATTTTAATGATGCAGTGCTTACATAGATAACTTCATTGGCTGCATGGTATAGAGCTTTAACAGGCCCTAACTTTACATGATTAATTTCATTATTGTATGCACCTAATTTAATACCAACCATTCTTTTTTGGATTTTGTTACCAAGATTATCTTCACCAAGAACAGTATTTGGTTTTATTTTTAGTATAATTTCATCAGAAAATCTTTTGACTTTAAAATCTATAATATCAGCTGAGGACATAGTTATATATTTAGACACATCCATAATACTTTGAACTTCGTTACCATCAATTTCTAAAATAATGTCATCTTGTTTGAGACCACCAATCATTGCAGGGCTATCTTTTTGTACCTCATTAATAACAGCAGGAGTCAAATCTTTACCAATAAAAGTGTAAATTGAAAAAAAGATGACTAAAGCCAAAATAAAATTAGCTAGTGGACCACCAAATACTATCAATACTCTTTGATATAACGGTTTGAGAACAAATAATTTTTTCCTATCTTGCTCATTATATTGCTTAATTAATTTTTCTTGGTCGGCTTGAGAGAATACATTTCGATCTCCAAAAAATTTTACATAACCTCCAAGTGGTATCCAGCACAATTTCCAACGCGTACCAGACTTATCGTTCCAGCCAAATATTTCTTTACCAAATCCAATTGAAAAATCTGTAACACCTACACCATACTTTTTTGCAAAATAATAATGTCCATATTCATGGATAAAAACAACAATCATTATTAGTACAAGAAATGGAATTAAATAACTTAAGATAAATGAAATCATTTTTTGCTCACAACATATTCAAAATTTTGAGTAGTCTCATTAACCTGTAACAATTTAGCTCCATTTCTTAAGTGAAACTTTGTTGCCATTTCGGTTAGCGGAGACAAAGTCACTAATCTATTTAAATGATTTGATTTTTTTATTTTCTTAAAAACCTCTTTTACAATTAATTTTCCACCACCTCTTTTTTTAGACCACACAGTATAAGCTATAGCAATTTGCCCAACAGTTTGTCCCCTTTGGGTGCTTTGTAAGAAAGCATCATGACTAAATTTATCTAGTTGTATAACATCTTTGGGTACTTTGTTTGTAAATGCAAAACACATTACTGCATGAATTTCATTTTTATATCTAACTCCATATATTTTTCTTCCATAACTAGTTCTAAAGGAATTGTCTAATTCTGGTCTTACTGGGTCCTCATTGGTATTACATTCTTTTAATTCAACTAATTCTGCTCCTTTAATCCAGTCAAAAAAGGTATTTAAATTTTTACTTAAGAGTTGTTTGTTTTTCCTTATTCGAGCTTTAATTCGAGGTTTAAATTTTTTATTACTTTTCGATAGACTGCTTTTTA
>CACBHX010000032.1 GCA_902539145.1 uncultured Pelagibacteraceae bacterium | reverse complement strand
TTATGGAAAAGTTAGCTTCAATAGGCCAAAAACCAATTTCTGCAATAGTTGATATTACAAATTATGTAATGTTCGATCTAAATCGTCCGTTACATGCCTACGATGCTGATAAAATCGAAAAGGGTATTATTGTTCGAAATTCAAAATCAGGAGAAAAATTTACTGCTTTAGACAATAAGGATTATAAGCTGGAAGATGGAATGTGTGTAATCAGTGACCACAAAGGTGTTTTAGGACTGGGTGGAATTATTGGTGGAACAAGATCAGGAACAGAATTAGATACAAAGAATATATTATTAGAGTCTGCTTATTTTAAACCTGGATCAATAAGGACCACCGCCAAAAAATTGAATCTTGATACTGATGCAAAGTTTAGATTTGAAAGAGGCATTGATCCACTGTCAATTGAGGATGGCTTGAATAAAGCTGCAATATTAATCAAAGAAATTTGCGGTGGTAAAATTAGTAAAATTGACATTCAAAAAATTGAAACTCATAAAACAAAACTAGTTAAATTTGATATAAGTTTAGTTGAAAAAATAGCAGGTTTTAAAATTTCTACTAAAGAAATTTTTAAAATTTTAGAAAATCTTGGTTTCAAATTTAAAAAGAAAAAAAATTTTTTTGAATTGACCGTTCCATCATGGAGACCTGATATCACGCAAGAAGTAGATATTGTTGAAGAATTGGTCAGAATAAGTGGTTACAATAGAATAAGGACTATAGATCCAATCAAGGAAAGAAAGAAGTCTACTTTAAATAAATCCCAAAAATTATTTCATTTTTTACAGAGATCAATTGCTTCAAAAGGTTATCTAGAAGCAATTACTTGGTCATTTACAGACTCGAATTACAATAATTATTTCAGAGACACTAAGAAAGAAATTAAGATTGTAAATCCAATAAGTACTGAATTAGATGTTTTGAGAAATTCAATATTCTCAAACTTGATAATATATATGAAAAAAAATCTTGATAGAGGTTTTAAGGATTTATCAATTTATGAAATTGGTCCAACTTTTACTGGTTCTAAGCCTGGTGAACAAAATACAGTGGTATGTGGTTTGTCATCAGGAAAAAAATCCAGATTATCTTGGATTGAAAAAGAGAGAAATGTTGATGTCTTTGATGTCAAAAAAGATGTAGTCCAAACTTTAATTGAGGCAGGGTATAAATCAGAAGAATTTTTTATAGACGACAAAACTCCAAATTATTATCATCCTGGTAAATCTGGTAGATTATTTTTAAAAAGAGGAGCAGATCCAGTAGCTGCGTATTTCGGAGAAATTCACCCCAACATAACAAAAAAAATCGATATGAAAACAGAATCTTTAGTAGGTTTTGAAATTTTTTTAGACAATTTGAAATTACCAGGAAAAACCTTAAATGATCAAAAAAATAAATTTAATGTTTCAGATTATCAAAAGTCTGAAAGAGATTTTGCATTTATCATAAACAAAGATGTTAATGCGCAAGACCTAATTAATGCTATTGCAAGTGTAGATCAGAATTTAATTAGCAATATTAGAGTTTTTGATGTTTATGAGGGTGTTAATATTCCAAAGAATCAAAAATCGATAGCAATCAGTGTTACGATCCAATCTACAGAAAAAACATTAAATGATAATGATTTAGAAAATATTAACAAATCAATTATCGAAACAGTAGAAAATAAAACTGGTGCAAAGATCCGTTCTTAATAAAAATGTCCACAATTGATCACATAAGAAATTTCGCAATAATTGCTCATATAGACCATGGCAAATCTACAATAGCAGATAGAATAATTCACAGATGTGGAGGATTGACCGAAAGAGAGATGAAAGCACAAGTATTAGACTCAATGGATATTGAACGAGAAAGAGGAATAACAATCAAGGCTCAAACTGTAAAACTTAACTATAAGTCTAGAAATGGTAAAGAATATATTTTGAACATAATTGATACACCTGGTCATGTAGATTTCAGTTATGAAGTCAGTAGATCTCTTTATGCGTGTGAGGGTTCAATACTTATTGTTGACAGTACCCAGGGTGTAGAAGCACAAACATTAGCAAATGTGTACCAAGCTATGGATATAAACCATGAAATTATACCTGTTTTGAATAAGATTGATTTACCAGCATCAGATTTAGATAGAACAAAAAAACAAATTGAAGATGTAATTGGCATTGAGACTGAAAATGCCATTCCTTGTTCAGGAAAAACTGGAGAAGGCATAGACAGTATTTTAGAGCAAATAATACATCAATTACCTGGACCTAAAGGTAATTTAGACCGAGACTTAAAATGTTTGTTAGTTGATAGTTGGTACGATACATATTTAGGAGTAGTAATTTTAGTGAGAGTTATAAACGGAAAAATCACGAAAAACATGAAAATTAAAATGCTTTCAACTGATCAAGACTATGTTGTTGAAAAAGTGGGTTTATTTACACCCAAGCCAAAGGATGTAAATGAACTCAACCCTGGAGAGATAGGATTTATAACAACTGGTATAAAAGTTTTATCAGATACTAAAGTTGGAGATACTATCTGCGATGCCTCAAAACCGAAAGTTGAGGCTTTGCCCGGCTTCAAACCAAGCAAGCCGGTTGTTTTTTGTGGTTTATTTCCAGTGGATAGTTCCGAATATCAGAAACTGAAAGACGGATTAGCAAAGTTGAAACTCAATGATGCAAGCTTTTCTTATGAAGCTGAATCTTCTTCAGCTCTAGGCTTAGGTTTTAGATGTGGTTTTTTAGGATTATTACATTTAGAAATTATAACGGAAAGATTAGAGAGAGAATTTGATGTCAATTTATTAACAACTACGCCAGGTGTAGTTTATAAATTAAAACTTAATAATGGAGAGATCAAAGATTTACAAAATCCTTCAAGTTTACCTGATCCTACATTTATTCAATCAATAGAAGAGCCATGGATTAAAGCAACTATTATAACTCCAGACAATTATTTAGGTTCTATAATTAAATTGTGTCAGGATAAGAGAGGAATTCAAACAAATCTTAGCTACTCAGGTAATAGAGCTGTTATTTCTTATGAACTTCCATTAAACGAAGTAGTCTTTGACTTTAATGATCGAATTAAATCAATGACGAGTGGATATGCAAGTTTTGATTATGAAATACTTGAACACAGAGTGGGTGATTTAGTAAAACTTGGTATTTTAGTTAATAGTGAACCAGTCGATGCGTTAGCAATGATGATACATAAAGATTTTGCACAAAAAACAGGTAGAGAGGTTTGTGAGAAATTAAAAGACTTAATTCCTAGACATAATTTCATGATACCTATTCAGGCAGCCATAGGAGGAAAAATTATTGCACGAGAGACTATTAAGGGTTTTAAAAAAGATGTATTAACCAAAATCCATGGTGGTGGGGCGACTGATAGAAAAAGAAAACTTTTAGAAAAACAAAAAAAAGGAAAAGCTAGATCAAAACAGTTTGGAAGAGTCGAGATCCCACAAGAAGCATTTATAGGAGTTTTAAAAATTTCTAAAGAAAAATAAATTTTGATAGAATTAAATTTAAGTAATGATAAATTATTCAGATCTAACTTTTATAATTGTTACATTTAAAAGTGAACATATAATTGCTGATTGTTTAAAAGACATACCAGAGGAATGCAGTAAAATTATTGTTGAAAATTCCGGCAATCACAAATTTTACAATGATTTAAAGAGCAAAATTCCAAATTTAAAAGTTTTTGTAATGAGTGATAACAGTGGTTTTGGTAAAGCTAATAATTTTGGGATTTTAAATTCAAACACTGAATTTCTTTTTTTAATAAATCCAGATACAAAAATATATAAATCAGCAATTGATAAGATTATCAAAATTATACAAAATATCGATTTTGCGATAGCGGCACCCCAAATTGTTGAAGAATTTAAAGTTTACAAAAAAAATAAGAGTAATAAAGATTATATTTTTGTTAATGAGGTTCGTGGAATGGCGATGCTGCTCAATAAAAAAAAATTTTCAGACTCATTTTTTGATGAAAAATTTTTTTTGTATCTAGAGGAAATAGACCTTTGTAAAAGGGTGCGAATGATGGGTCAAAAAATAATTGAAGTAAATGTTGAAGTTTCACACTTAGGAAATCAGTCACATAGTAATGATGAATTTGAAATTGAGATGTCTAGAAATTGGCACTGGATGTGGTCAAAATTTTATTTTAGCAAGAAATATAATGGATATGTCTTAAGTTTTATTAT
>CACBHX010000031.1 GCA_902539145.1 uncultured Pelagibacteraceae bacterium | reverse complement strand
AATAAATTCAGAATTACCTAATAAATTAATTCTAACTCTTGTGTGATCTCCATGGTAAATAACTTCTTCTATTTTTCCTTTGTGAATATTGTCCATTTTATCACTAGGATTAATTAAAGCTCTTTCAGGTCTTAATGAAACTGTCGTTCTCTCACCTTTTCCCTTAACCGAGATTGGGTTTGCCAATATATCCGCACTCGCTAACTTAACTTTACACTTTCCACCTGAAATATCAGAAACTTCTCCTGCAAAAGTATTATTCTCTCCAATAAATTCTGCCACAAAAGAATTAACAGGTTTTTCATATAACTCATCTGGACTTGAAAGTTGTTGGACCTTTCCGTCATTAAAAACTGCAATTCGATTAGACATAGTTAATGCTTCACTTTGATCATGAGTTACATAAACAACAGTCACTCCGATACTTTCATGAATATGTTTGATTTCATATTGCATACTTTCTCTTAAATTTTTATCTAAAGCTCCAAGAGGCTCGTCCATCAAAACTAATTGTGGGTCAAAAACTAAGGATCTAGCTACTGCTACTCTCTGTTGCTGTCCACCTGATAATTGACCTGGCATCCTTTGAGCAAATCCTTGTAAGGACACCATAGATAAAGCCTTATCAATTTTTTTATCTGCTTCATCTTTTGGAATTTTCCTGACTCTCAACGGAAAAGCCAAATTTTCATACACTGTCATATGAGGAAATAAAGCATAGTTTTGGAAAACCATTCCTATACCTCTTTTGTGCGGAGGAATACTGGAGATTGCATTTCCATCAAGGTATATTTCTCCATTGGTTGGTGTTTCAAATCCAGCAAGCATCATTAAACAAGTAGTTTTACCTGATCCAGAGGGACCTAACATTGTAATAAACTCACCTTCTGCAATGTCTAATTGAAGGTCTTTGACAACTAAAACTTTGCCATCATAACTTTTATCTACTTTATCAAACTTAACGAATTCTTTATTAACCGACATAAATTAAGTAACTATAAAACATTTGTACGAAAAAATATCAACCTTAAATAATTAGCTTTTAACGTGAAGTTCTTTTGACATATTACAAAATAGTTCTGATCCTTTGTTAGTAACTCTAATAGCTTCTGAAGCTTCAACACCCCAATCACCAAATTGCATAACAGCAATCATATGAAAACAAACATTTGGTTTTAGTACAGTCATATCACCTTTATAAATATTTAATGTATGCTCTCCCCAATCTGGTGGATAGCCAATGCCAATTGAATAACCAGTTCTTGATTTCTTTTCTATTCCATACTTATCCAAAACTTTCCAGAAAGCTTGCGCTACATCATTAGCAGTATTACCTGGTTTAGTAGCGCTTATACCTGCTTCAATTGCTT
Organism: uncultured Pelagibacteraceae bacterium; assembly: GCA_902539145.1. Lineage (GTDB taxonomy): Bacteria > Pseudomonadota > Alphaproteobacteria > Pelagibacterales > Pelagibacteraceae > Pelagibacter. The sequence continues at coordinate 2,966 of CACBHX010000031.1, read as the reverse complement.
CAATAGTTTTTTTCATTGTATCGATTTTTAATTGATCAGGTTTTCCTAACAAAACTGTTCTAGCCATTGGAGCATGATATCTTTTAAAAACCCCTGATAATTCAATAATAGTCGCCTCACCCTCAACAAATTTGTCTTGTGATGCAGTCAAATGTGAAGCTGAAGTACCTTTTCCAGTTGGTAATAAAGTGGCGATACTTGAATACTCCCCACCAAATTCGGGCGATCCATAAAATAAAGATTTTTGAATTTCACCAACAGCATCACATTGTCTAACTCCTGGTTTAATTATGTCAAAAGCTATTTTCATTCCAATTTCAGAAATTTTTGCTGCAGATTTCATATAATCTATTTCAACATCAGATTTTACTAGCCTCGCCCAATTAACCAGTCTCTCTGAATCTTTCAAATTTGCATTTGGCAAACCTAGTTTAATTTTTTCATAACAAAATGCTGTAAAATAATGAGCATCCATTTCTAATCCTATAGAAAGTTTATCCCACTTTTTATCTTTAATAACTTTAACTAAGTAATCGTAAGGATGTTTTGGCCAATTATGAATATAATGTTCATCATAAACAATTATGTTTTCTTTTTTTAAATATGTTTTTATATAAGCCCCTCCAGCATCTTGATCTCTTACAAAACATATAGGTTCATCAGCATTTATATGAACCATTGCACATTGAGCGTAATAAAATGACCAAGCATCATACCCAGTGAGGTAATTGATATTATTTGTGTCATGAGAAATCAAAAGTTCAATGCCTTTTTCTTGCATCATTTTTTGAACTTTAGATAATCTTTGTTTGTATTCTTCTTTTGTAAAAAGCATAATTAATAATTGGTAAACAAACTTCCAAAACCTTTGATATTATTATTTTTTCCAATTTTTTCTAAAGTATCCCAAATCAATGTTTGATTGCTAGATAAAACAGGTTTGTTTAATTTTTTTTCCAATCTATCTATAATGCTTAAAACCGGCAAGGCTGTACAAGAAATGAATAAAGCATCAGCATCTTCAATATTCATATTAACTAGAGAGTCATAGATAAAATCTTGATCAACTTTTCCAATGTCATAATCTGCAGCTATATCTAAATATGAATTGGAGACCACTTCAAATTTTTCCTCTTTGAAATATTCAACAATCTCATTATTTAGTTTTTTACTATACGGAGTAAAGATCGCTAATTTTTTTACCTTTAGTTTTTTTAACGCTTTTATTGCGGCTGTGCTAGGAGTTGTTAACTCAGCCTTAGGTTTTGCTGCCCTTACTTTTTTCTCAATCACATTATGACCTGTTGCTATTGTTCCAGATGTACATCCGTAAACAACACAGTCTATATCCTCATTGGGTAAAATATTATTTGTAACTTCAGTTACTTTATCAGACATTTTTATTAAATTTTCTTTTGTTAAGGGATTATAACATTCAATTCTATTAACAAAAAAATCAATCTCTTTATCTTTAATTACGTTTATAAAATCCTTCTCAATCATAAAATCAGTAGCTAAAGCAATTAATCCAATCCTAGGATTAGAGTTTTTTTTAAACCGAGGTTCTATTTTGTTTAATTTCATACTAAATTAATATGAAGTAAGTCTAGATTAATTAAACGTATTATAAAATAAGATAATTTGCTTGTTGAAAATCTTTACAAATCGGATTTAATTAAAATTTATATAAAATAATTGTTAACTAAATATAGAGGATAATAATGAAAAGACTAATTGTTGCTGCTTTCATATTTGTTTCAACTTTTTCAACAAATGTTTTAGCAGAAATTAAAATGGGTGTAATTTTGGGTTTCACTGGCCCTATTGAATCTTTAACCCCCGCTATGGCTGCATCAGCAGAGCTTGCTTTTAAGGAAGCTTCAGATTCTGGATCTCTACTAGGTGGAAAAAAAATTTCAGTGATAAGAGCTGACTCAACATGTGTGGACTCTGCTGCTGCGACTGCAGCCGCTGAAGGAGTTATTTCACAAGGAGTTGCAGCAATAATGGGTGCTGATTGTTCAGGAGTAACTGGTGCAATAGCATCAAACGTTGCAGTTCCAAATGGTGTTGTAATGATTTCACCATCGGCAACATCACCAGGATTAACAACTTTAGATGATAAAGGATATTTCTTTAGAACTGCGCCATCAGATGCAAGAGGTGGTCAAATCCTAGCTGATATTACTAAAGACAGAAAAGTTAAAAGTGTTGCAATTACCTATACAAATAATGATTATGGAAAAGGTTTAGCAGATGTTTATAAGGCAGCTGTCGAAGCGCACGGAATTAAAGTTACTACTGTAACTGCTCACGAAGATGGAAAAGCAGACTACTCTTCTGAAGTAGCAACTCTTGCCTCAGCAGGTGGAGATGCAGTAGCTGTAATTGGATACCTAGACCAAGGTGGTAAAGGAATTATTCAAGCTTCTTTAGACTCTGGTGCATTTGATAAATTTATTTTATCGGATGGAATGATCGGTCAATCATTAGTTGACGCATTTGGAAAAGACTTAAGAAAATCTTTTGGTTCAATGCCAGGATCAACAGGAAAAGGTGCTGGAGTATTCTCTAAAGTTGCAAGTGCTGCAAATATAGATAGCTCTGGTCCATATACGGGTGAGTCTTACGATGCTGCTGCTTTAATCGTTTTAGCAATGCAAGCAGGAAACTCAGCTGATAGAGCGTCAATTGCAAAAAATGTGATGGATGTTGCTAACAGTCCTGGAACAAAAATTTATCCAGGTGAACTAAAAAAAGGTTTAGATTTATTAGCTAAAGGTAAAAAAGTTGACTACGAAGGTGCAACTGGAGTTACTTTTACTAGCGTCGGTGAAGCTGAAGGTTCTTTCTTAGAGCAAGAAGTTAAAGGCGGAAAATTCAAAACTAAAAAACAAAGATAGTATTTAATATTTTAAAAACCCCAGCGAAGAAATTCGCTGGGGTTTTTTTATTAATTGGTTTTT
>CACBHX010000030.1 GCA_902539145.1 uncultured Pelagibacteraceae bacterium | reverse complement strand
ACCTGCATAACCTTTAGGATTTAGAAAACTGTTTTTATCATTTTTGTACGAGTGATTTTTTTTAATTCTATTTTTATAAATATTTTTTAGATATTTACCAACGCACGTATCATTTTGCCAATCATCTAACATTGCTTTTGCAATTCTCATATAATCATATCTAGTAGCCCAAAATTGATTTGTTAAAATACCATCATCATATGTTCCGTCCTTGTGTTTTGAAAATATAGCATAATTTTTAATTTTTGATTTTTCCCTAAATGTTTTGTCTAAGATCTTTTGGTAATCACCGTTTGACTTATACCAAATATAGTTAATTAAAATTATTGGAGGAAATCCATTATAATTATATTTCTTCTTCGATTTTTCTGAACCTTTAAATACACCTTCCATGTGGTATCTAATAGGTGCAAATCCTGCCATCTTGCCAGTTTTTTTAATTCTTTTCTCAAGAGTTACATATTTTTGATCTCCTGAAGCCATGTTAAGAAGGTCAATTATTCGTTGCCCATCATAAACTGTATTTTTTAATAACGGATAATCATCGATTTTTGATTCAACACTGTCAATATATCCACCACAAACAGCATGCCCTAGCATATATGATACCATTGTTTTACCAACTGATGATGAAAGAAATTTAGCCCCATCATGCACCAGTATACCAAATCGATCATCTGGACTTTTTTTATCTACGGTGATTTTACCATTTTCAAATAACAGATAACTCATTATAGGTGATTTCTTAAGTTCTTTATCTACGTTTTTATCTTCACGTAAATCAAATTCAAATTCATATGGATTTGATGAAGCTTCAATTAAATATTTATCATTTGATAAATCTGCTTTTTTACTTCTAACAAATCCATAATATAACAAAGTATCATCATTAATATTTTTTGCATTCCATGGTATTGAATGACGAATTTTACCATCTTTTTTTTTAAAAAACTTTATTTTGAGTTTATTTTTATATTTTTTGTGGTCTGCCCACTTATATCCGTCTTCACCATAACTTTGATCACCATCTAAAACACATTGTTTTTTAGGTTTTCCAACCTCCTCAAAACATCTTGGTCCTGCGTCCCATCTTGTACAATTTTTACACTCATCATAATTTTTATTAATTTCTAAATATTGAGTATGATTATTATTTTCTAACCATTTAATAAATTTATTAAATTTACTATCTGTTGCATTTACATTTACACTTAAAATAAATGAGAGAATTAAAGTTAAAAATATTTTTTTCATTAATAAATATTATCTAATTTATTGACTTTTTAGAATATAGATTTTGAGTATTTTTTCCAATTATCTTGGTAATGTTTTGTATTTTCCCAAACTGCCTTTTTTTCCTCTTCAGTTACTTCTCTAACAACTTTACCTGGTGAACCAACAACTAATGAATTATCAGGAATTACTTTATTTTCTGTGATTAAAGCTTTTGCACCTATAATACAATTTTTGCCAATCTTGGCATTGTTTAAAATAACTGCACCTATTCCAATTAAACTATTGTCACCTATTGTACAACCATGAAGCATAACAAGGTGTCCAACGGTTACATCTTTTCCAACTTTTAAAGGGCAGCCTGGGTCTGTATGCAGAACACATCCATCTTGGACGTTTGACCCCTCACCTATGTGAATATTTTCAATATCGCCTCTTAAAGTTGCATTAAACCAGACACTAGTATTTTTTTCTAAAGTAACATCGCCAATGACTACCGCATTTGGAGCCACCCAATTTTCGCCAGAGTTTTTTGGTTTTTTATCTTTTAAATCGTAAAACATAATTTATATATTATTACATTATGCCAATACAAACTCCAATATGTGATTTCGGCCAAAAGGCTCATGACTTTCGGTTAAAATCTACAGAAAATAAAATTATTTCTCTAAATGACGTTAAAGGAGAAAACGGGACTTTAATAATGTTCATTTGTAACCACTGCCCGTACGTCAAAGCAGTGACTAAAGATATCGTTGATGATTGTAATGAATTAAAAGAGTTAGGCATTAATTCAGTAGCTATATGTGCAAATGATGCAGAAAATTATCCAGAGGATTCATTTGATAATATGATCGAATTTGCCAAAAAAAATCAATTTAGTTTTCCTTATTTAAGTGATGAGTCACAAGATGTCGCTAAAACCTATGATGCAGTGTGCACACCTGACTTTTTTGGCTATAATAAAAACTTAGAGCTTCAATATAGAGGTAGGTTAAGAGAATTAAAAAACTTAATTCCTGTAAGAGATGGCGATAGTGAATTGTTAAAAGCTATGAAACAAATAGCTGAAACTGGTAAAGGGCCAGAGAGTCAAATCCCAAGTGCTGGCTGTGGTATTAAGTGGAAAACTAATTAATGTATTTAATCGCTACAAGATCTTTTCCACCAGAAATCGGTGGAATGCAAAGTTTAATGTGGGGTCTCGCACGAGAGATGTCAAAAAACTTTATGATTAAAGTATTTGCTGATTATTATGAAAATCACAAAAAATTTGATGAAAACGTAAATTTTTCTATTGAAAGAATTGGCGGTCTTAAATTTTTAAGAAAGATTAGAAAGGCTCAGTTAATTAATGAGTTTCTTAAAGATAATAAAGTTCAAGGAGTTATCGCAGACCATTGGAAAAGTTTAGAATTAATTAAATCTAATAAAAAAAAATATTGTCTGATACACGGCAAAGAAATTAATCATCCAAAAGATAGTTACCAAAATAAAAGGATTATGAAAGTATTTGATAAAGTCGAAAAAATAATTGCTAACTCTGAATATACTAAAAACCTAGCTATTAGTATTGGCTTAAATCCCGAAAAAATTGTTGTAATAAATCCTGGAGTAAATCGTCCTAAAGAACTCAATAAAAAATCTTTAGATAAAGTTGAAAGTTTACTCAAAATAAAAACACCACGTTTAATTACTGTCTCAAGATTTGATAAAAGGAAAAATCATGAAAAAGTATTAATGGCTTTAAGAAACTTAAAACAAATTTATCCAGATATAGTCTATATTTGTATAGGTTATGGGGATGAGGAAAAAAATATTAAAGACTTAGTCAAAGAGCTTGATTTAAGTTCACAAGTAATGTTTTTCAAAGATATTAGTGAAAATTTAAAAAATGCCTTGATAGCAAAGTCAAATATTTTTGTGATGCCATCAATTATTCACAAAAAGTCTGTTGAGGGATTTGGAATATCATACGTAGAGGCCGCTCAACATGGTGTCGCTTCCCTTGGTGGTAAAGATGGAGGTGCCTCAGATGCTATCAAGCATGATACAACAGGATTAATTTGTGATGGAAATGAGTTAGAAGATATTTATTCATCTTTAAATTCTATGTTAGAGAATAAAAAATATTTAGAGTTAGGTAAAAATGCAAGAGAATATTCTTCTAAATTTAGCTGGTCTAATACAATAGAAGAGTACAAAAAAATTTTATAATAAATTTAATAACCTTTCAAAAACTTTATTAGCACTTAAATTATTTAAATCAGTCACCTGTATCGCTTTAAAATTTTCTCTTTCAATACTAACTTTATAAGCAGTAGTATGTTTTCCAAATAAAGTTAAACCTTTTGCTGCAACATGAGCAGCTATATGAGCAGGACCAGTATCATTAGCAACAACAAAAGAGCTCTCTTTGATAAGAGATGTTAACTGAGATAAATTCAAGGCTTTATCATTATCAAGAACACTTATTGCATCAAATTTTCTAGCATCATCTATTTCATTAGGTCCAGGTGCTGTAACAATTTTGTATTCTGAGCCAAACTTATCTTTAATCAATATAATCAGTTCATCGTAATAAGGCCATTTTTTAACTGATAGATGTGGTGAACAAAAAGGAAATAATAAAATATATTTTTGTAAGTCATATTTACTTTTTATTTCATTGATTTCAGAACAAGCCCAACTAAAGTTAGGTTTAAGAGTATTAACAGTGTTTAATCCAGACTCCTTTAGTTGATGATCAAATCTATTTAACACAGAGTCCTTATCAAATTTTTCCTTATTTACATCCGCTAATAAAATTGTTTTAGTACTAGACCAAGTATCTTTATTGGCTTTTGGGAAAAGAATATTTTTATAAAAAGAAGTCCTTGATGAATTTTGAAGGTCAAACACTTTTAAAAAATTATACTTCTTAAGCTCTTTCATGAGAAAATATAGATAAATTAAATTATATTTTGGTAATCTTTTGTCTAAGATCACCCCATTTACAAAAGGATTTTTCTTAAATAATTCAAAATAGGGTTTTGTTGTCAGCAGATATATTTGATCATTTTTATGATTCTCAGATATGTCTTGAATTGCACCGCTTGCTTGAGCTATATCTCCTAATGACCCGTGTTTAATAATTAAAATATTAGACATATTTATAACAAGATAGCACAGTATTAAATTTTATGAATAAAATTATAGTCGAAGTTTCAATTGGGGAACTTTTAGACAAAGTTTCAATTTTAGAGATTAAGCAAGAAAAAATTAAAGACACTGAAAAGTTAAAATTTATTAACAATGAA
>CACBHX010000029.1 GCA_902539145.1 uncultured Pelagibacteraceae bacterium | reverse complement strand
TGATGGCTGCTTATTATGAAATTTTAAAGATCATGAGTGATTGGTTAGTAAAGAAAGGAGTAAAGAGACAAGATGCACAGAAATATATCACTTCTCTATTTGTAGCTTTATCTGAAGATGCAGTTGTAAACTCGAAGAAGGAACTCAAATATTTAATAAAAGAGTCGCAAACTCCTAAAGGATTAAATGAGCAAGGTCTTAAACTTATGAGAAGTAAAGGTGTTTATAATTCAGTTGTAAAAACTTTGAATGATATACACAAAAGACTAAGCAAATAATTAATGTCACAAAATATTTTAGAAATTAATAATTTGTCAAAATATTTTGGAGGACTAGCGGCAGTATCGGAGTGTTCTCTTAAAGTTAAAAAGGGAACTATTACAGGTATTATTGGACCGAATGGTTCTGGCAAAACCACTTTATTTAACCTTATTGCTGGAAATTTAAAATCCTCTGCTGGCAGTGTGATTTTTAATAATGAAAACATTACCGATGTTCCTTCCTATGAATTATTTTCAAAAGGATTGCTAAGAACTTTTCAAATAGCTCATGAATTTACAAATTTATCTGTTTTAGAAAACTTAATGATGGTTCCAGGAAATCAATCTGGAGAAAAATTGGTTAATGCCTTGTTAAAACCTTCATTAGTCGCAAAAGAAGAAAGTCAAATTAAAGAAAAGGCCATGGAAGTTATTAATTTTCTTAATCTTAGCCATTTAAAAAATGAGTTGGCGGGAAATTTATCTGGGGGACAAAAAAAATTGTTAGAATTAGGTCGCACAATGATGGTTGATGCAAAATTAGTATTGTTAGATGAGGTTGGCGCTGGTGTTAATAGAACTTTACTAAAGGATCTTGGAACAGCTATTGAAAAACTTAATAAAGAAAAAGGTTACACTTTTTGTATGATCGAACATGACATGGATTTTATAGGAAGATTATGTGATCCAGTGATCGTAATGGCAGAAGGTTCAGTTCTTTTCGAAGGTTCAGTTGAGGATGCAAAAAAAGATGAAAAAGTTATTGAAAGTTATTTAGGTAAAGGCTCAAAATTAAAGGATAATTAAATGGCATTTTTTGAAGGGAATAACATGACCGGTGGATATGGAAATGGCCCAGACATAATTAATTCATGTTCGGTAAATGTTGAAAGAGGAGAAATAGTATCGATCCTTGGACCTAATGGAGCTGGAAAATCTACCGCGATGAAAGCAATGTTAGGCTTATTAAATTTAAAATCTGGTTCAGTAATTATCAATGGTAAAGATATTTCAAAACTTTCTCCACAAGACAGAGTAAAAGAAGGCATCTCATTCGTTCCTCAAACAAAAAATGTTTTTGCAGGTATGACGGTGGAGGAAAATTTAGAGATGGGTGCTTTCTTAATAAACACCGAATTTAAAGAGACTATTAATGAAATCTTTGACTTATTTCCAATTCTAAAAGAAAAAAAAAAACAATTAGTTGGGGAGTTATCTGGAGGACAAAGACAACAAGTTGCATTAGGTAGAGCACTTATGATCAAGCCCTCTGTATTGATGTTGGATGAACCAACTGCTGGCGTATCACCTATTGTGATGGATGAATTATTTGATCATATCGTAAAAGTAAAAAGAACGAACGTAGCAATTTTAATGGTTGAGCAAAATGCAAAACAAGCATTAAATATTTCTGATAGGGGTTATGTTCTGGTGACTGGGGAGAACCGGTACTCTGGCACTGGAAAAGAACTACTAGAAGACCCAAGAGTAAGAAGCTCTTTTCTAGGTGGTTAATATGGACTTTGTAAATGCAATTATACTTTTATTAAATTATATTTTTGTTCCAGCTTTAGCATACGGATCTCAACTAGCACTTGGTGCAATTTTTGTAACATTGGTATATGGGATTTTACGATTTGCAAACTTTGCTACAGGGGACATGATGTCTTTTGGGACAATGTTTGTGATTTTATTCACTTTCTATTTTCAGTCTGTTGGAATTAGTTTTGGGGTTTTGCCTACAGCCCTTCTAGCAATTCCTTTTGGTATTATCTTTATGGTTGGCTACATGTTGATAATAGATAAATTAGTATTTAAATATTACCGAATAAACAAAAGTCCCCCTGTGCAATTAGCGATGGTAAGTATTGGCGTGATGTTTGTTACTCAGGCAGTGGTTCGTATAATTATTGGCCCTTCAGATAGAAGATTTTTTGATGGAGAAAAATTTTTAATTAAAGCTGGTGAATTTAAAGAAATGACAGGATTAAATGAGGGTCTTGCAATAAAATCTACTCAAGTTATTACGATTATTGTTACGTTGATTTTAGTTTCAACTTTGTTTTGGTTTTTAAATAAAACTAAGACTGGAAAAAGTATGAGAGCATACTCTGATAATGAGGATTTAGCATTATTATCAGGTATCGATCCCAAAAAAATTGTCATGATAACTTGGGTCATAGCAGGCATTCTTGCAACAATTGGTGGTGCTTTATATGGTTTAGATAAAAGCTTTAAACCATTCACCTACTTTAATAATATGCTACCAATATTTGCAGCAGCTATAGTGGGCGGCATTGGTAATCCATTTGGAGCCTTTCTCGGTGGATATGTAATTGCCTTCTCTGAAATATTGTTAACTTACGCTTATAGAAAATTTTTCATGTATGTTTTACCTGAAAGTATGGAGCCAGATGGTCTAATTCAATTACTCTCTACAGATTATAAATTTGCAGTATCTTTTTCAATCTTAGTCATCGTCTTACTTTATCGTCCATCAGGTATATTTAAAGGGAAGGTGTTGTGAGAAAAAATTTAAATGTAATTGCTGCATACAGTATAATGATGGGGTTGATTACCCTTGTTGGTATATTCCAGTCTTGGAACATAGCTTTATCAATATTTAATCTTTGTCTAATTTCAGCAGTAATGACAATGGGTGCCAACATTCAATGGGGTTATGCTGGTCTGATTAACTTTGGGATAATGGGTTTTACAGCTTTAGGTGGTTTAGCAGCTGTTTTAATCTCAGTAGATCCTGTTCAAGAAGCATGGAGTGCAGGCGGATTTAATATTTTATTAAGTCTTTTTCTTATAATAGCAATGGTATTAGCTGTCAGGTATATTTTAAAAAATTATAAGAAATCAAAAAACAGAACTTACATAGTAGCTGCTATTATAATTTTAGGAATTGTAATCATAAGATTTATTTCTGAACCAGGAATTGAAGCTATTGAGGGAGTTAATCCTGCAAAAACTGGTTTTCTTGGTGGATTAGGTCTTCCAATTATTTTTTCTTGGGTTGTTGGAGCTTTTTTTGCAGGTGGATTAGCTTTTGTTATAGGAAAAGTTGCCTTGGGTTTAAGAGCTGATTATCTTGCTATAGCAACTTTACTAATATCAGAAATTGTTATTGCAATTATAAAGCACGAAGATTGGTTAACAAGAGGTGTTAAAAATGTAATTGGGTTAAAAAGACCTGCACCTTATGAGGTAAATTTACAACAAACAGATTGGTTTATAAGTCTTGTTGAAAAATTTAATTCAAGTAAGTTAAATCTAATTACTGATTTAACCGAGAGACAAGCTACACTAAATCAACTTGTAATCGAGGGATCATCAGTTTTTGTAAAACTTTGTTACTCTGGATTATTTTTAGTTGTAGTAGTTATTTTATTAATCTTAACTCAAAAAGCTCTCTATTCTCCTTGGGGAAGAATGATGAGAGCAATTAGAGATAATGAGGAAGCAGCTAATGCAATGGGTAAAAATGTAGTCAAACAACACCTTTTAATTTTTGTTTTAGGTTCAGCCATTGTTGGTATTGCGGGTGCCATGTTAGTTACTCAAGATGGCTTGTTTACCCCAGGAAGTTATAGACCTTTGAGATATACTTTTTTAATCTGGGTAATGGTTATTATCGGTGGAAGTGGAAATAACTTTGGTGCAATTCTTGGAGGTTTTGTTGTTTGGTTCTTATGGATTGAGGCCGCACCAATTGGTCTTTACTTAGTTAATTTAACTACTGCTGGATTAGATGATACACACTTTTTAAAAGTACACTTAATTGAAAGTGTTCCATATTTTAGATTTTTAATGATGGGAGTAGGTCTCTTGGTCATAATGAGATATAGACCAAAAGGTATACTTCCTGAAAAAATAGAAATAAAATAAGATTATGAAATATATCATTACAGGTGCCGCATTAGCTTGGGCTCTATATATGGCTGATAAATATTTATTTTTTTAAATTTTTATTACAACCACAGATTTAGAGTTATACACTTTTTTACACATTAAAGAATTAATCTTGAAAATCCAAATTTAAATATTAAATAAAAATTATAACCTAAAGTATTAAGAGGGAGGGTTATGAAAGGGATACTACTTTGCAAGAAGCAGTAGTATATACAGATCGCGATTTAAAGATATTATTTTAAGGCGATCTTATCTTCCAATCTCTTAGCACCAGATTGGTTGTTACTAAAAAAACAACTGAGTAAAAAATATAAATATTGGTGCTAGGTAACTGACCAACCTTTGGTCAATTGGAGGAAAATATGACGTTCGATAATGACGTTCACTTTTTAGTCAAAGCTAAAAAGATTTTAAGAACAAATGAGTATCTACCGATATTAAATCACTTTTATTATCAAAAGACCCAAGCTTTCATGGATAATAATTTTGATATGGTATCAGAATATATCTACTGGGGACATTTGATTGCAAATGCGATTGATTACGATCAGTATAGACAATCTCATCAT
>CACBHX010000028.1 GCA_902539145.1 uncultured Pelagibacteraceae bacterium | reverse complement strand
CTGTCGATCTGAGAAATTCTTTAACAAAAGAGCAAAAATTAACTCATCATCGGGTTTTTTAATACTCTGGATTAAGAAATTTTTTGCCCTTGATTTTAAATCAATTAAATCAAAATTGATTTCACTTATGGGTTTGAGTGATGTAACAATTAGATATTTATTACTTTGCTCGATAGTATTTATTAAAGTATAAATTAATTTTTCATTATTTTTTCTGTCAAAATTTTCTAAAATAATATTTTCGTGAGAGTTTAATTTTGATAAATTATCGTTTTCAAATGTATCTGCTTTAAAAATTATACCTTGAAACTTTTTGATGAAAATATTAATTAGGTGACTTTTGCCTGAAAAATTCTCTCCACAAATATTAACAAGATTATTTTCCCAATTGGGCCAACTATTTAATAAATCGTAAACATGTTTGTTGCTTTTAGATACAAAAAAATCATTGTCACTCAAATTCTTTTCATGCACAAATTTTATTATTTTTTGATCTGTATCTCTCATATTACCTTACTGACCAAATTTTATTTTGTGTATTAAAATTATAATTCTTTTCCTCCATTTTTTTCAAAAAAATACTTGGTGTTCCATTAAAAATTAATTGATAATAAGTGAAATTTTTATCAAATTTTGTAATTAAAAAATGACTTATTAAATCCAAATCATCCAAATCTTTTTCAAAATTAGATATAAACTGAGTATCTTTGTTGCTTATTTTAATATTCAATGACAATTTAATTGAGGTATTAATTTGATTTATTTTTTTCCAATGATCTTCATATAATATTTTTAACTCTTCAATCAATTTTTTAACTTGTTCTGTCTCTTTAAAATCTTTATATAAAAAAGACTTGTTTTTTAAAACTACATCATTGTTATAGGTTATTCTTGATAAAACTCTTAATCCATCTTTGTCTTTAAAAATTAAAGATATAATTGAGTCATTTAAGTCATATTTTGAAATAATCTCAGCAAAATCATACCGTTCAATGTTTTCATAATTTTTTTTTATTCGTTTCAAATCCTCAAGGTCTTCTGTAGGCAATATATATTCAATCAAATGAGTTTTTTTTAAATCTTTATTCCAATTCTCAAAAATTTTGTTATTATTGAAAATTAAGAGATCTTTTTTACTTTCATCAATTATAATAGGTATAAGCAAGAATTTTTTTTTTATTGGAACTGAAGGAAAAATATTTTTTTCCTCTAAATAATTAAAAATCTTTTTTTTATTAAAAGATACACCTAAATTTACAAAGTAGACATTATTTATAAACTTTTCTTCCTGAATTGAAAATGATTCAATCATTCCTTTAAGTTTACTCAATTTAATATCTTTAATTTTTTTTCTATCACTAGAATTAACTATTAATGAAATTAATTCAAAAAAAGCTTGATTAAAACCCTCATCAATAACCTGATTCTTATCAAAATTTATTTCAAATGGTCTAGATATATCTATATTTTTAATATCGAAGGACTTAGCATAATTTTTATCTGTGGAAAAAAAAAATATATTTAAAGATAGAACAACCAAAAAAATATATAAGATATTTGGTTTACTTTTTTTTATTTTAGATATCATGCTACAAACTAATGAATAAAAATATATTAACATATAAAAAAAGTGGTGTTGATATTAATGCTGCAGATAAATTTGTTAAATTCATATCTAATATTTCTACAAGAAAAAAAGGCAAAAAAAAGTTGAATAATATTGGTGGTTTTGGATCAATCACCAATATTCCAAAAAATCTTAAAAATCCAAAAATCGTTGCTTGTACAGACGGAGTGGGAACAAAAATTGAAATAGCAAATTTGCTTAACAAATTTAATACCATAGGAATTGATCTTGTCGCTATGAGTGTAAATGACTTAATAGTTCAAGGAGCAAAACCATTATTTTTTTTAGATTATATTTCAATTAATAAAATAAATTTATCAAAACTAAAATCTATTATCAGAGGAATTTTAAAAGGATGTAAAATTTCAGAATGTACTTTAGTTGGTGGAGAAACTGCTGAAATGCCTGGAACTTACGATAAGAATAAATTTGATATTGCTGGATTTGCTGTAGGGATTGTTGAGGAAAAAAAGATATTAAATGGAAAAAAAATAAGAAGGAACGATTTAATTTTAGCTATTCCATCAAGTGGATTACATTCAAATGGTTTTTCACTAGTAAGAAAATTGATAGATATAAAAAAAATAAATTTAAATAAAAATAAATTTCTAAAAAAAGAGTTAATTAAGCCTACAAAAATTTATGTGAAAGAAATTTTAAATTTGATAGATGATGGCTTACTAAATGGTTGTGCCAATATAACAGGTGGAGGGTTGGCAGATAACCTAAAAAGGGTTTTACCAAATAATCTTAATGCTGAAATTTATTTATCAAATATTAATCCCCTCAAAATTTTTCATTGGCTAAAGAAACATCAAATTAGTGATGCGGAAATGTTGAAAACATTTAATTGTGGCGTTGGGTTTTGTTTAATTATAAATCCAAAAAATTTATCAAGGGTTCTTAAATTTTTCCCTAAAAAATATAAACCTTATGTTATAGGAAAAATATCTTCTGGAAAAAAACAAGTCAAATTAAATGGTAAAATTGACTGGAACTAAAAAAATTAAAATAGCTATTTTTATTTCTGGTAATGGGAGTAATATGAAAAATCTAATAAGATTTTCTAAAAAAAAAAACTCTCCAATTAAGGTTGATTTTGTTTTATCAAGTAACAAAAAAGCAGGTGGATTAAAGTATTTAAAAAAAACTAAAATTTATTTTCAAATTTTCGACTTCAGGCAAAAAAGTAAGGATGAAAAAAAAATTTTAAAAATTTTAAAAAAAAGGGAAATTTTTTTGATTTGTCTTGGAGGATTTATGAAAATTCTTTCAGGAAGTTTTATTGATAGATTTAATGGTAAAATATTAAATATACATCCCTCATTATTGCCTAAATATAAAGGATTAAATACACATGAAAGAGTTATACTTAACAAAGAAAAATATTCAGGTTGTACTGTTCATATTGTCAATTCAAAATTAGATGCAGGAAAAATAATTTTGCAAAAAAAGGTTAAAATTACTAAAAAAGATAATGTAAAATCCCTATCAAAAAAAATTTTAAAACAAGAACATTTATTATATCCGAAGGCTTTAAAAAAGTTGCTAACTAAGCCTTAAAAAAAAAATCGATTTCTATTTTAGCATTTTCTGGACTGTCTGAACCATGAACCGAATTTTTATCAATAGATAAACCAAATTTTTTTCTTATTGTATTCTCCTTAGCATCTTTGGGATTTGTTGATCCCATTAGTTCTCTATTAGCTAAAATTGCATTTTCTTTTTCAAGAACCATCACAACTATTGGTCCTGATGATAAGTAAGTACATAAATCATTGTAAAAAGGTTTTGTTTCATGCACTTTATAAAATTTTTCTGCCTCAGATTTTTCTATTTGGATTTTCCTTTCTTGAACAATTGTAAATCCATTAGATAGAAATATTTGTTTTATTTGACCGTCTAAACTTCTCTCGACAGCATCAGGTTTGATAATTGATAATGTTCGCTCAATATTACTCATAATAATCTTCAATTAACTGATTTAACAATCTTACTCCATAACCAGTAGCCCCACCTGAATTTAATGCCCCCCCGTATTTTGAAAAAGCCATCCCTGCAATATCTAAATGTGCCCAAGGTGTCTTGTTTAATATAAATCTTTGTAAAAATTGTGCAGCAGTGGTCGAACCAGCTCCTCCAACATAATTTATATTTTGCATATCAGCATTTTTAGAATTTATAAGTTTATCAAAGTTTTTATGTAATGGCATTCTCCATAATTTTTCATCAACTTTTTTACCTGCTTCAATTAATTCTTTTGATAGTTTGTCGTTGTTAGAAAAAAGACCAGCGTATTCAGACCCTAAAGAGACAATTATTGCTCCTGTTAAAGTAGCTAAATCGATCATAAATTTAGGTTTAAATTTTTTTTCTGTAAAAGTGATTGCATCAGCTAAAACTAGTCTACCCTCTGCATCTGTATTTAAAATTTCAATTGTTTTTCCACTATAAGATTTTACTATATCACCAGGTCTTTGAGCATTTCCACTAACCATATTTTCAACCAGCCCTACAACGCCTACCGCATTAATCTTTGCTTTTCTTAATGCTAAATTTTTCATTAAACCAACTACAGCTGCTGAGCCAGCCATATCATAAGTCATATCCTCCATAAATTTAGCAGGTTTTAAAGAATATCCACCTGTATCAAAGCAAACTCCTTTGCCGATAAAAGCCAGAGGATTTGAATTATTTTTAGCACCTTTCCATTCCATAGTCACAAGATAAGAACCCCTTATGCTTCCTTGACCTACACCTAATAAAGCATTCATACCCAGTTTTTTTAATTTTTTTTGATCGTAAATATTTATTTTTAAGCCAAACTTTTTAAAAGCTTTTATCCTTTTTGCATACTCATCTGGGTGTAATACATTACCTGGTTCTGAAACTAAATCTCTCGCAAAAAAAGTTCCTTGCTCTAATGCACTAAACTTTAATTGATTTTTAACTGAAGTATTATTTTTTTTTCCTACAATATTTATTTTAATTAATTTTTTTTCTTTTGTCGTTTTGTATTTTTTAAAATCATATGACTTCAATTTTAATCCGTGAAGAAAATAGTCAATAAAATTTTTATGACTTTTTATAAGACTTTCTGAGTTAATAAAATATTCAGACCTTTTTTCATTA
>CACBHX010000027.1 GCA_902539145.1 uncultured Pelagibacteraceae bacterium | reverse complement strand
TTTAAAAAATCTTCGACTGCAGCAAAACCTGTTCTAATTTTTTTCGTTCGAATGTGTTGATTTTCTACATCAATACCACCATTGCCAGATTCGTTATAAGATCCTAAAATAGTGTGACCAATATCAAATCTTCCAGAGGGAATAAAAGTCAAATTATCTTTTTTTATTTCATCTTTTATTCTTATTGTTCCATAAATTTGTTTTCCTTTTCTGTTAGCAGTTAAATTTTTACCGTCTAGAACAGTTAATAAATCAGACTTCAACCCCCCGATCCCTATAAAGGTATCGATAAATTTAGTATCATCTTCTATTGGGGTCGTAGAATAATAGGTAATGTTGAATGTATCAGTGTCTAAATTACTTCCAGAATTTCCAACATCAACATTATTTCTACCAACTCTAAACGCCAACCCTTTGATTCCATTATCATCGGTAAATTTATCTGCACCGAAAGTGATTGCATCTGTACCAATTTTCTTAGTAGATGAAATACTTGTATCTCCAATTCTTCCAACCGCAATACTTCCTTCGCTCCAATAAAATACGTCTTCCTCTTTATCTTTTGCTTTTTTTTTAGCAGTAGCAGTTTTAACAATCTCTGTTAAAGAAGCTAATCTTTGATTAGTAAAATTAAAATCAATATTTAAATTACTTAAATTTTGTTTATCCTTATTTCTTCTAATCCATTTTAATCGATTCAGTGCACCATCTGTTGCATGATCAATAGTTCTTTTGGCAATTTCTATTTGTGCTAATGCCATTCCAGTTCTATCTTTATTCTCAACAATTGAAGGACATTTTCCTGAAATAATATTAAAAGGACAAACTAAATCATATTCAAATATAGTTTCGGCACCAAAATTACTTACATAAAGTTTTAAACCTGTGCTATTAAATCCAAGGGCACCTAAGCTAAAACTATTTCCAGATGAGTTGAGTGGTGTAGCAGTTCCATCTAAAACAGCTCCTACTAAACTGTAAGCAGTTGGTAAGGAATATTGAACAACACGTTGGCCATTCTTATAAGCTAAAAATAGTCTTCGACCATTATTATTAAAGGCAATAGCTTCTGGGTTATGTGTTTCATGAAGTTGAATTGCCGTTGTTTCCAGCACCATAGTAGATAGATCAAATGCTGTTGAAAGAGTGTATTCTTTTATAGAGTCTTTATCTGATTCTCCGTCATTAAAACTCAAAAATATTTTTGTACCGTCGGGTTTAATTGCAATACCTTTTAAATGATTTTTATTAGAATTACCTCTATCACCAGCAGTCGTTCCATCTTGAAGAACATCTGTATCAACGTATCTTACACTGTCGAAAGAACAAGTTGAGACGTCATAAGCAGTTGTCAAAGTGAATTTTAATACAAAGTCAGTGGCTGCGTTATTGATACCTCTATTTGTGGTGAACATTATCAAACCATCACTGCTAAATGTCATATCGCCACCTTGTCCAGCTCCTTGGGTACCAGCTACATCAGTATTCGCATCATCAGGTGCATCAAGTAAACACCTTTCACTGTCTCCTGCATAACTTCTTGTTGAAATATCATAAGGTGTAGAAAGAGTATATTCAGAAACAAAGTCTTCACTGCCATTATCTGAAGTTATGATAAATATTTTGGTTCCATCACCATTGAAAGTTAAACCATTAATATTATCTTGTCCGTCATCAAAAAAAGTTTCTGTTTGATTAAAAGTCACATTACCAAAGGAATTAGAAAAAGGAAAAATTATTAAAAAAATCCAAAGTAGTTTTTTAATCATTTTCATTTAAACTAAAAAGTACCAGAAATTTCTATATTTGCACCATAATCAGGGATTTTACTAAATAAACTATAATTAGAGTTTAGTTTTAAATTAAAATTGCCTAATTGTTTTAGATAGCTGACTTTCGTATTATTGTTGTTTATTGGATCAAAATCGAGAGCAAACTGATTATTTTCTTCTTTTGATTTACTAAATTTAATAATAAAAGTTTTGTTATTAAAATTTTGAGATACTGCTGAATGTAAACAACTTTCACAATTATCTAAACTTTTTATGTATTTATAATCAAAAAGTATAGTGAAGCCATTTTCAAGTATATACTCTAAACCAATATTAGTTTTTAATTTTTTATTCGAATAGCTATTAATTGTCTCTTCATTTACAACAGTTGAACCTGCATATGAATATTTGTAGGCATTATCATCTGCCAGATCATAAATAATTTCAATTCCCCCCATAGGTTGGAATGTTACCCCATCTCTCTCAATTTTTTCCATTTCAAATAAAACACCACCAGCAAATTCTCCACTTACAAATGTATCATCATGAAAACGAATATCTGTAGCTGGTCGATCGCTAGCTTTGCTAATAAAATCTGTAAATTCAGATAATTCTGTCACCCCATAAGTAAGTTTTCCAGTAGGAGTAATATTAAACTTACCATATGTCTTTTTAGTTCTGTAATTAATAGATGCAAATGCCTGTCTTCCATTTCGTTCACCTGATATTTTACCTAAGTACTTGTTATCAAAACGTAGAGCACTCAGGCCTAAAACTGCATTAATATACCGATTGTTATTTGTTGGTACAGTTCCATAAATATTTAATGTCAAAGACTCGAGGTCAACTTTTTGACTAGATCGTCTAATATTCGATGCACTATCTCCATACCTCAATGCCAAACCAAAAAACTTATTATCTCCAATTTTTCTATCTGAGCCAAATGTTATACCTTTCGTTTTAATACCTTTTGCTTTATCTACGAGTGTTTCTTGATAATCTCCTATTGATAAATCCAGTAAACTCCATGACGACCATTTAGATTTTTTCTTTTCGTCATTTTTCTGAGTATTACTCACAAGGGATACTAAATTATTTTTTAATGAAGGTTCTAACTTACTTGCTAGAGATTTTAATATAGGATTGGGGTAGTTTATATTTATATTGTGACTAGTTAAGTCTTCTTGATCTCTATTTCTTTTGATCCACTCAAATCTTTTAAAAATAGTATCAACGTTTATACTTATATTTTGTTTAGCTAATTCAACTTGAGCATTAACAGATGCACTTGCATTGGATACACATGAAACAATGCCATAAGGACAATCAAGGTCAAATTGATAAATATTATCTACCGTTTGTCCATCATCTGCTTGTGAAATAAATAATTTCATACCATCACTTGAAAAAGAAAAACCCCATATTATTCCATGACCCGCTGGATAACTCTTCGCTTCGTCTGCATCTCGTAATGCTCCTCCAGGGGAGACACGATATAGAAAATCATGGCCTCCTAAATGAGTAGCTGTTGAAACATCAAAAGGTTTGCCTAAACTAAATTGCTCAATGCTATTAGTATGATTTTTATTAAAAAAAGAGACAAACATTTGACTTCCATCATCACTAAACTCAATATCTCTAGCCGCTTGAAAATTAGCGACATCTTCAACTCCAATTGTAAATAGATTTACACTATGAATTTCTGTAGCAGATGTGATATCAAATGCTGGTGATAATGAAAAAGTTGCCACCACAGGTGTGTCAGCATCTTCGCCTTGATCCACAGAATACATTCTTGTACCGTCTCTGCTTAACGAAAAACCAGTAACTTTTGTTGATGTGCTTAAATCAATTTGATGTATGTATTTTGCCGTTTTAAAATCAAAAGGTGTACTTAAATCATATCTATATACATCACCTGTGCTATTCAAAATATAAAAAATCCTACCACCTTTTGCTACATGAATACTTCTATATGCAGTAGAAAAAAAGCTCAAACCTTGTGCCAGAAATTCTGGATGATCAACATCAAAACCATCAATATCATCACAAGTATGTGGTATATTATCTGTAGTATCAGTTTTTACAGTGTTTAATTCAAATGGAGTAGCAACTTTATTCATAGATAAATCAAGGTCACCCATATAACCACTAGAAGGACTCTTATCCATGTTATTATTAATAGAAAAAACCATTGTGCCGTCATCACTCCACACGATATCTCTTAGATTCTCGGTTCTATCGTGTTTAAGTTCTGTAAAGTAGCTTTGCACCGATGTTGTTTGGTTAATCTGTTCTAATTTAGAGCTAAAACAACCGGGTGCACTATTTGGAATTCTATTTTCTTTATGTGTAAGTGTTAAAGCGGCGGCTAGAGCTAGTGTAGAAAAAAGGCTGTAAATAAGAAAAAAAAAATATTAGTACTTATAACGCCTGTTTTTAAAGACTTAAAAATTTTTTTAATATTTAATTTTTTAAAAATTTTCATGAATTAAGATTTATTTCTTTTTAATCAGCTCAGTATTACTGATATTTATTGCCATACAAGTAATATCATCTCTTAATTTTTCAGCACCCCAATTTAATTCTTTTTCAATAGACTCAACTATAGTTTTTGGTGTCACATCTGACATGCCATCTATGATTTTTTGTACTCCTTCTGCGCCTAATTCCTCACCATTTTTCAAATAGCCTTCCGTTACACCATCTGTGTAAACCACAAATGTCTTATCTTTTAAGTTCATGGTATTTGATTTGACCATAGACTCTGTGAAATATTTAACAATTCCAATGGGTGGCATTTCTGATTTGATATATTCATAATTTTTATTTTGATCAAAAGTCAAAATACTTTCATGCCCTGCATTAATAAATACAAGTTCTCCAGTTTTAATATTTAATTTTCCAAAAACAGCGGTTACAAACATCCCTTTAAATTTAGCCTCAACAAGCTCATTATTGACACCGAACACAACTTTTTCTAATGGAAACTTCAAGTTCGTAAGCGTTCTAAATATTGAAGATGCTTTTGCCATATACATACCCGCTTTGACCCCTTTTCCTGATACATCGGCTAATGTGAAGAAGTATTCTTCCGGGGTAGATCTTACCACATCAAAATAATCTCCCGATACGTCTCTTGCAGGAACGTTTCTTGCAAAAATAAAATTTTCAAATTTTGATATATCTGGAAATAAGCTTTTTTGAACTCCTGCAGCTAATTCTCGTTCTTTTAATAATTTTGCCTCTTTTTGTAAATTATCTAA
>CACBHX010000026.1 GCA_902539145.1 uncultured Pelagibacteraceae bacterium | reverse complement strand
AAACTATATTTGAGCAATAATCTGTTGTTGCTGAAATCACATTTTTATCCTCTGGAATAAATTCATAACTATGAACAAAATACATGTGTGAATTATTTTCTATATTTTTAAAAATTTTACTATCTTTGACAAAATTTACTTGATTCCAGCCGATATGAGGAAGTTTAAATTTTCCATTTTGGTTATCTATTTTTGAAACTTTACCCGAAATCCATCCTAATCCGTTCGTTTTGGTTTCTTCATATCCAACATCAGCAAACATTTGTAAACCAACACAAATTCCGAGAAGAGGTTTTTTGTTGTTTATTACAAATTCATTTAGAGTTTCCGTTAGACCATCAATTTTATTTAGAGCATCTACACAACTTTTAAATGAGCCCTGGCCTGGTAAAACTAATTTATCACTTGATTTAATTTTACCTAAATCTGAAGTTACCTCGATACTTACTTTATTTTTAGCAACTTCTTTAAAAGAGTTTATCACCGAGCTAATATTGCCCGAATTATAATCAACAATTGTGATATTCATTAAACTTATAAAGAACCTTTTGTAGAAGGAATTGTTTTTTTATTCCTTGGATCTATCTCTAACGCAGCCCGTAAAGATCTTGCTAAACCTTTGAAGCAAGACTCTATTATGTGGTGACTGTTATCACCATAAATATTCTCAACGTGCAAAGTAATTCCAGCAGCTTGTGAAAATGCTTGAAACCATTCTTTAAAGAGTTCGGTATCCATTTCCCCTAGTTTTTCTACTTTAAGATTAACATTCCAAATCAAGTAAGGTCTATTAGAAATATCAAGAGCTACACGCGATAAGGTTTCATCCATAGGTATCATTGCATGAGCATATCTTCTAATACCAACGGATTTTTTCAAAGCTTTCTTCAGAGCCTCACCTATCGCAATACCAGTATCTTCAGTAGTGTGGTGAAGATCTATGTGAGTATCACCTTTGGCTTTGATGGTCATGTCTATAGAGGAATGTTTAGATAACTGTTCCATCATGTGATTTAAAAAACCTATGCCAGTATCAATCTTATATTTACCTTTTCCATCAATATTCAAATCAACACTGATGCTTGTCTCCTTAGTTTTTCGACTAATTTTACCTTTACGCTTCATAATTAAAAAGAGGTATACATATATTATTCAATTATGGCAATAATACTAAACTTGGGCTTGAAGTATCAAAATTAGTATCCATTTATAAGCTATGACAACAATAGTATTAGTTAGAAAAAATAAAGAAGTAGTAGTTGCAGGTGATGGACAAGTAAGTATGGGAAATACAGTTGTAAAAAGTACTGCCTCAAAAGTAAGAAAAATTGATAAAAGAGGTGTCGTAGCAGGATTTGCAGGATCTACAGCAGATGCTTTAACTTTGTTTGAAAGATTAGAAGCAAAGTTAGAAAAACACGCAGGAAATCTATCTAGAGCAGCAGTCGAATTAGCAAAAGATTGGCGAACCGATAAATATTTAAGAAGACTTGAAGCATTAATGGCAATAGGTGATAAAGAAAACAGTTATATAATCTCTGGTACAGGAGATGTTTTAGAACCTGAGGGAGATGTTATTGGAATTGGCTCAGGTGGAAATTACGCACTTGCAGCAGGAAAAGTTTTAATTGGAACAGAGATGAGCGCTGAGCAAGTTGCCAAAAAAGCAATTCAGGTTGCAGCAGAAATTTGTGTTTTTACTAACAATAATGTTAAAATTGAAAAAATATAATGGATAAATCAAACGTCACACAGCTACATCCAAAAGATAAAAAAGGCTCAAAAGAGGAGTTTTTAGGAAGTTCTCTTTCGCCAAGAGAAATTGTATCTGAGTTAGATAGATTTGTTGTCGGACAGAACAAAGCGAAAAAAGCAGTTGCAGTTGCATTAAGAAACAGATGGAGAAGACAAGCTCTTAAAGGTGAAATGAAGAATGAAGTTTTACCTAAGAATATTTTAATGATTGGTCCAACTGGAGTAGGAAAAACTGAAATATCAAGAAGATTATCCAAACTAGCTGAAGCTCCATTTGTCAAAGTCGAAGCGACAAGATTTACTGAAGTAGGATATGTTGGAAGAGATGTTGAACAAATAGTCAGAGATCTTGTTGAAATAGCAATTTCAATGGAAAAAATAAAAAAAAGGAAAGAAGTAAAGACTAAGGCACAAAAACTTGCTGAAGAGAAAGTTTTAGATGCTTTGGTTGGGAAAAAAGCAAGCGCGGCGACGAGAGAAAGTTTTAGACAAAGATTAAGAAATGGTGATCTAGATGATAATGAAATTGAAATCGCTGTTAGTGATACAGGATCTAATTCTACCTCTTTTGAAATACCTGGAATGCCTGGTGCTAATGTTGGAATGATTAATATTGGTGAAATGCTTGGAAAATCAATGGGTGCTAAGGAAAAAAAGAAAAAAATGACAGTGAAAGAGTCTCATGAAATTTTGATAAATGATGAATCTGATAAGTTAATTGAACAAGATAAAATTATTAAAGCCGCAAAAATTTCAACTGAAAATAATGGTATAGTTTTTTTAGATGAAATTGATAAAATTTCTGGAAGAACTGATAGAGTTGGTGGCGATGTATCTAGAGAAGGTGTACAGAGAGACTTATTACCCCTAATTGAAGGAACGACGGTAAATACTAAATATGGCCCTATCAAAACAGATCATATCTTATTTATTGCCTCTGGTGCATTTCAGCTTGCTAAACCATCAGATTTGTTACCTGAATTACAAGGAAGATTACCTATAAGAGTTGAGCTAGAAGCTTTAACTAGTGATGATTTTAAAAGAATCTTAAAAGAACCAGATTACAGTTTGATTAAACAATATGTTGCTCTGTTGAAAACTGAAAATGTTGAGTTAGAGTTTTCCGAAGATGGTATAAACGCAATAGCTAATATTGCTTCGGAGGTTAATGCAACAGTTGAAAATATTGGAGCAAGAAGATTACACACTATTATTGAAAAAATTTTAGATGAAATCAGCTTTACCGCAACAGATAGATCTGGTGAAAAAATCACAATCGACAAAAACTATATAAACACAAACCTAGATAATCTTATTAAGGATACCGATTTATCTAAATTTATTTTATAAATAACCCAAATCTTGCATCTCATTTTTAAAACTGATTTCAATTTCATATCTAATATTTTTGTCTAGTAAATTACGCCAATCATTATTGGGTCCTAGATTAAAAAATTTTTTAGAGTTTTTTGGATTCTCTTTAAATCCTTTTAATTCTTCTTGTTTTTTCAGGTTTTCAAATTTAGTGTTTTCAATAGATTTATGAATATTTTTTTCATTAAATTTGATTTCTGAAATTTTTTCTATAAAGGCAGTTATTTTTGTAAATTGATTTAATGGATCTTTAAGTAAATCCTCATATTTTATTAAAATATATTTACTCTTAAAATTAATAATATTTTTCCAAGAATTATAATGTAGCTTCCAAGACGAAATTGGCGTTGGCAGATCCTCTTCGTTTGTAGAACCTTTAACTCCAATAATTTTATTTTCGTCTTTCATAAACTTAAATGCCTCCTCATAACTTTTATAATCGTAATGATTTTTAATTGATGTGATTACATTTCTTGGATCTCTTACTATATGTATTATTCCTTTGGTATTCTCATCATCAGTGAAATGATTCTGGCCTATTTTCCAAAATGCGTTGTGAGTTTTGAAAAATTTAATCTTATTGTCTAAATTTAACTTTGATTGTGCATAATTACAATTTCTTATAAACTCTTTCACATCATCAATATTATTTGTAATACCTTGAAAATATTTTCTGTTTGGAAATTGTCCCAACTTTATATTATTAATATTTACAGCTGCATCTGCGGTAAATATCAATGAATTTAAAAATAATCTAACCCAAGTATTTCCACTTTTGGGATATGATGCTAACCAAATTATCATTAAACCATATTATTTCTTAAGAAAAATATAAAAGGCACCGCTACCTCCATCCTTAGCATCTGCATCTTTTATTTCATTAATTAATTTCATTAATTCTGAATTATTTCTTATGTATTCAGGCATAGAATATTTTAAAATACCCAGATCTTTTGAGGAATAAGGATTTTTTTCATTATCTGAGTGAATGCCTTTTCCAGTTACAATAACTAATTTTCTAACTCCATTTTTATAAGAATCTTTTATTAAATTGTTTATTGTTTGGTTTGCTTCATTTAGTGAAAAACCATGAAAATCAAAACTTTTTGTTTTTATTATTTTTTTTTTTGAATTTGATAAATCTTTGTTTGGCAGAGATTCTTTTTTATCTAAAAAATTAGCCCAATCTTTTTTATCTTTCTTTGAAATTTTTGAAATCAATTATGTTAGAGTATCAACAAGTAGCCAATTTGGATTACTTGATTTTGTATCTCTTGAGAATATCCAGGTATCATAAATTTTCTTTATTTTTTCTGGGTCACCCGAGACTATTTTTTTTTCTTTATCCTTAATACACGTTATAACTTCAGCAACAAAATCTACTGTAACCTTTAAGATCGTACCAATCTTATTATGTTCTTTTATCTTTGCTGAATTGATGCCAATGAATGTTATCTCAGCAAAATGTCCTCTTTTACTTCTCTCAACTAAAGCAGTTTTGAATTGAGAATAAATGTTTTCACTTAATAATGGTTTACTACTGGTAATCTTATTATCTTGATCACTAAAATCTGTAATTATAGTTTCATAAGCAATTTTAGCACCTTTCAAAAATTCCCTTTGAGCTTCCTCATCAAAATTTTCTTTAGTTTTTACTTTATTATCTGTCTGAGATTTTTTTATGATATTATCAAACTGTGGACTCATTTTGCCCTCAAAGCCCGTCCTCTTTCCTAAAATTCCTCTCAGTCTTAAAACAATAAAGCCCGCTATCATTGCTAGTAGGATGATATCTATATATTCAAAACTATAATTCATATACTAATAGTAATTACTATGTTGAATAATTTCAACTAGCAATTAAATTAAAGACAAATGAACTCAGTGCTAACAGCCATAATACTTGTCCCAATCATTGAAATATACTTATTTATAAAAATTGGGTCTCAAATCGGGGCTTTAACGACAATCACATTAATCTTTTTAACCGCAATCCTGGGAATAATTTATGCCAGATATGAGGGTGTCAACACTCTAAAATCTGGTGTTATGCAATTAGTTAAAAACGAATTACCTATTTATGAAATTATATCAGGTGCAGCTATTACCTTTGCTGCTTTATTACTTATTGTTCCAGGCTTTGCGACAGACATGATTGGGTTTTTATTAATATTTCCATTTACAAGAAATCTTATTTTAAAAATATTATCTTCTAAATTCCAATTAAAGAAGAAAACAAATGATAAATTTATTGATGGTGAATATGAAGAT
>CACBHX010000025.1 GCA_902539145.1 uncultured Pelagibacteraceae bacterium | reverse complement strand
CCGGTTTCAAATCTTCTGTCTATACACCGCAAAATCGACATATCTCTTGTAATGTGTCTTTTGTTCAATTGAAATACGAGACTGCTTGCACTTCTATAAAAACTTTCTAAGGCAAACTCAACTTTTTGTCTCGCTAAAGTATATTCTTTTTCCTTAATTAGTAACGTTTCTCTGTCTTCGTTACCTTGTAATTTGACACCAAGGGCTTCTACTCTCTCCTTGATCTTCTGGTCTCTAATAACTCGGTATTTTTCTTTAAGTTTATCAATCCTTTCTTGTAACCCTTGATAATCCTCTCTCTTCTCTTTAAGCGCTATTTTCTCAAGTTTTTCTAATTCTTTTACTTCTCTTATTCTAAACTTTTCAATTTGACGCTCTAGTTGAAGTTGCTTTAAAAATTGTTTTTGTTTTTCGGCTTGTTCTCTTCTTAAAATTGCTTGTTCTTTTCTTAAAAATAATTTTATATCTTTATTTCTTTGCTTTTCTAACCTTGCTTCCTCCTTTAAGGCCTTCTCTTTTAGTCGAGTTTTTTCAAGCACCTCTTCTTGTTTTGCTTTTTGTAGCTCAATTTTCTCAATTCTCTCTTTTTCAATTTGTTCTATCTTAATTCTTCTTTTTTCCTCTTTTTTAATTACTTGGTAATTTGAAATTGTTTCGGAAATTTTATCAAAAAAACTTTGGATGTATCTTTCTGGGTTTAAATTAACTTTAAAATCAAAGTTTGATTTAATCGATAACTGGAATTTTACAATTTTTGAAATTAAACTTTGATTTTTAGTTTTAGGTATATAGTTTTTATTTTTCTTGAGATCTATATTTTTTTTCTTGTTTTTCTTTTTTTTGTTTTTCTTCTTTTTCCTTGAAATAATTATCTTTTTCCTAACTTTTTTGATATTTTTCGGTTTAGTTTTTTTTCTTTTTACTCTCTTTTTTTTCTTTGATTTTTTGTTTTTTTTTTTCATTTTAAAGGAAGGAAGATTCTATCAATAATTTATTGATAAATATAGTCCCTAGTGACTGGAGTAGATCCATAATTTTTTGTAAGTTGAAATTGATATACAACTTGATCACCCCACTTGAAAGCCATCTCACACCCTGCAAGATAAAACTCCCACATTCTAAAAAATTTCTCATCAAACATTTTAATAATTTTTTCTCTATTTTTTATGCAATTTTCTTTCCAGTGTCTTAAAGTGTGTGAATAATGCAATCTCAAAACTTCGATATCTGTAACAACTAGACCTGCTTGCTCTATGGGTGTTGTGACCTCACTTAAACTTGGTGTATAACCACCTGGAAAAATATACTTGGTTATCCATGGATGAGGATCCCTGGGTGGATTTACTGATCCTATAGTATGTATTAATGAAACACCATTGTCATTTAATAAATTTTGAATTTGTCTAAAAAATTTTTTATAAAATTTACGTCCCACGTGTTCAAACATTCCAACACTTACAATTCTATCAAATTTTTCCTTAAGTTCTCTATAGTCAATCAATCTAAACTTCACCTGATTTTCTAAATTTTGTTCAGCTGCTTTCTTTTTGCAGTAATGAAGTTGGTTTTCTGATAACGTAATCCCTGTTACTTCACATTTTGAATTCTTTGCAATATCAATTGCTAACGACCCCCACCCACAACCAATATCTAAAACTTTTTGGTCTGGCTTTAAATTCAATTTTTTTATTATATGTTGAATTTTATTATTTTGTGCTGTTTCAAGACTATCGTTTTCACTTCGAAAGTAACCACATGAATATTGTCTTTTAGGATCTAAAAATAGATCATATAAGTCGTCAGATATGTCATAATGATGGGAAACATTCATTTTAGATTTTTTAATAAAATTAAAATTTGTTAAATATCTATACGAGCCTCTAATTCTATTAATAATATAACTAAATAAATTAACTTCTCCTCTTCCAATATTCTTCAAAGCAAGATCTAAAAAATCTGTGATAGTGCCGTTCTCAATGATTATTTCACCATTAGTATAAGCCTCACCAAAATACAGATCTGGATGAAGTAATAATTTATAATGAAGTTTTTTATTTAAGATTCTTAATTTTATTGGATCATTACCTGGTTTTCCTATGATATAATCTCTAGAGTTAGCGTCTGTAAGGATGAAACCACCAATTTTAAAAACTTTATTTAAAAATCTTGCAAGTTGCATTTTAGGCGGCTAATTCTGATCCTAATTTAAAATTTAAACTCTTCAAATTATTTAATAATTCCTCTTCCTCTTTACTATTCAATAGTCTCAAGGGTGGTAAAATATTTTTGTAGATATCATCTTCTTGAGAAAAAAAACTGTGTAAAGCTGAAATTAGATTATATTTTTCAAAAACATTCCTTACATCACATAACTTTTTATCATTCATTTGAGATTTTTTTAAATAAAAATCGTCATAAACTTTTCTAGACAATTGTGCCGTTACATTGCAAGTGGCTGTTATTATTCCAGAACAACCTAATTCTAAACCTTTTAATAATTTAGTTTCTGAGCCTGGAAAAATAGAAAAATTTTCTAATTCTAAACTTTCAAACAAATTATATGTACTGTCTTTAACTCCAATTATTTGATCAGGAAATCTTTTTTTTAATTCTTTAATACATACTGGGCTAAATTTATATCCCGATAATTTTTCAAAATTATACAAAATGATTCTACTTTCTGGAACTGTATCAACTATCCTGGTAATAAATTTTATTACTTCCTGATCTTCGTATTTATAATAAGCTGGAGGCATAATCAAAAATTTTTCAAAATTTAATGATAAAGCTATTTTCATTAAATTTATTGTATCGTTTAAAGAATTTAAACCTGTACCAATAATATGTTTGCTCTTATATTTACTTTGAGAAAGCTCGTTTAATAATTTTATTTTCTCTGAAATTGAAATCAATTGTGATTGTCCAGTACTTCCAAAAATCGCGGTTCCGTGACATCCTTGTTCAATTAATTTTTCAGCATGCAATATCGTTTTTTGAGCATTTAAACTCAAATCAGAGTTAAACACTGACATCGATGCTGCATAAATTCCACATATTTTTGTCATAAAAAAATATTTTTTTAAAAATATATCTAGTAAAGTTTATAAATACCATATGAAAATTTTAGCTGTTCAAAATAGAATGGGTATTGGAGATACTGTTATTTTTTTACCTTATATAAAGGCCCTTTATAAGAAATTTGATTCACCTATTAGTTTACTTGTAAAAGAAAGTGCAAAAGCAAATCAATTTTTAGATCAATGTAGTTATATTGATAAAATTATAATTTTAGAAAGAGATAAAATTAATAAAAGACACAATGGGTTTTTTGGAAGTATCAATTTGGTTAAAGATTTAAAAAAACATAAATTTGATAAAATCTTTATATTTAATTCGTCTTTCAGATATAATCTGATTGCTAGATTTTCTAGAATTCCAAACATCTATCAATACCCTTTGTTTCAAAAAACAAAACAACATATAACAGATACGCCTAAGAAGTTTTTAAAAGATAAACTCAATTTAGAGATTGATGAAAATCCAGAAATTGAAATAGAAAATGAGTCGATAGATTTATCTGCTAAAAAATTTAGAATTAACAAAAATGAAGTCAATATTATTTTAGGAATTGGAGGGTCTGGTCCTACCAAAAGAATTCCTGCAAAAACTTTTTTAAAAGTGATAGAAAAAATCTCAAATTTTAAAAAGTGTAAATTTTTTTTGGCTACTGGTCAAAATAAAGAGGAACAAGTAATATTAAATGAGATTATAAGTTCTGAATTTAAAAATTTTTGTGTGCCTTTAAATAAATTATCTATTAAAGAAATTTTACCGGTCATTAAAAATTGTGATATTTCAATTTGTAACGACTCAAGCTTTAGCCACCTATCCGCAGCTTTAAACATCAAAACAATTACATTGATGGCCGACACACCTTTAATTTATGGTACTTATAATTCTAATATGTATCCAATTTTACCAGATGGTGAAAATGTAGTAACCCATAATACCTCGGGTAGAGATAAAATTAATCCAGATAAAATATTTAATAAATTTCTAGAAATTATCAATTAAGAAATATCATTTAAGACAATATCTTTCGCTTCATTAACAATCGAAGATAAACGAGAAGTTTCAGGAGATACATCAGGATGAATTTTTTTTTGAATTTTGATATAAGCTTTATTTACATCTTCTTTTGAAATTTTTTTATTCATATCCAAATTTAAAATTTTATAAGCCTCTTGAACAGTTATTGAGGATGAATTATTCGAGGTTTGTTGATTAAACGAAAATCTTCCTGATCTTCTTAAAGTTTGAATAAGTCTAAATAATGATATTAATTGAAAAATTGATAATCCCTTTAATTTAAGTAAAGCTAAACTCGCTAATGTAAGTGGTAAGGTTAATATAAATCTACCACCAATTGCAAATAAAATTGCTAAAAAAATTAATCCAATTATTATCAGCAGTCTTAAACCTTTTGAAAGTTTTTTTGATGAGATATTGCTGATGAATCTCAAAAGAAAATAAAAAATGACTAATATTACTACTGTATAAATAATTATATTCATATAACTGTTTTCATTATGAAAATACCACAACTTAAAAAAAAACCAGAAAGAAAATCTTGTCACAATGTTGCATGGGAAGATAACTATAGTTGGATTCATCAAGAAAATATCCTCGAGGTTTTAAAAGACGGATCAAAATTACTTCCTGAAGTTCGAAAATATCTAGAGGAAGAAAATAATTATACAGATCATATTATGAAGGATAATAAAGAAATTGAAAAAAAATTATTTAATGAAATTAAAGGTCGAATAAAATTAGATGACGTTTCACTTCCATTCAAAGACATTAGATATGAGTATTGGACCAAAACCACAACCAAGGGAAATTATTCTATAAAACTTAGAAAAAAGATTGGCTCTAATGAGATTGAGGAAATTTGGAATGGAGACAAAGAAAAAGAAAAATTAAAAACAGAGTATTTTGGCATTGGAGATTTAGAAGTAAGTTATAACGATAAATATTTGGGATACTCATTAGATTTAAAAGGATCAGAATATTATACTATTTATTTAAGAGATATTTTGACTGGGAAAGAAATAACAGAAAGAATAGAAGAAACTAGTGGCAGTATAACTTTTAGTTTGGATGACAAATATATATTTTATTCAAAACTTGATGAATTTCACAGACCTAGAAAAATTTATAGGCATAAAATTGGAACATCTATAAAAAACGATGAATTAATTTTTGAGGAAAAAAGTGAAGCATTTACAGTTGGAATAAGTTTAAGTTCAGACGAAAAATATTTCTTTATTACAACCTCAGATCACAACACTTCAGAACAATATTACTTTAAGGTTAATGAACATAAACCTGAACCAAAATTAATAAAAAAAAGAAAAAGAGGTATAATCTATTCAATTTCATCTTGGAATAATTATTTTTATTGTCATACAAACGAGGATGCTGAAGATTTCAAAATAGAGAGATGTAGTGATTTATCTAAACAAAATTGGGAAGTTTATATAAATGC
>CACBHX010000024.1 GCA_902539145.1 uncultured Pelagibacteraceae bacterium | reverse complement strand
TTTTAAAAAAGAAATTCTTAAATAAATATTTTTTGATCCAAAAACATATTTCAAATTTATTATGGGAAATTTTAACTTACCAAAAAAAGTTGCAAGATTAATTGTTCTACAAAGAATAGAACTATTAAGTCCCTTTTTAGCAAAAATAAGAAAGTTATTTGGCAGGTATTTTTTTTCAAACTTTATCACAAGATTTTTTTTGGATCCTAAAATAATTAGAGAAAAATATTATAAAATAATGGCCGATGAATTTTCAATTATAGAGAGATTTATTGACTCAAATGACAAAATTTTTCTTAGCATTGGTGGTGGGGTAGGAGGATTAGAACTGATAATCAATCAAAAATTTGAAAATAACAAATATCATTTCATTGAGAAAAATTATGTTTCAAAAAAAGTAAAATATGGCTGGGGTGGTATGGAAAACAAAGAAGCCTACAATGATCTGAATTTACAAAAAGATTTTTTGAAAATGAATAAAATGAGTGAAAATCAAATAAATATTTATGATTTTGATAAGGATAAATTGCCAGAAAAAGAATTTGATATAATTATTTCATTGTTTTCATTAGATTATCATTACGATTTTAATTTATATAAAGATTATTTAAAAAAAGTTTCAAAACCAGATACAAAAATTATTTTTGACACAATTAGAGCTGACTATTTTTCAAAAATTTTTAAAAAAGTTGAAATTATTAAAATTTATAACAATACAGTTCATAAATCAAAAAGAGTTGTCTGTACTGAATTTTGGACTTAGATTAAATATTTATCTTTGATTTAATTGTAGAACTTTTCTGTGTTTATTGCCTTTGTAGCTCGCCAAAGGTCTAATTAGTTTATTTGCAGCATGTTGTTCCATTATATGTGCCGACCATCCTGTAATTCTTGAAATTACAAATATTGGTGTAAAAAAATCAGTATCAAAACCCATTAAATGATACGTAGGCCCAGTGGGATAATCCACATTAGGGTGTATGTTTTTTTTATCAATCATAACTTTCTCGACAATGTCGTAAATTTTTTCAAATTTTTTATCTTTTTTTATCTTGGCAACTTTAGCAAAATATTTCCTCATCGTAGGCACCCTTGAGTCACCAGATTTATAAACTCTATGACCAAACCCCATAACCACTTCTTTATTTGCTAAAGCATTATTTATCCATTTTAAAGCATTTTTTGGATCTTTTATTTTATTCATCATATGCATAACTTCTTCATTGGCCCCACCGTGAAGGGGACCCTTTAAGCTTGCTATTGCACCAGTAATAGCCCCATGTATGTCAGATAAACTACTCGTTATAGTTCTTGCAGTGAATGTTGAAACATTAAAACTATGTTCAGCATAAAGTATTAGAGAGACATCAAAAGCTTTTACAATTTCTTTTTGAGGAACTTTGCCAAAGCACATATGAAAAAAATTCTCTGACATGTTTAAATTTTTTTTCGGTTTAATGATATTTTTACCTTTTCTTACTCGATAGAAAGCAGCTAAAGCAGTAGGTGTTTTTGCTAAAATTCTTACAGCTTTTCTCATATTTGCTTCAGGTGAAGAATCTGTTGTCTCTTTATCCTCAAGACCCATAACACTAACAGCAGTTCTTGCTACATCCATCGGATGAGATTTTTTAGGCATTTTTTTGATAAAAGAATAAAGGTCTTTAGAAAGATCTCTATTATTTCTTTCCTCTTTTTCAAATTTTCTTAACTCTAAGGTGTTTGGTAAATCTTTATTTAAAATTAAATAAGCAACTTCTTCAAATCTACAGTATTCACATAAATCTTGAGCCGCATATCCTCTATACGTTAGTGAATTAATTTCAGGCATAACTTTTGAAACTTCAGTTTCATCAACGACTATTCCAAGCAAACCTTTTTTTATATCATCACTCATTATTCATGTCCGTCTGTACTAAAGTTATAAATAGTTTCATCTAAATTATTATATTTTTCATAATCCACAAGTTCATATAATCTTCTTCTAGTTTGCATTTTATCTATTATATTATTTTGATGTCCATTTGCATAAATGTCCCTTAATCCATCTTCAACATTTTTCATTGCAAGTCTTTGGGTTGTCACGGGATAAATAACTATATTATAACCAAATTGTTCCAATTCTTTAAAATTGAACAATTTTGTTTTCCCGAATTCAGTCATATTTGCCAATAAATAACAAGAAAGTTCTTTTCTTACTTTCTCAAAATCTTTTTCATCGTGTAAAGCTTCTGGAAAAATAATTTCTGCTCCAGCATCGACGTATGCCTTGCATCTATCAATCATCTTATCTATTCCCTCTACACTTTTTGCATCTGATCTAGCTATAATTTTAAAATTCTTGTCTTTTCTAGCTGAAACACAATCTTTGATTTTTTTAACCATAGCGTCAGTAGAAATTAGCTCTTTATTATCCAGATGACCACATCTTTTCCTTTCAATCTGATCTTCTATATGTACAGCTGAAATTCCAAATTCCTCAAAAGTCTCAATTGTCTCTTTGCATGACTTAAAACCAGTATCTATATCCACTATGGTTGGAAGATTTGTAACTCTAGATATCAAATATGATCTTGTGCTTACATCTTGCAATGTTGTTAATCCAATATCAGGAAAGCCCAGATCATTAGCCATAACACCACCCGAAATATAAACTGCATCATACCCGATTTCTTCTATAAGTTTTGCTGTTAGAGGATTATAGGCACCAGGAACCCTTAAAATTTTATTTGATTTTAATTTCTTATCTAAATCTTCTCTTTTTTGATTTGGTTCTTTTTCGACAAAATGCATTAAAAAATTCCTTTTTTTAAGTTTCTCTTTAGCTTACTTTTTTTCACCTCTATGTTCAATTTATCTAATTGACCTGATTTTAACTTTTTTAAATTCTGGACTACTTTTAAAAATCTATCTCTCTCTTTTGTGGTTAATAAATTTTCGGTTAAAGTTAAAAATTTATTTATATAATTCTTTCTTTTAAAAGGTCGTGCCCCATAAGGATGAGCATCAGCTATATCTTGTTGTTCTGAAATTTTTTTACCATTTTTTAGAGTAATTACTACCTTTGCACCAAAAGCTTTCTTTCTAGGGTCTGGATTGTGGTATTTTTTAGTCCATTTTTTATCCTCATGAGTCTTTATAGATCTCCAAATTTTTATTGTACTTTTTTTCTTGGCCCTGGATTTAGTGTAAGATTTTATGTGGTGCCAGTTTCCATCCTCTAAAGCAACAGCAAAAATATACATTATTGAATGATCTAAAGTCTCTCTACTTGCATTAGGATCCATTTTCTGAGGGTCATTTGCACCAGTTCCAATTACATAATGAGTATGATGACTAGTATAAATGTCAATTTTTCTTATTTGATTTAAATTTTGAACTTTCTTTTTTAGCTTTTTTGCTAAATCAATTAACGCTTGAGATTGATACTCAGCTGAATATTCTTTTGTGTACGTTTCAAGTATTGCTTTTTTAGCCTCACCTTTTTTTGGAAGTGGAACTTTATATAATGCTTTTTTGCCATCTAGTATTCTGGCGATCACACTATCTTCTCCCTCATAGATTGGACTTGGAGCACCTTCTCCCCGCATAACTCTATCTACAGCTTCTATTGCTAGTTTTCCAGCATGAGCTGGTGCATATGCTTTCCAACTTGAGATCTCCCCTTTCCTAGATTGTCTAGTGGAAATAGTTGTATGTAAAGCTTGTTGAACAGCCTGATAAATTGTTTCAGTATTTAATTTAAGCATCGATCCTATTCCTGCAGCAACACTAGGTCCTAAATGAGCAATATGGTCAACTTTGTGTTTATGCAAACATATTCCTTTAACTAAATTAACTTGCACTTCATAAGCTGTAATAATTCCCCTTAGAAGGTCCACTCCACTTTTCTTATTTTGTTGTGCTACACTTATTAATGGAGGAATATTATCTCCAGGATGACTGTAATCTGCTGCTAAAAAAGTATCGTGAAAATCAAGTTCTCTAACAGCTGTTCCATTTGACCATGCAGCCCACTCACAATCAAATTTTAATTTTTTGTTAACACCAAACAATGTAGCGCCATTTTTTCTAGAATGTTTTAAAGCCATTTCTCTAGATGAAACTACAGGTTTTCTATTTAGAGATGCGATTGCAACAGACGCATTATCAATTATTCTGTTGATAACCATTTCTATAGCTTCTTTATTTAATTTTGCATTGTCACTAGCTATTTCAGCAATTTTCCAAGCAAGTTGTTTCTTTTTAGGTAAGTGAATTTTGGATGGATAAACTTTTACTTTATGTAATATCAAAATAACTCCTAACTATCGAAGCTGTTTGTAATAGTTAAAAAAAAATAATCAATATTAAAGATATTTAGACACTATTTTTTCTATACCTATAAAGTCTTTTACTAAGTGATTGTGGTAAATTTCAGTTGTATTTTTTTCTGTATATCCATCTTCAAGTAAAATAACTGGAATACCTGCACTTTTTGCGGCATTAGCATCCGTCTCACTATCTCCTATCATTAGTGATTTTTTTAAATTTCCATTAAGTATTTCAATTACCGAAGTCAAATGTCGTGGATCAGGCTTACAATAATCAAAAGTATTATGCCCAGCCACATATTCAAAAAATTCATAAATCCCAATTTTTTTTAAAAGATCAATAGCTAAATGTTCTTGTTTATTTGTACAAACCGCCATAGAAATTTTATTTTTTTTTGACCACATTAAAAAATCTTTAACGCCATTAATCAATTTACTTTCATTAACAATATTTTTTCCATAAAAATCTACAAAATCTTTGACCATTTCTTTTTTTATTTTATCATCTTGAACTTTACCAAATTCTTTTTTAGCTTGTCCCCAAATCGATCTTCCAAGCATTGCACCAGCACCTTGTCCAACAAGATTTCTAATTTCCTCAGTTGATTTTGTTGGGTAGCCAAATTTTTTCATAACGTGATTGTGAGCACGCATAAGATCTGGCGCCGTATCGACTAAAGTTCCGTCTAAATCAAATAGAATTGTGAATTTTTGTTTCATATTTAAAAGTATTTTTAAGAAATATTTTGTGAATTAAGAAACATATATACTTAATATAAAGAATTTAAAAGATGAAACGGCTTAATTTAAAAAATTCCCAAATTAATTTAAGAAATAAGTTTTTAAAGTCAGGTGTGAAAATGATTGGTCCTGAAACAATCTTTTTTTCCAATGATACTCAAATAGGGAAAAATGTAACAATTGAACCTTATGTAGTGATCGGTTCTAAAGTAAAAATTGGAAACAATGTTGTGATTAAATCTTTTTCTCATCTAGAGTCGTGTCAAATTGAAAATAAAGTTGAAATTGGACCTTATGCAAGAATAAGACCTAATACAATTTTAAAAGAAGGTTCAAAAGTTGGAAATTTTGTTGAAGTTAAAAAAAGTATAATTGGTAGAAAGTCAAAGGTTAATCATTTAACATACATTGGTGATAGTAAAATTGGTAAATCTGTGAATGTTGGCGCGGGAACAATTACTTGTAATTATGATGGAAAAAAGAAATACGTAACTAATATAAAAGATAAAGTATTTATAGGATCAAATTCATCTCTTGTAGCACCAATAACTATTGGTGAAAAAAGTGTAGTTGGAGCTGGATCAGTTATAACAAGAAATGTAAAAGAAAAATCGTTGGCCTTAACAAGAAGTGAACAAAAAGAAATTAAAAATTACAAAGCAAGAAAAAAATAATGTGTGGAATTATTGGAATAAATAGTCAC
>CACBHX010000023.1 GCA_902539145.1 uncultured Pelagibacteraceae bacterium | reverse complement strand
GATTTTGTTATGCAACCAAATATTTTTGATGAAAGAGATTTATTTGATTACAATAAAACAATTGGTTATTACTCTAAATTTAGCACAAATAAAATAAACCTTTACATTGATCAAAACAGATTTGATTTTTTTAATAAACTCAAATTTGTTTGTATTAAAGGTGCATCTGAAAAAATAAAGAAAAATATTTTTAATTCTAGGCAGTTTGATTTAAAATTAAAACTTACCTCAGGATCTGAACAACTTCTACAGTATATAATTTCAGATTTGATTAAATTTAATCCAAAAAAAATTAAAATTTTTTCTACAGATTTTTACTTAAACGAAAAAACTTATAATTTAAATTATTCAGGTAATAAGCTCAGAAATATTAATTTTTTAGAGAGAAAGGTTATTTCAAAAATTTCTCTTTCGTCTCATGACCTGATGAGTCAAATTAAATTTGTAAAAACGTTTGAAAAACTTGGTTATATTGAAGTTGATGATTTTACTAAAAATTTTATTGATAAAGATTCTAAGGAATTAGAAAAACTAATAATTAGTAGCTTTAAGGATACATATAGAGTTACAGATATTAAGGAAGTAAAACCTGAGTTGAAAATTTAGTATTTAATTTTTTAAAATCATTTATAAGATTATCTAATTTATGAGTATTTTAGTAACAGGCAGTGCAGGTTTTATAGGCTACCATCTTACAAAAAAGTTGTTAAAAAATAATTTTAAGGTTTATGGAATTGACAACTTAAACTCTTATTATGATGTAAATCTTAAGAAAGACCGAATAAGAGATTTAAAAAATATAAATAAAAAAAAGTTTTTTTTTTATAAAATTGATATCGAAAATTTTAAAAAATTAGAAAAAGTTTTTAAAAAAAACAGAATAAAGTTTGTTATCAATTTAGCAGCACAAGCGGGAGTAAGATACTCTTTATCAAATCCTGAAAAATATATTTCAACAAATTTGGTTGGTTTTTTTAATATTCTTCAATTGTGTAAAAACTATAAAGTCAAACATTTAATATATGCTAGCACAAGCAGTGTTTATGGAGATATTCATAAATTACCTTTGAAAGAGAATTTTTCTGCTGTACATCCGCTTCAGTTATATGCTGCTACGAAAAGATCAAATGAGTTGTTGGCACATTCCTATAGTAATCTTTTTAATTTACCCACAACAGGCTTAAGATTTTTTACAGTTTATGGTCCATGGGGGAGACCTGATATGGCTTTATTTAAATTTACCAATTCAATTATTCAAAATAAAAAAATAGACATTTTTAATTTTGGAAAACATTCCAGAGATTTCACATATATTGATGATATCGTTGAAGGTATTTATCGAATTTTTACCAAAATACCTAAAAGAAAGAATAAACTAATTAAATACGACCCCTCAGAAAGTAATGCTCCTTTTGCAATTTATAACATCGGTAATTCTAATAGAGTTGATCTAATGAGCTATATTAGAGAGATTGAAAAAAACCTTAAAAAAAAATCAAAAAAAAACTTTATGCGACTACAACCCGGTGACATCAAAAATACACTTTCATCAACTAAAAAACTTTATAAAGCTGTAAGTTACAAGTCTTCTACAAATTATAAAGTTGGTATCAAAAATTTTATAAATTGGTATTTAGATTACTATGGTAAAAAATTCAAATAAGTGAACAGAAATATTAAAAATATCTTATTAATTCTTAAAAATTTAAAAGTGAATTATCTATTGGGAATATTCATCATATTTTTAGGTGTAATAGTAGAAACATTAAGTATTGGAGTATTTATTCCAGTTATTTCATCAATAGTTTCATTAGACACATTAAATGAAATTAAGTTTATTAAAGATTTAGATTTTTTATCAAAATTTACTCACCAACAAATAGTAATTATTTCTGTGACTTGCCTAATTTTAATCTTTACTTTAAGAGCATTTTTTTTGTTTTTCTTGACATGGTATAAAGCTCACCTACAGTTGACTATTAACACTAGACTGTCAAAAAAAATTTTATTTTCTAGACTGGATCAGGAGTTCATAGAGTTTTATAAAGATAAAAGCTCTAATTTGCTTAATTTGGTCACTTTAGAAATAACAAACTATTCGAGCCTTGTTTTAGTACTTTTTGGCTTAGTTAGTGAATTTTGTATTTTTTTAAGTATATCGATTTTCATTGTTATTTATAAACCTGTTGCATCCTTAACAATAATCTCAATTATTGTAATTTTAGGTTCTTTATTTTATCTTTTCACCAAAGGTTATACCCAAAGACAAGGAAAAATAAGATTAATAAATAGTAAAAAACAATTATCTATTTTAAATGATGCTATAGGATCTTTTGTAAATATTAAATTATACAAATTACAAAATTTTTTTTTAGATCTTTTTTCAAAACCCAATTTATTATTAAATCAAAGTAGAAAAAAAATAAATATACTTAAAAATTTGCCTAAAATCTGGTTTGAATTTTTAATTGTTATCTCAATGAGTGTCGCAGTACTTATTTTATTTAAAAGTGAAGTAGATGGCGAAAACGTTTTAATTGTTTTAGGTGTTTTTGCAGCAGCTGCATATAGAATTCTGCCTTCCATAACTAAAATATTGAGTTCATTGCAGTCTCTTAAATATAATTTTGTATCAGTAGATAATATAATTCAGTTTATTAATGTGGAATTAGTAAAAAAAATAAATGAGAATCAAAAAACAATTCAATTTGAGAATAAATTGAATCTCAACAATTTAAGTTTTAATTTTAAAGACAAAATTATACTATCTAATCTAAGTTTAGAAATTAAAAAAAATAATTTTATTGGAGTCACTGGTCAAACTGGTTCAGGAAAGTCTACATTTTTACATATAGTTTCTGGATTATTGAAATCTGATAAAGGAGAAATCCAAAGTGATGGTGTAAATATTTATGAAAATATTGAGGATTGGAGATCAAAAATAGCTTATTTGCCTCAAAAGTCATTTTATTTGGATGATACAATAAAAAATAACATAATTTTTGGATCTCAAATTGAAAATATTGATAATAATAAATTTGATAAAATAATTAAAATTTGTGAGCTAAATGGATTGGTTCGAAATCTAAAAAGAGGAGCTGACACTTTAATTGGTGAAAATGGTTCAAAGTTGTCAGGAGGTCAATTGCAAAGAATAGGTTTGGCAAGATGTTTATATAGAGAACCAAAAATCTTGCTTTTAGACGAGTCTACTAGTGCATTAGATACTGATACTGAGAATAAAATTTTAAAAAATATATCTGAACTTGATTTAACAGTTATATTTGTCACTCATAGAAAAGATTCTTTAAGTTTTTGTGATAAAGTATACAATTTAGAAAATCATAATTTTAATCATAATGAAAAATTTGAAAAATAAGACAATACTTGTTACCGGTGGCACAGGGTCGTTTGGATCATTATTCGTTGAAAAATTATTAAGCGAAAATTATATAAAAAAAATAATAATTTTTTCAAGGGATGAGGTGAAGCAATTCCATTTATCTGAAAAATTTAAAAAAAATGAAAAAAAGATACGTTTTTTTATTGGTGATGTAAGAGATTATGAAAGAGTTTTAACTGCAACCAGGGGTGTCGATGTAGTCGTACATGCGGCTGCTTTAAAACAAGTGCCTGCATCTGAGTATAATCCAACTGAGGCTATTAAAACAAACATAAAAGGTGCAGAAAATTTAATTAATGCTTGTATAGAAAATAAAGTAGACAAACTTATAGCCCTTTCAACAGATAAAGCTGCTAATCCAATAAATCTCTATGGTGCTACAAAATTAGTTTCTGATAAATTATTTGTTGCAGCCAACAATTTATCAGGAAAACAAAATACAATTTTTTCAGTTGTTAGATATGGAAATGTATCTGGATCAAGAGGATCGGTAATACCCTTTTTTTCTAAATTAAAAAAAAATAAACAAATATATCCTTTAACACACCAAAATATGACAAGGTTTTGGATTACTCTTGAAGAAGGAATTAATTTCGTATTGAATTCTATGAAAATAATGAAGGGAGGAGAAATTTTTGTTCCAAAGATTCCATCTATCAAAATTGTTGATCTAATAAAAGCATTTGACTCAACTGCTAAAATAAAAATTGTAGGAATAAGACCCGGTGAAAAGCTTCATGAAGTAATGATACCAGAAGATGAAGCAGTTTTGACAGTTGAATTTAAAAAATTTTTTGTTATTAAACCAACTATTAAATTTTCTAGAAAAATAAACTATTCTAAATATAATTCAGAAATTGGAAAAAAAGTGCTACACAACTTTGTTTTTAAATCAGATCAGAATAATTTTTTATCAACCAAACAAATAAATTCTTTTTTAAAAAATAACAATTTTATCTTATGATAGCTTATAGCAGGCAAACTATATCTAATGCAGATATTAATGTTGTTAAAAAAGTTCTTAAATCAGATTTTTTAACTCAAGGTCCTGAAACTAAAAAATTTGAATTTAATTTGAAAAAAAGATTTAAATCTAAATATGCTGTATCGGTAAATAGCGCATCTAGTGCGTTACATTTGGCGTGTTTAGCGATGAATATAAAAAAAAATGATATTGTTTGGACAGTTCCCAATACTTATGCAGCGAGTGCAAACTGTGCTCTCTTATTAGGAGCAAAAATCGATTTTGTTGATATTGATATTAAAACTTTTAATATTTCAATCATTGAACTTGAAAAAAAACTAATTGAAGCAAAAAAAAGAAATAAATTACCCAAGTTATTAATTGTTGTTCATTTTGCAGGACTTCCTTGTGATTTAAAATCACTAAACAAGTTAAAAAAAAGATTTAATTTTAAAATTATAGAAGATGCATCACATGCTACAGGGTCAAAGTATTTCAATATTCCAATAGGTTGTCCTATTTATTCAGATGCGATTGTTTTTAGTTTTCATCCTGTAAAAATAATTACAACTTTAGAAGGAGGATGTATTTTAACAAATGAAAAAAAAATTGCAAAATTATCAAGTTTTTTTAGAGAAAATGGTATTGAAAAAAACAGGTCAAACTTACCATGGAAATATAAACAGCATTATGTCGGATACAATTTTAGAATAAATGAAGTATCTGCAGCACTTGGTAGTTCTCAATTAAAAAAATTGGATTATTTTTTGAAACAAAGAAATTCAATTTCCAAATTTTATAAAGTTAAATTAAAAAATTTGCCAGTATCATTCCAACATTCAGAAAAAGGTTATTTTTCAAGCTTCCACTTGATGATAATTAGACTAAATTTTAAAAAAATCAAAAAAAATTATGAACAAGTGTTTAATTATTTAAGACGAAAAAATTATTTTGTAAATCTGCATTATTTTCCACTACATTTACAACCTATATTCAAAAAAAAAGGTTTTAAAAAAGGAATGTTTCCAAATTCTGAAAAATATGCACAGGAAGCAATATCAATACCAATTTATCCAAAATTAGAAAAAAAAATTATTAATAAATTTATTGAAGTTTTAACAAAATATATTTCTTAATAAGTATAAACTTTAGTCAAATGCAAATTTTAAATTTCGAGTCTGAAAGGTTTAAATTAAGGACAATTTCTCCTAAAGATTGCTCTAAGAAATATCTTAATTGGGTAATAAATGAAAAATATATTGATTATGGTAATAAAAATAAAAATAAATTAACTATTAAAATTTTAAAACAAAATATTTTACAAAAAAAAAATCCTTATTTTTTTACAATTCGTGATAAAAAAAATAATCACATTGGGAATATTAAGTTTGAGTATTTTAACAAGAAAAAAAATATATTTCATTTAGGAATTTTAATAGGAGATAAAAATTGGAAATATAAAGGTGTTTTCAGGGAGATATTTTTTACACTTGTTCCACATATCTATTTTTTAGAAAAAAAACCTAAAATTATTTGTGGTATTCATAGAGAAAATTTGGCCTCAATAAAATCCTTTAAGAATATG
Organism: uncultured Pelagibacteraceae bacterium; assembly: GCA_902539145.1. Taxonomy (GTDB): domain Bacteria; phylum Pseudomonadota; class Alphaproteobacteria; order Pelagibacterales; family Pelagibacteraceae; genus Pelagibacter. The sequence goes on along the minus strand of CACBHX010000023.1, from coordinate 8 downwards.
GGATGGAA
>CACBHX010000022.1 GCA_902539145.1 uncultured Pelagibacteraceae bacterium | reverse complement strand
AAAAGAAAAAATTATTTCTAAGTATTATATTGAAGGTGATGTACATTTTAATTCTTTAGGTAATGAAAAAATATTTAAAAATTTTGTAAGAACCTTCAAAAATTAATGTCCAGGAAATTCTATTAAATTTTCAACTTTAAAACCTTTATCTTCAAGCTTTTTGCATCCATCCAAATCAAATAAATTTATAACAAAAATAAATGCTGCAACATTAGCATCCGACATTTTAATTAACTTAGCAGCAGCTTCAGCTGTTCCCCCAGTAGCAATTAAATCATCAATGATTAAAACATTATCATTTTTCTCAAAAGAGTCCTTATGAACTTCAATTGTAGCTGTTCCATATTCTAACTCGAAATCAACTGAGTGAACTTCTGCAGGAAGTTTATTTTTTTTCCTAAGCATAATAAAAGGTTTTTTCAAAACAAATGAGACTGCTGAAGCAAAAACAAATCCTCGAGACTCAATTGCAGCGATCTTATCAAAATCATATTTTTTAGACCTTTCAACTATTTGACTAATTGCTTCAGCAAATGCATCTTTATCTTTAATTAGTGTAGTAATATCTCTAAAAAGAATTCCCTTTTTTGGATAGTCTTGAATAGATCTTATAAAATCTTTTAAATTCATAATAAGTAATTATTGAAGTATAAATAATTTATATTTTAAACATGACAAGAAATAAATTAGCAATAATTGGTGGAAGCGGTCTATATGATGTAGAGGAATTTACTGACAGGGAATTAATAGATTTAAATACTCCCTGGGGTAAGCCATCTGATCAAATTTTAAAAACAATATATAAAAATAAGGAAGTTTATTTTTTACCAAGACATGGAAGAGGTCATTTCATTTCACCCTCAAATATTAACTTTAGAGCCAATATTGATGCACTGAAACAATTAGGGGTTACAGACATCGTATCTGTTTCAGCTGTCGGATCATTAAAAGAGGATTTACCTCCCGGAAAGTTTGTAATAGTAGATCAATTTATAGATAGAACTTTCTCTAGGGTAAAAACATTTTTTGATAATGAAATAGTTGCACATGTTTCTATGGCTCATCCAACATCTAATGGTTTGATGAACGCATGTGAAGAGGCGATAAAAAAAGAGAAAATTCAATATCAAAGAAATGGAACATACGTTGTTATGGAAGGCCCTCAATTTTCTACTTTGGCAGAATCAAATTTATATAGATCATGGAAAGCTGATGTAATTGGAATGACAAATATGCCTGAAGCGAAATTAGCTAGAGAGGCTGAGATCAGATATGCCTCGGTGTCAATGGTCACAGACTATGATTGTTGGCATCCAGATCATGAGAATGTTGATGTTCAACAAGTAATAAAAGTTTTGTTAGGCAATGCAGCAAAAGCAAAAAACATGATAAAAAACTTGATAGAAAATTTTGAAGATCACATTGATCCTAATGATCCAACCAATAATTGTTTAGATGTTGCAATTATTACAGCACCTGAAAAAAGAACAAAAAAAACAATAGAAAAACTTAAAACTGTTGCTGGTAGAGTTTTAAATCAATGAGAATAGAAGGAAAAGAATATCGTACTATTTGGTTTGAAAATAATGTTGTAAAAATTATTGATCAAACCAAACTTCCACACCAATTTATTATTAAAGACCTTAAAACAGTTAAGGATACAATAAATGCGATTAAGGTGATGGAAGTAAGAGGTGCACCCCTTATAGGAGCTACAGCAGCTTATGGAATGGTTTTAGCTATAATTGAAAATAATGACCAATCATTTTTAAAGAAATCTGCAGAAAATTTAATTAGTTCAAGACCAACAGCAATAAATTTAAAGTGGGCTGTTGATAGAATGATGAATAAATTATCAGGAGTTAATAGCAATAAAATCTTAGAAATAGCCTTGAATGAAGCAAAAGATATATGTGAAGAGGATGTAAAATTTTGTGAAAATATAGGATTAAATGGACTAAAGATTATTGAGGAAATCTATAATAAAAAAAAAGATACAGTTAATATATTAACTCATTGTAATGCAGGTTGGCTTGCAACAATAAATTGGGGGACAGCAACCTCTCCAATTTATCATGCGCATAAAAAAGGGATTCCCATTCATGTGTGGGCAGATGAAACTAGACCAAGAAATCAAGGAGCAAATCTTACATCTTATGAATTAAATGAAGAAGGAATTAAAAACACAATCATTGCAGATAATACAGGTGGCATATTAATGCAAAGAGGTGAAGTTGACATGTGTATTGTTGGAACAGACAGAACTCTAGCTAATGGAGATGTTTGTAATAAAGTTGGAACTTATCTTAAAGCTTTAGCAGCTCATGATAACAAGATTCCTTTTTATGTTGCACTACCAAGTTCAACAATTGATTGGAATATAAAAAATCATAAAGATATCCCAATAGAGGAGAGAAATTCAGATGAATTATCTCATATTGAAGGTTTAGATGAAAAAGGAGATATAAAAAAAATACAAATTTATCCAAAAAAAAGTAAAGCTATGAACTTAGCTTTTGATGTAACCCCAGCAAAATATGTAACAGGCTTAATTACTGAAAAAGGAGTATGTGAAGCATCTGAAAAAGGACTTAAAGATTTATTACAATGAAGAATTTAGACCAAAGAAATCAAATTATTGAATATTCGTTAAAATTAAATTCTACGAACCTTTCACCTCTTAGATCAGGCAATATATCATTAAGAGGAAGAGAAGATGATAAAGAAGGATATTTAATTACTCCATCAGGAAAAAAATATGAAACATTAAAACCTGAAGATATTGTTTTTATGGGTTTAAATGAGGAAGAAAAAAATGATTTAACTAACAAACCATCATCCGAGTGGAGATTTCATCGAGATATTTATAAAAATAAAAAAGATGCACATGCCATTGTTCATGCTCATTCTCTACACGCAACAGCTGTATCTTCACATGGAAAATCAATACCACCATTCCATTACATGATTGCACTTGCTGGAGGAGAAGATATTAAATGTGCTGATTACGCTACTTTTGGAACCAAAGAGCTATCAAATAATGTAATAAAGGCTTTAGAAAATAGATCTGCTTGTTTAATGTCTAATCACGGCCAGGTTGCTTTTGGAAAAAATTTAGAGCAAGCATTTGAACTTGCACAAGAGATAGAAAATATTTGTCATCAATACACTATTGCTTTAAAACTAGGACAACCTAAGATACTTTCATTTGAAGAAATGAAAAAAGTTTTAGATAAGGCTAAAAACTATAAAAAAGGGTAAGATGATTAAAGTTGGGGAGCATATTACTTTAGATATTATAGGTACTACAAAAGAGTACGATCCTTCAGTTTATGAGAAAGTTATATATAAAATAGCTAAAGCAGCTAACGTAACTATTTTGAATATTTCAAAATATAAATTTGAACCTCAGGGTTTTACTATTTTAGCTTTATTGGCTGAGAGTCATATTAGTTTTCATACATTTCCAGAAAATGGAATAATTAGTTTTGATTTTTTTACCTGTGGAAAAATAAGCCCATCGGTGGCAATTGATATTATTAAAAAAGAATTTGAACACAAAAGAATTGTAAAAAAAGAATTTAATAGAGATACCCGATCTTTGTATCATGATATTTATAGCTCACCTGGTTTACAAAAATCGTATGTTGTAAATGAAGTCTTGGAGGATTTTAAATCAAAAGTGGGTCAACATATAGAAATTTTAGAATTGGAGCAATTCGGAAAATCTTTATTTATTGATGGTGAAATACAAGTGGCGGCATCGGATGAATATTTATATAGCTCAACTTTTGTTGGAGCTGGTCTTAAGTTAAATAAAAAAAATGAAAGAGCAGCAATTATTGGCGGCGGTGATGGGGGTGTTGCAAGAGAATGTATTTCAAAAAAATTTAACTTTATAGATTGGTATGAATTAGATCCAGAAGTTGTAGAAGTTTGTAATAAACATCTTGGTGATATTGGAAAAAAAGCTACAGAAAAAAATTCTGTAAAATGTGTTTGGGGAGATGCCTTTAAAAGTATAAAGACAGTGAACGAAGATACATATGATCATATTTTTGTTGATTTAAATGATGACCAGTTTTGTATAGATCTTGCTGCTAAAAATATGGACTCTTTAGTAAGAATTCTCAAGCCTAAAGGCGTTATTACTGCACAAGTTGGAAGTCAGGATAAAAAACCTCTTCAAGTTGAAAATTGGTTGAATGTATTTAATCATCATTTTGGAAATACTAATTTATCCAGAGTTTATATACCTAGTTTTGATTGTTCTTGGAATTTTTCTTCATCAATAAATCATTAATTTTTTCTTTTTAATATCCATAATCTGTGAAATAATATTTTTTTATTAAAGGAGATAATGATGAATATATTTAAAAAAACTATTTTTTCAGTTTTACTTTCTCTATTGGTAATAGGAAACGTTAATGCTGATAAAATAAGAATTGGAACAGAGGGTGCCTATCCTCCATGGAACTCAAAAAAACGAAGCAGGTAAGTTAATAGGTTTCGAAGTTGAATTAGCCTACACATTATGCAGATACATAGGACAACAGTGTGTGATAGTTGAGCAAGATTGGGATGGAATGATCCCAGCTTTAATAATGAGAAAGTTTGATGCAATAATGGCGGGTATGTCAATTACTGCAGAAAGACAAAAAGCTATTAGCTTTTCCCAAGGATATGCAGACGAAGTTGCATCTTTAGCAGTCATGAAAGGATCTAGCCTGGAAAGTTTAGATACATCTGCTGGGATAAATCTTACTAAACCAAATGCTGCAGCTAAAAAAGATCTTAAAACTCTTACTGCTGCATTAGCAGGTAAAACTGTTTGCGTACAAACTGCTACAATTCATCAAAACTTTTTAGATTCTGGTGATGTAGGAAAAGTAAATGTTAGAACTTATAAGACACAAGATGAGGTTAATTTAGATTTAGCGTCTGGAAGATGTGATGCTGCATTAGCCGCTGCAGTAGCATTCAGTGATTATGCAGAGAAATCTGGTAAGCCGGTTGTACTAACTGGACCAACTTTTTCAGGTGGTGCTTTTGGAAATGGTGTTGGGGTAGGTATCAGAAAAGATGATACGGAACTTTTAAAAAAGTTTAACGCTGCAATTAATAAAGCAAGAAAGAACGGAGATATTAGTAGAATAGCTACTAAATGGTTCGGTTTTGACGCTTCAATGTAATTAAATTTTAGGTTTGGCGACTATCATGTATAGTCGCCAATCTATATGGAACTTCTAGCTTTTGGAGATACTGGTTGGGGTGATGAGTTATTTCGTGCAACCTTAATGACCATAGCTGTTTCAATAACAGCAATGTTAATCGGTTTTAGTTTCGCCGCAATTTTTACTCCTTTAAAATTATCTAAATTTAAATTTCTAAATTTAATTGCTAATATTTACACAACAGTTATCAGAGGTGTCCCTGAATTATTAGTTATTTATCTTTTCTTTTTTGGTGGGAGTGGAGCGATTATGTTTGTCGCTTCAATGTTTGGATACAACGAATATATTGAGATTAATGCGTTTGTAACAGGCTCATTTGCTATTGGTATTATATCTGGTGCTTATTCCACTGAAGTTTTTAGAGGGGCAATTCAATCGATTGATAAAGGTCAATTTGAGGCTGCAAAGGTTTTAGGATTTAGTAAATTTAAACAGTTTTATAAAATTGTTCTTCCTCAAATGCTAAGACTAGCCATACCAAATTTAAGTAACGTTTGGCAAATTACTCTAAAAGATACATCTTTAATCTCTGTAACAGGTTTAGTTGAAATTATGAGACAATCTTACATTGCCGCTGGATCTACAAGAGATCCACTATTCTTTTATTCATTCGCTGCAGTTTTATATTTATTACTTACCTTTATAAGCATGAAGTTAATAAATAGATTAGAAGTTAAGTACAGTAGAGGGTATTGATGGATTTTGAATTAATGATCAATAGTTTTCCGAAACTATTAAATGCTGCAGTAGTAACTTTAAAACTTTTATCAGTTTCTTTAATTGTGGGGTTATTTATTGGATTATTATTTGCAATTTTAAGATTAAATAAAAATATTTTTATAAATAAATTTGCGTATGGATATTCATATATATTTAGAGGAACTCCGTTGTTGGTGCAAATATTTATTATATATTTCGGTTTAGGACAGATTGAATCTTTAAGATCGTCTTTTCTTTGGGCAATTCTTAAAGAGCCATACTGGTGTGCAATTATTGCTTTTGCGTTAAACACTGGTGCTTACACATCTGAAATTTTGAGGTCTGCTTTTCAAACAATTAAACCAGGAATTATTGAAGCTGGAAAAAGTTTAGGTATATCTAATAAGGTTATTTTTTACAAAGTTCAAATTCCTATAGCTATTAAACAATCTCTTCCTGCATATGGTAATGAAATAATACTAATGCTTAAAGGTACCTCATTAGCAAGCACAGTTACATTGATGGATTTAACGGGTGTAGCAAAATATATAATTTCTACTACTTTTAAACCAATTGAAGTCTTTATAGTTGCGGGTGGAATTTATTTATTTATGACTTTTATAATTCACAATTTAATAAAGTTTTTGGAAAAAAAATATAGCTATTAATATTTTGTATATTCTTTAATTTCTTTGATTTTTGAGCCGGTATGATTATTAATTTTCAATTTTATTTTT
>CACBHX010000021.1 GCA_902539145.1 uncultured Pelagibacteraceae bacterium | reverse complement strand
AATATGGAGATTGGCTTAATTACACCACCAGTTGGATTAAATCTTTATATTATAAAAGGAATTACCCCAGACGTTAGTTTGTCAGAAATTTTAAAAGGGTCTATACCATTCATGATAATTATGGCTCTAGCTATAGTAATTTTATGTATTTTTCCTGAGATTGTTACATGGTTACCTGATAAAATAATGGGTAAAGACCTTGGATTCTAAAAAAGAAATAAATAGAAAAATATCAGTTGCTCCAATGATGGATTGCACTGATAGACATGATCGTTTCTTCTTAAGACTGATGAGCAAAAATGTAATGCTCTATACTGAAATGGTAGCTACAAAATCAGCAATTCACGGAGATAGAAAAAAAATTTTGTCTTTCAGTCCTGAGGAAAAACCTCTTGCTTTACAAGTTGGTGGTTCCAATAAAGATGAATTAGCAGAAGTTGCTAAAATTGGAGAAGACATGGGGTATGATGAAATAAATATCAACCTTGGATGTCCTAGTAAAAAAGTTCAAAAGAATAAATTTGGCGCGTGTTTAATGAAAGAACCAGAGTTAGTAGCTGAGTGTATACATGCAATGGTAAATGCTTGTAAAATTCCGGTGACTGCTAAAACACGTATTGGTTTTGATGATGTAGAAGATTTTGATTATCTAAATAATTTTATAAGACAAATGAGAGATGCAGGAGCGAAGACGTTTATTTTGCATGCAAGAAAAGCAATGCTAAGTGGATTATCTCCAAAACAAAATTTGAACATTCCAAAATTAAACTACGATATGGTTTACAAAATTAAAAAAGAAAATCCAAATTTAGAAATTATAATTAATGGAGGTATAACTAAAGTGAGTGAAATAAAAGATCATTTAAATTATTGCGATGGTGTAATGATTGGCAGATCTATTTATCAAAACCCATATTCTCTCGTGGAAATAGAAAAAGAAATTTTTAATGTCGACAATAGCCCTACAAGAGAAGAAGTTGTTCAAAAACTTTTAGAGTATTTAGATAAAGAAGTTAAAGAGGGTACCAAAGTTAATCACATAATGAGACACACAGTTGGACTATATCATGGTCAAGTTGGATCTAAAGAATGGAAAAGGTATTTAAGTGATAATATGATGGCTAGAGACTCTGATTTTCAAAAAGCAAAACATATTATGACTATTGTTCAAAATAATGAAAAAGCAAATCAAACAAGTCAGTAATGGAAATAATAGATTTAGGTGAATTAATAAACTTATTATTTGTCTTAGGTGTTGCTGCAGCAGTTGCAGGTTTTTTAGCTGGCTTACTAGGCGTTGGTGGAGGAATAATTATGGTTCCTGCTTTATACTATGCTTTCACAGTTTTAGATTTTGATATTGTAACAAGAATGCATTTGTCAGTTGGTACCTCTTTAGCAATAATAATTCCAACATCTATTATTTCTACAAAAACACATATGGAATATGATGCAGTAGATTTTAAAATGGTAAAATCATTTGGTATTTTTATTTTATTTGGAGTGATCGCTGGAACTTTCTTAGCAGTGAACTTGAAGACGGCAGCCCTAGTTTTATTCTTTTCTATATTTGCGTTTATCGTAGGTTTATTTTTTATTTTTTTGAGAGAAAAACTCCTTGAAAATCCAAAAGAGATTTCTGATTTAGTAAAAAATATTTCTGGGATTGTAATAGGCTTCATTTCAGTGCCTCTTGGAATTGGTGGTGGTTCATTAATGGTGCCTTTTATGAGAACATTTGGTTATGATATTAGAAAATCCATTGGAACAGCCGCTGCAGTAGGTTTTTTAATCGCTGTGAGTGGTAGCATAACAATGATTTTAGGGGGTAAAATAATTGATAATGTTAGTACTCCTTTTAGTATTGGTTACATAAATTTATTAGGTTTTCTGGTTTTTGTACCAGTAACAACAGTCATGGCTCGTTTAGGCGCAAAAGCAGTTTATCGAATTGATAAAAAATTATTAAGTAAAATCTTTGGAACTTTTTTAATTATAGTGTCTATTAGATCGTTTATTGAGTATCTAAATATTAGTTAAAATTTATCTTGATAAGTGCCCCATTTAATCTTGTTCCAAATCCTTTCGTGAAAATAATAGAAAAAAAGTGGTATTATCGATCCAATTCCTAATATTCCCGCGACTTTAAAAGAACCTGTAAAAATATATCCAAACAGCATCCAGTATACAAATATAAGAAATCTCCAAGAAAAAGTTTTTGCAACTGACCTTATTTTTTTGTCTGCCATTTAACAGTATTCTGGTTAAAAGATGGGGCAAGGGTGGTTTCAGTCTCCCTCTACCACCCTTAATAAAACTTTATTTGATTCTTAAAAAAACACAAAACTCGTAATAATTGAATTTATTAGTTGTTGATAAATAGATTAGAAGAAGATTATATTTTTTGGTCGTATTCTCCAATTTTACCAGTTTTTTGTAATAATTTATCAATAAATTCAAATATCTTTTTTTTTCTTTCATCAGAAGTTGGGCTCTCAGTAACAACTACTAGCGAAGGTTTATTTGATGAAGCTCTAATTAAGCCCCAGGACCCATCATAAAATGAAAATCTTACTCCATTTACAGTAATAATTTCTGTTATTTCTTGTTGGTCGATTTTAGTTTTATTATTTTTTATATTTTCGATTTCCTTTACAAGCTGATTTACCACCTCATATTTTTCATTATCTTTGCAAAATGGAGCCATTGTAGGTGATTGAAATGTTTTTGGTAACTCATCCATTATTTCACTAATTTTTCTATTATCGTTATCAAGTAAGTGGCATACTTGGATAGCTGAGTTAATACCATCATCATATCCATACCCTAGAGGTTGATTAAAAAAGAAATGCCCGCTTTTCTCAAAACCGGCTAGCGCTTTCTCATTATGAACTTTTCTTTTAATATGAGAATGACCTGTCTTCCAATAAATCGTTTGGCATTGATTATCTTTTAATATTTTGTCGTTAGAATATAAACCTGTTGATTTGACATCTACAATAAATTTAGAATTTTTATGAGTGTTAGAAAGATTTCTTGCAATTAAAAGGCCAATTTTGTCTGAAAATATTTCATTTCCTTTATCATCTATCACTCCTAATCTATCACCATCACCATCAAAACCAAAACCAATATCGGCATTATTTTCTTTTACAAATTTTGATATTTCGTGAAGCATTTCTAGATCTTCTGGATTTGGATTATATTTTGGAAATGTCCAGTCTAATTTACAATCTAATTCAATTACGTCACAACCTATTCCCCTTAAAATATCAGGTGCAAAAATACCTGCAGTACCGTTTCCACATGCAACAACAGCCTTTATCTTTTTTTTAATTTTATTTTTTTTTATTAAATCGTCTTTATATATCTGTTGAAAATTGTTTATTTGTTTTTCACTTCCACTACCTGTTGAAAAGCTTTGATTCAATGTAATCTCTTTTAATTCTTTCATCTCATCTGGTGCATGGGTTAATCCTTTTTTGATACCCATTTTTACACCAGTCCAACCATTCTCGTTATGGCTGGCAGTTATCATTGCAACCGCATCCGAGTTTAAATTAAATTGAGCAAAGTAGACCATTGGAGACAATGATAATCCTACATCTTCCACATAACATCCTGTTGAAATAAGACCCTTTTTAAATCCTTTCTTAATTCCTTCACTGTAAGATCTATAATCATGACCGACTATTACTCTTGGATTAATTTTTTTTGTATGTTTTATAATTTGAGAGCCGAATCCTTTCCCAAGATTCGTCATTCCCTCTAAATTTATATCTTTTTCATACAACCATCGGGCATCATATTCTCTAAACCCGTATGGACTTATTTTTAAATTTTCAGACATTATTGTTAATTACTTACATTTTTTTGGATTTTTTTATTGATATTTTTTTTGCCACGTTCTATAAATGTTCTATTGATTTGTTGTTTATATAGTATATTAACACCAAACGCACACAACATATAGTTGTTTTCGTTAAAATAACAAATATAATACATTATTTATGAATAAAATAGTATCGCTAGCAATTAAGAAAGCTGTCTCTGAATATAACCCCAAGGTTGAAAAAGTCGAAAATGATAACAGACCTGATTTATTCTCGCTCAACAACGAAACTGAACTTTTTCAAAATGATAGAGGCATCATAATCAAAATTGACAGATCTAGAGATGCAAATCTAACTGATTTTGGAAAAGCAACTTTAAAAGATAGATATCTTGGCCACAATGAATCTTTTCAAGATTTATTTGCAAGAGTTGCTAGCACTTATGCAGATGACAATTTGCATGCTCAAAGAATTTATAACTACATAAGTAAATTATGGTTTATGCCAGCAACACCTGTTTTATCGAATGGTGGGACAAAAAGAGGTTTACCTATTTCTTGTTTTCTGAATGAAGCTTCTGATAGTTTAGGAGGTATACTTGATCTTTGGAGTGAGAATGTTTGGTTAGCTGCAAAAGGTGGTGGTATCGGTAGTTACTGGGGAAATTTAAGATCTATCGGAGAAAAAATTGGTAAAGTAGGAAAAACTTCCGGAATTATTCCTTTCATAAAAGTTATGGACTCTTTAACCATGGCAATAAGTCAAGGCTCATTAAGAAGAGGATCCGCAGCTTGTTATCTTCCAATTGATCATCCTGAGATTGAAGAGTTTATGGAAATGAGAAGACCAACAGGTGGTGATCCAAATAGAAAAGCTCTAAATTTGCATCACGGCGTTTTAGTTACAGATGCATTTATGAGAGCTGTTGAAAATGATGAAGAATGGGCATTGAAGAGTCCAGCTGATGGTTCTATTCAACAAACAATTTCTGCAAGAAATTTATGGATAAGATTATTAACAGCTCGAATTGAAACCGGAGAGCCTTATATTATTTATATCGATACAGTCAACAGACAAATCCCACAACATCATAAACTTGCAAACTTAACAGTTAAAACTTCTAATCTTTGCAGTGAAATAACTTTACCAACAGGTATAGATAAAGATGGAAGAGACAGAACTGCTGTTTGTTGTCTATCATCTTTAAACTTAGAAAAATACGATGAGTGGAAAGACGATCCAAACATGATTGCAGATGTAATGAGATTTTTAGACAATGTTTTATCTGATTTTATTAACAAAGCTCCAGATCAATTTAAAGATGCTAAGTATTCTGCGGAAAGAGAAAGAAGTGTCGGTTTAGGTGTGATGGGTTTTCACTCGTTTTTACAAAAAAAAAGAATTCCACTAGAGTCGGTAATGGCGAAATCTTGGAATAAAAAAATATTCAAACAAATTGATGAACAAGTTAATCAAGCTTCAAAAGATTTGGCAGAAGAAAGAGGTGCATGTCCAGATGCAGCTGAGTATGGTTATAAAGAGAGATTTTCAAATAAAACTGCAATAGCTCCAACTGCATCAATCTCAATTATTTGTGGAGGTGCTTCACCAGGTGTTGAACCAATTGCAGCTAATAGTTACACACATAAAACTTTGTCAGGTTCTTTTAATGTTAGAAATAGATATCTTGAAGAAATACTCGAAAGTCATGGTAAAAATGATGATGAAACTTGGTCGACAATTACTACAAATCAAGGTTCAGTTTCTCACCTAGACTTTTTAACTGATCTTGAAAAAGATGTCTTTAAAACTGCATTTGAGTTAAATCAAAAATGGATTATTGAACTAAGTGGAGATCGGACACCATTTATTTCCCAAGCACAATCAGTTAATTTATTTTTGCCAGCAGATGTTCATAAAAAAGAATTACATAGAATTCATTTTGATGCATGGAAAAAGGGTCTTAAAAGCCTTTATTACTGTAGATCAAAATCAATTCAAAGAGCTGAAAATATCAATAATGCAAACTCTACTGATATTACAGCCAATGTATATAAATCAAAAAAACAACAATCTAACGAACAACCAGAATATGAGGAGTGTTTATCATGTCAGTAGCAGAAAAAACTAAGACGGAGAAAAAAGAAATTATTCAACCAAAAAAGATGGGTTTATTAGTAGAAAACCCGGTATACAAACCATTTAGATATCCATGGTGTTATGATGCGTGGTTAACACAACAAAGAATTCACTGGTTACCAGAAGAGGTGCCACTTGGTGACGATGTAAGAGACTGGCAAAAAAATTTGTCACAACCTGAAAAAAATTTGGTCACTCAAATATTTAGATTTTTCACCCAAGCAGATGTTGAAGTTAATAACTGTTATTTAAGACACTACACAACAGTATTTAAACCAACTGAAGTACTAATGATGATGACTGCTTTTGCAGCAATGGAAACAGTTCACGTAGCTGCGTACTCACACTTATTAGATACAATTGGGATGCCTGAGTCAGAGTATTCAGCCTTTATGAAGTACAAGGAGATGAAAGATAAATATGATTACATGCAAGGTTTCAACGTAAATTCGAAAGAAGACATTGCAAAGACAGTTGCAGTTTTTAGTGCTTTCACTGAAGGTTTGCAGTTATTTGCTAGTTTCGCAATTCTTTTAAATTTTCCAAGACATAACAAATTGAAAGGAATGGGACAGATAGTAACCTGGTCTGTTAGAGATGAAACTCTTCATTGCAACTCAATGATTAGAATTTTTAAAGAATTTATAAAAGAGAATCCAGAAATTTGGACACCAAAACTTAAAAAAGAACTTTACGAAGCTTGCAGAACAATCGTTGAGCATGAAGATGCTTTTATAGATTTAGCTTTTGAAATGGGTCCAATGGAGGGTTTAACTGCGCAAGAAGTTAAAGATTACATAAGATTTATTGGAAATAGAAGATTGGTTCAATTAGGATTAGAGCCAATTTATGATGTAGAAAAAAATCCACTAGGATGGCTTGATACAATGCTTAATGCTGTTGAGCACATGAACTTCTTTGAAGGTCGTGCTACAGAATATTCTAAAGCATCAACACAAGGAACTTGGGTCGAGGCTTTTAGTTAATTTCGATATAAAGGACTAGATAGTAGATTGTAAATTATCTAATATGATTAGATGATCGTTTCGCCTTGTATAAGT
>CACBHX010000020.1 GCA_902539145.1 uncultured Pelagibacteraceae bacterium | reverse complement strand
CTTGGTTTCTCTTATACCCACTATCTCAATCTCATCACCTGTTTTAAGTACGCCTGACTCTACTCTTCCAGTTGCAACTGTACCTCTTCCTGAAATTGAAAAAACATCCTCAACAGGCATCAGAAAATCTTTATCTTTTGGTCTATCGGGTTGTGGAATAAACTCGTCAACATTCTTCATTAATTCCATAATTGATTTTTTTCCTATTTCTTCGTCTCTTCCCTCAACAGCTGCCAAAGCAGAACCTTTGGCGATTGGAGTTTTATCTCCTGGAAATTTATATGAAGTTAATAATTCTCTTATTTCTTCTTCAACAAGATCAATCATTTCTTTGTCATCCACTTGATCAACTTTGTTCAAGTAAACAACTATCGCTGGAACTCCAACTTGTCTTGCTAAAAGAATATGTTCTCTAGTTTGTGGCATAGGTCCATCTGCAGCGTTAACAACTAAAATTGCTCCATCCATTTGAGCTGCACCAGTAATCATGTTTTTTACATAATCAGCATGTCCTGGGCAGTCTACGTGCGCGTAGTGTCTTTTTTCTGTCTCATATTCAACGTGCGCAGTTGAGATTGTTATACCTCTTTCTTTTTCCTCTGGAGCTTTATCAATTTGATCATAAGCTACCGCTTGAGCACCGCCAGTTTCTGATAAAACTTTAGTGATAGCCGCAGTTAAAGTAGTTTTTCCATGGTCGACATGACCAATTGTACCAATATTACAATGCGGTTTATTTCTTACAAATTTTTCTTTTGACATTACTTATATTCCTCACATTTCTTTTTATTAATAATTTTTAATCTTGGAGCGGGTAAAGGGAATCGAACCCTTACATCCAGCTTGGAAGGCTAGCGTTCTACCATTGAACTACACCCGCACAACCCCAAGAGTAACACTCCAGTATTATTTAAAATTTATTGAATGGTGGAGGGGGAAAGATTCGAACTTTCGAAGACCGAAGTCAACGGGTTTACAGCCCGCCCCATTTGACCGCTCTGGAACCCCTCCCTTCGGGGAAGTGTCCCCTTGTTCAATAAAGCTTCAAACAACATGCGTTTTATATATTTTATTTGTGTAAATGCAACACGTGATTTAGTGAGAAAATATGAAAAAAAACGTGTAAAATATGAATAATTTATGAATAAATCATCCTTTTTTATAGTTGGTCAACACGCAGTTTTAGAAGCTCTTAAAAACCCAAAGAGAAAGGTTTTAAAAGTATTTTTAACTGAAGAAAGTAAAAAAAATATACATAGAAAAAGCCCAAATAAAAACCTTTTACGAGAGGTAAAAGTTTATTTTAAAACTAAAAAAGAATTAGACAAATATAGCACTAAAGAAAATTTGATGCATCAGGGATGTGTTGCTGAGATAGAACACTTGGAAAAACCAATTCTTAAGGAATTTATTAAAAAAAAGGATAATATCACTTTAGTCTGTTTAGATGGAGTTACAGATCCTAGAAATATTGGAGCTTTAATTAGAAGTGCTTCAGCTTTCAACATTGATGGAATTATTATTAAAGAAAGACATTTTCCGAGTGAAAGTAAACTAATGTACAAGGCCTCAAGTGGAGCAATTGAGTATGTGAATATTTTTGAAGTATCAAATATAAATTCTACTTTAAAAAACCTTAAAAATAAAAATTTTTGGGTTTACGGCTTTGATAGTAAAGGTAATAAAGATTTTACAAATATAGAATGGAAAGGAAATAATATACTTTTATTTGGTTCTGAAGGCTTTGGTATGCATAAACACACATCTAAATATGCTGATTTTTTAGTAAAAATAAACATTGATAATAGAGTAGAAAGTCTGAATATCTCCAATAGTGGCGCTATTGTATTTCATCATTTAAGTTATCTAAAAAAAAAGAGTTGATTAATTTAAGAATTATTAATAACTATTGCGCATGCCCTTGTAGCTCAGCTGGTAGAGCAATTGATTTGTAATCAATAGGTCCGCGGTTCGAATCCGTGCGGGGGCACCACTTCACTTACTTTTTTATCAAATTTATTTATGCAAAGACAAATCTTACGACAATAAGTGTTGTCAGATTGTTGTCAGATTGTTGTCAAATCAAGTAGTCGTTTCACTAACAATCAATTCCAAGTGTACAAGCTCCACTTAACATTCTTTGACCTTTGTTAATTAAAACTCGGCTCTCTCTTGCGGGATCATAAATAGTCATAACATTAGATCCCGATGATTGAGGTTGCATAACAACTGTTTTATTTTGTTCAGCTGCAAGTTCAACACTTTGTGAATATAATTTTAAACTACAATCTGCAAATTTATCAGTATTTTCTTTAAAGCCTAGACTTTTGCAAGTGTCTTTTGCTTTATCAATCATAGAGGCCATTTCAATTTGTTTTTTTTCATCGTCACTAATAAATTTTGATGCTTTAAAGCAATTTAAAACATGTCTATTTCCTATAAAAACTTTGCCATCAGTTTTATAATTAAACTTAATATTTGAGTCTTTATATGAAATGGTCATCGTTTTACCATTATCAGATATTATGTTTCTATCAGTGGAAGATTTTTTTGGCGTGCCAGATACTATTCTTTTTCCAATATATTTATCATAATAATCATCATTCCACTTGTAACTAACGTTTAATTTATCACTTCCTGGATTTACTATATACCTAACATACTCATGCGATGCTGAATTTGATACCTGCTTACAATCATAATAAAGTGTCTCCGCATAAGCATTCCCACTTAACAGCAAACCCAGAACCATGATCCCTAAAAGTTTTTTCATTTATCCTACTAGTTTAAACGATACTTCGTATTTCATAAACTTTATATTTGGAGCAACAGACAACGCATCCCTTAAATTCTTATCGTCCTCTAATGCAATAATAAGTCCTTTTACATCTTTGCCCCCAGCTAAATTATTTTTTATATGACCCATATATCTTTGTATTTGTCCTAAAACTACATCGCTTGCTCTACCCTTCTTTAATTCAATTACCAAAAATTCATTCTTATCTTTGCTAATTGCTAAAATATCTAACGGTCCTGAACCTGTTGAATATTGTGTGCATAGTTTATTATTTTCTCTATGAATATCATAATCTTCGTTCAGCTCGATATTTGCCCAATTTTTAATAATGTAATCTTCAAGATGTTTCTCCAGTAGAAAAGAAGACTTAGGAACTAAATTATTATCTGTTAAACTATCTTTTTGTTTATCAACATTTGTTTGATTTTGAATTGGAATTATTTCACCAGAATCTTCAACAGTTAATTTTAATTCTATTGTCTCAACTTCTTTTTTATTTCCATCTAAACAAGGTACTCCATCTTTATAGCTAACAACTTTACCAATACCTAAATATGCAAATTGTGGGTCCTTGTTATCCCATCTTGCAAAAAAATGTGGAGTCATTTCCCCAGATAACAATTTTTGAAAAGTCGGTTGTTGAGAATGTGATTTTGGTTTTCCATACCAAACAATTACTCCCTTTGAATGATCATAATGGTTATCAAAATCATGTTCCGTTGTTCCTGGAACGCCAATGTTCATAAAGATTATTAGATTATCTTCTACACGAACATAACCGGTATCCCAATCACCACCTGCAGGTCTCCCCTTATCAGGATAACAAACCCAACCAATATCCTTTCTTGAATACTTTGAACCTTTTTTAAATTCTAATTTCACTAAAAAATTCTACCATTGTTGTCAGATTGTTGCCAACTCAAAAGTATTTTGAGATTATTGTTGCAAACAAATGTTTATTTAAACTTTAGCAATTGATTTGTAATCAATAGGTCCGCGGTTCGAATCCGTGCGGGGGCACCATCAATAAGTTTCCCTTCTTAATTGTTCGATTTTAATCTTTTTTTGTAGACTATTATTTTGATCGTATAAGAGATTAAACTTAATCTTTTTATTAGTTTTTATTGTTATGCTCTTGGCGTTTCTCACCTCTATATTATCAGCAACTGCACTTATGGGTCTTTTTTTTGAATTAAGATTTTTTATAATGATTTTTGAGTTATCATTTATAATTTTCCCTTTCCATCTTCTGGGTCTAAAAGGACTGATAGGAGAAATAGATAGCTTTTTTGAATTCAAATTTAAAATTGGTCCATGAACTGAAAGATTATAAGCAGTGCTACCCGCTGGCGTTGATACTAACACTCCATCGGAAACTAATTTTTTGATTATTGATTTAGAACCCTGAGATATTGACAAGGATGCTGCCTGTCTACTTTGTCTTAAAATTGAAACTTCATTAATAGCAATATGTTTTTTTTTTAAATTATTACTATTAGTTACTGTCATTTCTAATGGTGAAATAGAAATCATCTTTGCTTTTGATAAATTCTTTATTAAATTTTTTGATGAAAACTTATTCATTAAGAAACCATAATTTCCTGAATTAATGCCGTAAAAAATTTTTTTAGAATTTTGGTTTTTTTTCAAAGTCTGTAGCATAAATCCATCTCCACCTATAACTATTGAAATATCAGATTTTCTTAATTTGCTATTTTGTGTAATTTTTGAAAGAGACTTTTTAATTCTTATAGAGTTACGATTTTTATCTGAAATAATCTTAATTTTATTCATCGTGGTGCCCTCGGCCAGACTCGAACTGGCACTCCGCAAGCGGCAAGGATTTTAAGTCCTTTGTGTCTACCAATTTCACCACGAGGGCATTAATGAGTTTCATGAGTGTTTATGCCAATATTTATAATTGAACAAGATGAATAAGTAAATTTTTTTTATTTTATCTTCCCAGGTTCTAGTCTAGTTCTAGTTATCCGATATTATCCTATAGAGTTTTGGTTAAATTTACTAAAATGTATTTACAATTTCTAGGGTTGCACCATATTCAGGTATTTGACTCATCAAGCTATAATTCGAACTCATTCTGATATCAAAACCATTTAAATCTCTCTTATAACTTAAAGATGCTTTGTCATTATCTAAAGTCATAGCATATTCAATATCGTCTGTTGGTATGTAACCAAATCCTAAATATAAAGTATCGCTATGAGCATTGTCACTTTGATTTCTCTCATAAATAGTCATTATAGAAAAACCAGTATCGTTTACTAAATCAAATCCAATATTTGCTCTTAAATTTTTAGAATCTTGATCAATTGATTTTGTATATTCTGTAGTTTCCGATAAGTAACGATATGTTGCATCTGAAGACGGACTAAAATCTACTCCAAGCTCTAATCCACCATTTGGTTTAAAAGTAAAAGTATTAAAATCTAAAATATCACTTATGATAAAACCAGCAGATATCATTCCAGTTTCAATTGTTTGAGCTTTGTAAACTAAGGCTGCAGAACCTTTTTCTCTATATTTGGATAATTCTGTATAGCTTAAATCAATTCTTAAATTAGGAGTAATATTAAAATCTTCTTTTTTATATGTTGTTAAGTAGTTAAGTGAACCAAATATTTGTGCACCATCTCTTTCTCCTGTTCTAGTACTACCTCCTCCTTTTCTAATATGATCAGTCTTTAAAGTGCTCACTCCAATGATACCTTCAGTAAATTTTTCATCATCATGAGGAAAAGTCCCATAAACAGATAAACTAAAAGACTCAGTATCTAAATTAGTCCCAGATGTACCGACATCAACATCATCATTACCAAATCTAAGAGCATAACCATATAATCTATTTTTGCTTATCTTTTTATCCATGCCAAGTGTAATACCTTTGGTATTAATTTTTTTAGATGATGAAGTAGATGTATCTCCAGTTCTACCAATACTTACGCTACCCTCACTCCAAAATGACCAATCATCTGATAATCTATCGAGAACTTCATTTGTTTTATTTGATATGGGAATAATGTTAGAAAGCGATGCCACCATTGAATTAGAAAAGTTTAATCTAATATTTTGGTTACTTAATTGATCATTATTTCTATGTCTTCTTAACCAATACATACGGTTAAGAACTGGAGTACTTGCTTGAATAGCAATTTGTTTTGCTGTTGCAGTTTGAGACTCGATTGAGCTTAAAATATCTTTACCTTCATTAGAGGTAGTTATTGGATCATCACAAGCACCATCAATTACACTCCAATTACAACTTAGGTTAAATTCATGAACTTTATTATTATCATCATCAATGATAAACATTTTACTTCCATCATTACTAAACACAACTTCTCTTGAATCTCCACTAACAGAACTTACAGTATAAGTGCCTTCAAGTGATAAAGTAGAAACATCATAAGGTGTAGTTAATTTAAACTGATACATCAAATCTTGTGCTTCTGTTCCATCTTTATTCATTAATGTAATGGTATACATTTTAGTACCATCGTAATTAAAAGTAACTCCATCTATGTGATTTTGAAAAGAAATTAGGTCTTCAGTATTAAGATGAGTAACTGTGGAGCTAAGATCAAATGCTGTATCTAGTGAAAATTCATTAACACGCACTTGTGAATCATTTCCTACACCAGCAATAAACATTCTGGTACCATCATTATTAAATGCAATTGAATTAGCTCTTTGTTCTTTACCAATGAGACTATATTCGCCATCAAATGTGGCAGTTGAAACATCAAATGCAGTGGTTAGTGACCAGTAATCTACTGTCTTTCTACCAGCATGGTTAACAATAAACATTTTTGTTCCATCGTTATTGAACACTACTTGTGTTGGTACATGAGAGTTAACACCTCCACTTACATGCACTACTTTAGTATTGTTTACTGTTGCCGTTGAAATGTCATATGCAGTAGTTAATATATATTCGACAACTGCATCCGATGATTTATCACTCTCTACAGTATACATTTTTGTACCATCATTATTAAATGTAAGTCCAAAATAAGTGCCTATATCGATTGATTTACTTTGCACAAAGGTTGGCTCCGCTATAGCTTTAGAAAAAAATAAAGCTAAAAAAAATATGATGTAATGAATTTTATAAATACTTTTCACAACAATTAATCATTAATAACTCAATAAATTCAAATAATGAGTGTTAAAAATGTTAAAACATTACAATTCAAATGTCTAGGTAGGACAAAATTCATGATGAATATATATCTTTAATAGTTATTATTATAATATTCTGGGTCGATGTCTTTTGCTATTTTAAAGTTTTCCATATTTTGTATTTGCACTAGAAAAATTAAGTAGGTTTTATAACCTTTTTTTATGGCATCAATAAGGGTGAGCAAATGTTTTGATCCCCTTGAGGTAATTGCATCGGGAAATTCAGCAGTTTTTTTATCACGAAAAAGCGTTACGTTTTTTACCTCAATAAAGATTTTTTTATTATTTTTTTCAGCTAAAAAGTCGAATCTGGTCTCTTTATTGAAGAAAACTTCTGGTTTGATTTTTTCATTATTACTCAACTCACTAATAAGATTTTCTATTAGACCATCGTGAACAATTTTGTTAGCTAAATGAGTGTTTACCCCAACAAGATTTCCCTTAGCTTTTAGAATTTGAAGTGTATATTTCAATTTTCTTTTTGGATCATCGTTTTTTAATAGATAGGCCTCATTCCCCTCATCTAACAAACCTTTCATCGATCCTGTATTAGGACAATGTGCCGTAACTACTTGTTTATCTAATTTAACATCAACAAAAAAACGTTTATATCTTTTGATTAATTTGCCTTTTATTAAAGACTTGGTAAATTCCATTTTCAAATTATACATATAATAATGAGTAAAAACAAAACAGTTAATGCAGCAATTCTAATAATTGGTAATGAAATTTTATCAGGAAGAACTCAAGACACTAATACAAGCACATTAGCTCTTTGGCTTAATTCAATAGGCATAAAAGTAAATGAAGTAAGAGTTATTCCCGATATAGAAAAAACAATTGTTGAAACTCTTAATGTTTTAAGAAAATCCAATGATTATGTTTTCACAACTGGGGGAATAGGTCCTACTCACGACGATATTACTGCACAGTCCGTTTCAAAAGCTTTTAATCGAAAATATGAAATACATAAAGAAGCGTTTAAAATATTAGACTCTTATTACAAAAAAGGAGATTTCAATAAAGGTAGACAAAGAATGGCATGGATGCCAGAAAATGCAGAATTAATTTTAAATCCAACAAGTGGTGCTCCAGGATTTAGTGTTGAGAATGTATTTTGTTTACCAGGTGTGCCGTCAATAATGAAGTCTATGTTAGGAGGATTGAAGAATAAATTAGCTGGCGGAGAACCGATTTTAAGTCACACGATTAATCTAAGAACAGTTGAAAGTGAAATTGCTAATTCTCTGATGAAAGTTCAAGACCAAAACCAAGATGTTGAAATTGGAAGTTATCCTTTTTTTCATGCTGGTAAATTAGGTGTATCAATTGTTGTAAGATCTGAAGATCAATCTAAAATTGACAACTGTAATTCTCAAATTTTAAAATTTATAAAAGAAAAAGATATAGAAATTGTAGAGAGATAAATGCTTTACTTTGCTTATGGTAGTAATCTTCATCACTTTCAAATGAAAAAAAGATGTAAAGATAGCATTTTCTTAAAAAAGATAGATTTAAAAGATTTCAGATTAACTTTTCGAAGTAAATACAGAGCAGCTGATATTGAGCCAAAAAAAAATTCGATAGTTCCAGGTGGTTTATTTGAAATATCTAAAAGTGACGAAAAAAAACTTGATGTTTATGAAGATTATCCAAATTTATATAAGAAATATTATTTTTCCTATTATGGAAAAAAAGTAATGACCTATACAATGGTAAAAAAAACTCCTTTCAAATTTCCAACTGAAAGATATTTAAATGTTGTTGCTAGAGGATATAAAGATTGCAAACTAGATAAAAAATACTTAAAAAAAGCATTAATGCCCTCGTGGTGAAATTGAATGAAAAAAGAAAATTCAATTGAAAATTAATTATGATTGAACAAGTTAGTATTTATTTAATAGCAATGATTTTAGGCATCATGTTATTTTTCTCATTTGTGATTGCTCCAGTAGTATTCACTACTCTAGATGAAGATAATGCTCGAAAGTTTATAAGAAGGATATTTCCTTTTTATTATAA
>CACBHX010000019.1 GCA_902539145.1 uncultured Pelagibacteraceae bacterium | reverse complement strand
TCTGGTCTATTAGGTGTTATAGATAAATCAATCAAGTTAGATTTTGATTTTGAAAAATAATTCTTACCAATAATTTTTTTGTATCCTGATGATAGTTCAATTATACCATCACTCTCGTCAGATAAATTTAATTCAGACTCTGAACAAAGCATTCCATAAGAAGTAACATCTCTTATTTTAGCTACAACTAGTTTTGTCTTAGTTTTTGGGATAATTGATCCTGGAGGGGCATATACTGTAATTAGTCCCTCAACTGCATTAGCGGCTCCACAAACAACTTTTTTTAATTCTTTTTCTCCAACATCAACATCGCAAACTTTTAACCGATCTGCATTAGGGTGTTTTATTGTTTTAATAATTTTAGCTACTTTAAAAAGCTCTTTATCTGAGGAGAGATTTTGTACTCCTTCTACCTCTAATCCAACATTGGTAAGTTGTTCTAAAAGATTTTTTTCTTTTAAATTTGTCTTTAAGTGATCTTTAAGCCAATCAAATGTGATTTTCATCTACTCAAGCCTCTATAATTTGTAGGTACATCTAAAGGATCGAATCCAAAATGATTTAACCATCTATAGTCACAATCGAAAAAAGCCCTCAAATCGTTAATCCCATACTTTAACATAGCTAACCTATCGATACCCATCCCAAATGCATATCCTTGAAACTTTGTTGGATCCACTTTAACATTTCTTAAAACATTTGGATGTACCATCCCACACCCCAAAATCTCAAGCCATTGATTGCCTTCACCAATTACTATTTTGCCATCCTTCATCTCATATCCTATGTCAACTTCAGCAGACGGCTCTGTGAAAGGAAAATGACTTGGTCTAAATCTCATTTTAATTTTATCCAATTCAAAAAATTCCTTAATAAAATAATTTAGACATCCTTTTAAATGTCCCATATTAATATCTTTGTCTATATGAAGACCTTCAACCTGATGAAACATAGGTGCGTGTGTTTGATCGCTATCTGACCTATATGTTCTGCCAGGAGCTATTATTTTAAACGGTGGTTTGTCTTTTAACATTGTTCTAATTTGAACTGGAGAAGTATGAGTGCGTAATAATCTTTCTTTTTTTTCATCAAGATAAAATGTGTCATGCATATCTCTGGCTGGATGATTTTCCGGCGTGTTGAGTGCAGTAAAATTATTGTATTCACTCTCAACATCTGGGCCTTCCTCAACGCTAAAACCAATTTCAGAAAAAATCGAGGATATTTCATCTATTGTTTGTGACACAGGATGAATTTTACCTCTAACAAATGGTCGTTCAGGCAAAGTAATATCAATTTTTTCTTTTTGTAACTTTTCTTTAATTTCCTCGTTTTCAATTTCCTTTATTTTCAAATTAATTAAATCTTGTAATTCATCTTTAATAACATTCAGTTCTGAGGCAAATTTTTTTCTCTCGGTTTCTGCAATGGTTCCTATCTTTTTAAATTGTGATGAAACTAATCCATTCTTACCAAATAAATCAGATTTCATTTGATTTACCTCTGACAAGTTTAATTTACCTTTCAGTTTCAAAAGAAGTTCATCTTTTATTTTTTTAAGATCTGACATTTTTACAGATTATTTCTTCAGTGAAATAAAACAATAGCGAAGATTAATTTAGTGCAGATTGTGCTTTTTGGACAATAGTTTTAAAGGCTTCTGGACTATCATAAGCTATCTCAGCAAGTATTTTTCTATCAATTTTAATCCCACACTTATTTAGGCCATTAATAAATTTGGAATAAGTTAATCCTTCAGCTCTTACACCTGCATTAATTCTTTGAATCCACAAAGATTTAAAATCCCTTTTTTTATTTCTTCTATCTCTGTAAGCATATTGCATTGCTTTTTCCATGGCTTGTTTTGCAACTCTAATAGTATTTTTTCTTCGACCCCACTGACCTTTAACAGCTTTTAAAACTTTTTTATGTTTTGCTCTACTTGTAACACCTCTTTTTACTCTAGCCATTTTAACCTCTTAAACTATAAGGCATATACGACTTAACAATTTTTCCATCTTGTTTTGACATTGTGGTAGTGCCTCTTAATTTTCTTATTTGTGAATTAGTTCTTTTAATCATTCCATGCCTTTTACCAGCCTGGGCCATGATTACTTTTCCTCTGGCCGATATCTTAAATCTTTTTTTTGCTGAGCTTTTGGTTTTTAATTTTGGCATAATTGAGCGAGGTTATACATACAAAGAAATAAATTTACAACCTATATTAAAGCTTATAAAGGCTGGATTACCATAATCATTTGTTTACCATCAAACTTTGGATGTAATTCTATTTTACCAATATCTTTCATATCCTCTTTAATTTTAGTCATAAGTTCGTTTCCAAGGTGTGAGTGTTGAAGTTCTCTTCCTTTAAATCTTATTGTAAATTTTACTTTATCACCTTTGGCAATAAATTTTTTTGCATTTTTTACTTTGAATTCATAATCATGGGTCTCTGTTACAGGTCGCATCTTTATTTCTTTCAATGAGACTATTTTTTGCTTTTTCTTTGCAAGGTTTGCTTTTTTCTGAGCATCATATTTAAACTTTCCCATATCCATAATTTTACAGACAGGTGGATTAGCATTGGGAGATATTTCTATAAGATCTAATCCTTCTCTCTTCGCAATTGTAATTGCCTCATTAGTATTCAAAATTCCTAAATTATTTCCATCGTTTGCAATAACCTGAACTTCGGGTGATGAAATTCTATTATTAGATCTTGGGCCACGATCTTTAGTTCTTTTTTGGAAATAATTTTGTTTGATGTCTGCCACTAAATTTTAAGATACTTTGTTTAGTGCAGAAAAGCTTTTTAAAAATAAATCTAGTTTCATATTTTCTTGTTTATTAGAATCCAATCTTCTAATGGTTACACTCTTACTGTCAACTTCTTTTTTACCACAAATCAGTAGAATTGGTATTTTTGCTAAAGAATGTTCTCTAATTTTATAATTTAGATTATGTTTTTTTAAGTCAACAATTGAACTTATGCCTGCATCTTTTATTTTTTCAGTCACTTCTTTTGCATAGTTCTCAAAATCTTCTGAGATAGGTATTACCACAGTTTGTAAAGGAGAAATCCAAAATGGGAATTTACCAGCA
The DNA here is from genome assembly GCA_902539145.1 of uncultured Pelagibacteraceae bacterium. Lineage (GTDB taxonomy): Bacteria > Pseudomonadota > Alphaproteobacteria > Pelagibacterales > Pelagibacteraceae > Pelagibacter. The sequence goes on along the minus strand of CACBHX010000019.1, from coordinate 5,939 downwards.
TAATTTTCAATTAATATTCCAATAAATCTCTCAAGTGAACCAAACATTGCTCTATGTAACATCACTGGTACTTTTTTTGCTCCATCCTTATCCACATAGGAAGCATCTAATCTCCCTGGTAAATTTAAATCGACTTGCACTGTCCCACATTGCCAATCTCTACCAATTGCGTCTCTTAAAACAAATTCAATTTTAGGTCCATAGAAAGCACCTTCCCCTTTATTGATGCTATATTCAAGTTTGGTAGCTTTTACTGCTTCTAATAAAGAGGCCTCTGCTTTATCCCAAACATGGTCTTCTCCGACTCTTATCTCGGGTCTGTCTGCGTATTTCAAAATAACATTTTCAAATCCTAAATCCTTATAAATATCTAAAATTAAATTTGTTACGTTTAAACACTCACTTGTAATTTGATCCTCTGAGCAAAAAATATGCGCATCATCTTGAGTAAAAGCTCTCACTCTTAGAAGACCATGTAGTGCACCTGAAGGTTCATATCTGTGAACTTTTCCAAATTCTGTAATTCTTAGTGGTAAATCTCTGTAACTTTTAAGCCCTTGATTAAAAACTTGAATATGACCTGGACAATTCATTGGTTTGATAGCGAAAACTTTTTCATCAGGTGTTTGAGAAGTATACATATTTTCCCCATATTTTTCCCAGTGACCAGATTTTTCCCAAAGTAATCTATCTAATACCTCTGGAGTATTTACCTCTTTGTATCCTGCTTTATCTTGTTTAGCTCTCAAATAACTAATAAGTTTTTGAAAAAGTGCCCAACCTTTTTCATGCCAAAAAACAGAGCCAGGACTTTCCTCTCTAAAATGAAATAAATCCATTTCTTTACCCAATTTTCTATGATCTCTTTTCTCAGCTTCTTCAATTCTTCTTAAATAATCATCTAAGTCTTTTTTGGTTGCCCAACCAGTTCCATAAATTCTTTGAAGCATTTCATTATTGGAGTCGCCACGCCAATATGCTCCTGATACTTTGGTAAGTTTAAAAGCTTTACCAATTTTACCAGAGGATAACAAATGTGGCCCTCGACATAAATCGTGCCAAGTATCACCGTGATGGTAAATTGAAAGCTCCTCACTTTCAGGAATACTTTCGATGATTTCTGCCTTATATTTTTCTCCAATTTTTTTAAAATGCTTAATTGCTTTATCTCTATCCCAAACTTCTCTTCTTGTTTTTACATCTTTGTCTATTATTTCTGACATTCTTTTCTCGATTTTTTTAAGATCTTCATCAGTAAATGGATCTTTTCTTGCAAAATCATAATAAAATCCATTCTCTATCACTGGTCCAATAGTAACTTGGGTTCCAGGATATAACTCTTGAACAGCCATAGCCATAATGTGAGCAGCATCGTGTCTAATGACCTCTAATCCCTCTGGATCTTTTGCAGTAAAAATTTTTACTAAAGAGTCTTCTTTAATCGAAAAGTATAAATCCTTGAGCTCACCATTTACGCTCATTATCAAGGCTTCTTTATAAAGAGATTTGCTTATTTTTTCTGCAATTTCTAAACCTGTGACCTCTTTTGGAAACTTTAGATTATTTCCATCTGGTAATTTTATTGTAAGCATTTAATTAACTAATTTTTTATATTCTGAATAAGTAGAAAAGCACATTTTTTCAACATTAAATTTTTTTACAACGTTTTTTCTACCTTCAATACCCATAGTTTTCAATAAGCTTTCATCCATAGTTAAAGCTTGCATTATTTTTTTACTTAAAGATTTTGGATCTCCAGACTCAAACAATAAACCTGTTTTTTCATTAATCACAGTTTCATTTGATCCACCGATATTACTAGCAATTATCAGCTTTTCCATTGATTGGGCCTCTACTGCAACTCGTCCAAATGCCTCCGGTTCAATTGATGCTGAAACAATTATATCTGATACTTTATAAGCCAAAGCCATATTTTTACATGAGTCAATAAATTTTATTTGGTTAGAAATTTTGAATTGTTCACGAAGATGATGTAATTTTTTTTTATACGCATCTCGTCCTTGATCATTACCTAAGATAACCGCATAAAATGCTTCGTAACCTAATTCAATGTTAACCAAATTTACCGCTTCAATAAATAGTTCCTGACCTTTCCAGGATGTTAATCTACCAGGTAACAAAATAATTTTTTTATTTTCTAATATACCCCATTCGTTCAATAATTTTTTTTCATCCTTTTCTAACAATGTACTGGAGTCAAAATAATCAACATTTATACCTCTAAATATTACAAGTAATTTTTTTTTTACATCAATGAGATTTGAGTATTTTTCTTTAATGTGGGAAAAAATAAAATTAGATCCAGCTATAACAAGGTCTGACCTAACCATAACCGAATTATAAAATTTTTTGATTTTTCCATTAAAATTATATGTTCCATGGAAAGTTGTTACGAATTTTCTTCCCGTTAATTTAGTTGCAATTAAACAAGACCAAGCTGGCGCTCTACTTCGAGCGTGAACTACGGATATATTGTAAAATAAAATAATAAAAACTAAAATTATTGAGTTTAATAAAATTAAAAAAGGATTTTTGCTATGAACAGGTAATCTGATCAATTTTACTTTTTTCCTATCTATAAATTTTGTTAACTCGCCACCACTTGTAACTATGAAAGATTTACAGTTATATTCTGGAAGATAATGAGCAATATCATAACAACCAGTTTCAGCTCCCCCGTAGCCTAGTTTGGGGATAACTTGTAAAACTTTTAAATTAAATGACATTAGAATTAATTATATAATAATCGAAATAACTAATAAACTTTTATGACTAAGTTTAAATACTTAAAACTAACAAAAACTAAAAGAATAAGATATTTAACGAATTTTAAGAAGAAAAACACTTATCTTGTTTTTCTTCATGGTTTTAAATCAGACCTAGAGGGTCAAAAACCCAAAACTTTTTTAAGATTTGCAAAGAAAAATAATTTAGGTTTTTTAGCTTTAGAATATTCTGGCCATGGAAAATCATCAGGAAAATTTATTGATGGAAATATAACCAAATGGACAAATGAAACTTATCAACTAATTAGAAAAATTGTCAAAAAAAATAACATAATTTTAATTGGGTCAAGCATGGGTTCTTGGATTTCATTAAATCAATTTAAATATTTTAAGAAACAAATCGTAGGTTTTTTAGGAATTGGGTCTGCACCCGAATTTCTAGAACACTTGATGTGGAAGAAATTTACAAAAAAAATTAAATCGGAAATCATTAAAAATGGTATATATCCTCTTAAATATGGTGAATACACTTATCCAATTACTCACCAATTAATAAAAGATGGAAAAAAGAACAAAGTTTTAAACAAAAAAATAAATCAAAATGTAAATGTAACAATGGTTCATGGGAGTAAAGATGAGTCTGTTCCTGTAATTTACTCAAAAAAAATTTTGAAAATATTTAAATCGAAAAAAAAGAAATTAGTAATTGTAAAAAATGGTGATCATAGTTTGTCTTCACCTAAATGGCTTAAGATATTGAAAAGAGAGTTAAAATTAATAATTAGCTAACTTTTTGTATTTTTGTTTTTGTAGAGATTGGATTTTTAAGCTTATCTATCATTTCTTTTGGACAAACCTGTACAAAATTCTTTAACTCGTTCTCAAAATCATCAATTATTTTTTTTGACAAATTAGATCCAGTTTCATTACTATGTTCGAGTACCAATTCTTTTAAAAATTTTGACCAATATTCAGTCTCTACATTTTGCCATACAACTGAGTCAGGGTTTACTTTTTTTTCAAATTCTTTTGATTTATCATAAACAAAAGCCATACCCCCTGTCATGCCAGCTGCAAAATTATCTCCAACATCTCCAAGAATTACTGCCGTTCCACCTGTCATATATTCACAACCATTTGAGTCACAACCTTCGATAACAGTCATTGCACCAGAATTTCTTACTGCAAATCTATCTCCAGCTTGACCGGCTGCAAAGAGTTTACCTGACGTTGCACCATAAAGAACTGTGTTACCAATAATAGTATTCTCGTTTGAAATTAAATTACTTTCATCAGGAAGTTTTATTGAAATGGTGGCTCCTGATAAACCTTTACCAACGTAATCATTTGCATCACCTTTTAAATTAAGTTTAAGTCCTTTTGCTGTAAATGCCCCAAAAGATTGTCCAGCTGAACCTTTAAAATCAAGAATTAAAAAATTTTCTTTTAGTTTTTCATAGCCATATTTTTTATACAAGTGATGTGAAATTCTAGTACCCACGGCTCTATTGGTATTTTTAATTAAAAACTCATTATTTATTTTGTCAGAGTTGTCTAAAGCCTTTTCTATTTGAGGCCAAATCTCTTGATCCAGCGTATCTGGAACTTCATTAATTTCTGATATCTCACAGTACCTCTTATTATTACCAGGGTCTGCTTGTACAAATAGTGGATTAAGATCTAAATCATCTAGATTAGGTGATGCTTTACTTACCTGCATCAATAAATCTGTTCGACCGATAACTTCATTTAAAGATTTAAAACCAAGAGAAGCTAAAATTTCTCTTACTTCTGTAGCGATAAACGTAAATAAATTTACAACTTTATCAGGAGTTCCAGTAAATTTTTCTCTTAGTTTTTCATCTTGTGTACACACTCCTACAGGACAAGTATTGGAATGACATTGCCTTACCATGATGCAACCCATTGCTACTAAAGCTGTAGTTGCTACACCATATTCCTCAGCACCCATCATGGCTGCTATAACCACATCTCTTCCAGTTTTAATACCTCCATCAGTTCTTAAAGTAACTTTGTGTCTTAGATTGTTTAATGTTAAAACTTGATTTGCCTCTGTAAGTCCCATCTCCCAAGGAATACCTACATATTTTACACTTGTTTGCGGTGTAGCTCCAGTTCCTCCATTATGTCCTGAAATTAAAATTATATCAGCTTTTGCTTTTGCCACACCAGCTGCAATAGTACCTACACCAGATGACGCAACTAATTTGACTCCAATTCGTGCCTTTGGGTTGATTTGTTTTAAATCATAAATAAGCTGAGCTAAATCCTCAATTGAATAAATATCATGATGTGGAGGTGGAGAAATTAATGTAACACCTGGTGTCGAATGCCTTAGCTTAGCAATTTCATCTGTTACTTTAAATCCTGGTAATTGGCCACCTTCACCAGGTTTTGCACCTTGGGCAATTTTGATCTCAATTTCATTACAATTGTTCAAGTAATTAACTGTTACGCCAAATCTAGCAGATGCGATTTGCTTCACTCTCGAATTCGCACTATCACCAGAGTCCATGATTTTGAATCTATTGGCATCTTCACCACCTTCTCCGCTACAGGATGCACCTTTAATCCTATTCATCCCAATAGCCAAAGTTTCATGTGCTTCCTTAGATAACGCTCCATGAGACATACTTCCACTACCAAATCTCTTTAATATTTTTTCTATCGGCTCAACCTCAGAAATTTGAATAGATGGACCTAATTTTTTTTTTCTAAAATCAATCAAATCCCTTAAATTAATTGGTGGCAAGTTATATATTCCCTCAGCATATTTTTTATATGCTGAATAAGAATTTGACCCCACTGCACTCTGTAATAAGTGGATTAATCTACCTTGATATTGGTGTGTTTCTCCATTCTTTCTGTATCTATAAATACCACCAATAGGCAAAACCGTATCAGTACTCTCAAACGCTTCTTTATGTATTGCACGTATTTTTTTTTCAATTCCTGACAATCCAATACCAGAAATTTTTGAGGTAACTCCTGGAAAATAATCATCAACTATTGATCTGCTTAGACCAACAGTTTCAAAATTACATCCACCCCTATAAGAACTTAAAACAGAGATACCCATTTTTGACATGATTTTTAACAATCCTGCATTCACTGATTTGATATACCTTTCGACACATTCATCGAAACTATACTGACCAAATAACTTTTTCT
>CACBHX010000018.1 GCA_902539145.1 uncultured Pelagibacteraceae bacterium | reverse complement strand
CTACCACTACTAATTTTAAATCAGCATTTTCTGCCTTATCAAGGGATAACCTTATTCCTTTTTTTTCAATTTCATCTTTTGAGTCACGTATACCTGCAGTGTCTGAAATAATCACCGGATAACCATCTATATTTAGATGTGTTTCAACAACATCTCTTGTGGTGCCTGCAATCTCTGAGACAATAGCAACTTCTCTGTTTGACAGGTTATTTATCAAACTTGATTTACCGGCATTTGTAGGCCCTATAATAGCTATCTTAAAACCCTCACGAATTATTTCTCCAACTTTTTGATCACTTAAAATTTTATTAATTTCATTTAACACATCAGTACAATCCTGTTTGATTTTTTTTAAATTTTCCTCTGGTAAATCTTCTTCGGGAAAATCAATCTTTGCTTCAATAAATGATAGAAGTTTTAACAATTTTTCTCTAAGCTCATTAAATTTTTCAGAGGACTTTCCTTTCATTATTTTGATAGCTTGTAACCTTTGAATCTCTGTCTCTGCTGAGATTAAATCTGCGATACTCTCTGCTTTTAATAAATTTATTTTACCATTTTGAAAGGCAAGTTTAGTAAATTCTCCTGGTCCAGCAAGTTTGCAGTTCTCAATTTTAGCTATTTGATCCTGCACAGCTAAAATAACGGCTTTCCCTCCATGAATGTGAACTTCTGCCATATCCTCGCCTGTGTAGCTCTCCGGCCCGGGAAACCATAAAACTATACCTTCATCTATTAATTTTGAAGTTTTGATATTGTATATTTTTCTAAGTGTAGCTATCCTGGGCTTCGGAATTTCTTTATTAGTTATTTTTTTTAATACTTTTGAACTTTCGGGTCCCGAAATTCTAATTATAGCTACTCCCGAAACACCTGGACCTGTTGATAATGCATAAATGGTCATTTAAAAATCAATTAATTAAATATTTTTTGCAATGAGGAAAAAAAATCGTTTGCAAATTTTTTTTGGTCAAATAAAGGGGTTTTCAGGGCATTTTCATAAAGTTTTTTTCTTAGTTCCTGTAAACCCTTTTCATCATTGGCTAAAGATAAAGCTTTCTTGATATAATCTTCTTTGTCGTCACCAATTAAATTTTGAAAGCCCAAATTTATATTAATTGATGATCCACACCTAGAATTAAAATTATAACCATTCATAACTATAACAGGAACATTCATCCAAATTGCCTCAAATGATGTCGTGACACCATTCCATGGAAAAGTGTCCAAAGCAATATCTATTTTTTTATAATCATTTAAATGGTCAGTAAAATTGTTACTATAATCTAAAAAAGTAATTGAGTCCAAAACGCCCTGATTCTCAAATTTTTTTTTGTATAATTCTTGAGTCGTAGCAACCGAGGTTTTTAAAAACAACCTGGAATTTTTTACTTTTTTTAATATTTGAGACCATACTTCAATAACTTCATCATTTATCTTTTTAAAATTATTAAAAGAACCAAATGTAACATATCCGTTTTTTTTTAAAGGAGACTGATTTTCCAATCTTTCACCATTATATCCTGAATGACAATTCCATATATTTGGTAAATAAATTATTTTTTCTGAATAAAATTTTTCTTCATTAGGTTTAATCAAATTTTTATCTACCATTAAGTAATCTACCTCTGTTAGGCCACATGTATTGGTATATCCACACCATAAAATTTGAATTGGTGCCAAACGGTTTTTTAATAAATTTAACCTATGGTTTGAAGAAAGACCGTTAAGATCTATAACTATATTAATTTCGTCTTTCCTAATCGCATTTATGGCCTCAATATCATCTAATTTCGATATTCTTAAACTTTTGAAAACATATTTCTCAAATTCTTTCGTAGTATCATCTTCTACATCGTGATTATGATACAAATAAATTTTAAATTTATTTTTGTCGTAATTTGAAATTAATGTTCTTAAAAAGTAAGTTACAGAATGCTTAGATCGAATATCTGAGGAAATAAACCCTAGTTTTATTTTTTCATCTTTTCTAGACACAAAGTTTAATAATTCTTTTGTCGGGTATTTGATTAATTTATTATCAAGAATCTGTGAATTTTCTAAATAATCAGATTGGGACCAATCATATAAATAATTATTGAAATAAATATATGAAGCAAATGTGTCCGAGTCAGACTCTGTTCTGGATATTTTTTTTAAATACTCAGTAACATTTTTAACACTCAAGGTGCGTTTAAATACTTTTAATATATTTTTTTTCAAATCTAAACTATTTTCAAAAAATTGTTTATTTTCCTCATAGATAGAATTTATCTCGTTAAAAAAATCACTTTTTAGAACATTTTTATTCTTAGTATATTCATTATCAAAAAAGATTATTGAGGCATTTATTAAATTTTTAATTTGATCTAGTGATTTGCTCTTATCAGTCTCCATGCGATAAGATTCTTTAAAGTCATTTATGGCAAGCTTTATTGTATCATTTGATTTACTTAACATCATCCTACAAACACCTCTTAGATTTAATAGTCCTGGTGTTATTTGAGTCACTGAAATTTGATTTTCTATTATAGAAATTATTGTTAAATATTTTTTTTGTTTAAATAAATTTAAAAAATCTACAGTTTGTTTACTCATAAATTAAAAATATATTACATGAGATAACAATGTAAACTTTTAATAATAAATAAAGATCTAAAATAAATTTTTATTAATATTGTCTTAAATCAAAGATAAGCTTATGAAGGCTTGTTCATAGAATTAAAGAACTCTGAATTATTTTTTGTATCTTTTAATTTCGAACTTATAAATTCGATAGCATCCATTGTTCCCATTGGTGCAATAATTCTTCTCAAGACATTCATTTTTTGAAGATCATTCTTTTCGAAAAGCAATTCTTCTCTTCTTGTTCCTGACTTGGTTATATCAATCGCAGGATATATTCTTTTATCTGCAATCTTTCTATCTAATACAGTTTCGCTATTACCTGTACCTTTAAATTCCTCAAAAATTACTTCATCCATTCTACTACCTGTATCAATTAAAGCGGTAGATATTATCGTTAAAGATCCTCCTTCTTCAATATTTCTAGCCGCACCAAAAAATCTTTTTGGTCTCTGAAGAGCATTAGCGTCTACACCACCTGTTAAAACCTTTCCAGAACTTGGTATTACTGCATTGTATGCTCTACCCAGTCTTGTAATTGAGTCTAATAATATCACTACATCTTTTTTATGTTCAGTTAATCTCTTTGCTTTTTCAATAACCATTTCTGCAACAGCAACGTGACGCTGGGCTGGTTCATCAAAAGTTGAACTTATAACTTCTCCTTTAACCGTTCTCTGCATATCAGTGACTTCTTCGGGTCTTTCATCAATTAATAAAACAATCAAATAACACTCAGGGTAATTTTTAGCGATTGAATTAGCTATGCTTTGTAAAATCATTGTTTTTCCAGCCTTGGGTGGTGAAATAATTATTGATCTTTGACCTTTACCAATAGGACTAACTAAATCTATTAATCTAGGGGTTAGATCTTGTTTTTTATCAGGTTTTGTAACTTCAACCTCCATAATTAATTGCTTATCAGGATATAGTGGGGTTAGGTTGTCAAATGCTATTTTGTGTCTAGATTTTTCAGGTTCTTCAAAATTAATCTTGCTGACTTGAAGTAAAGCAAAATATCTTTCTCCTTCTTTTGGTGCTCTAACTGGTCCCTCTACAGTATCACCAGTTCTTAATCCAAATTTTCTGATTTGACTTGGGCTTACGTAAATATCATCGGGTCCCGGAAGATAATTTGACTCCATCGCTCTAAGAAACCCAAAACCATCTTGCAATAGCTGTAAAACTCCAGCCCCAGTAATTTCTTCTTTTTCTGCAACTTTTTTTAAAATAGCAAAAAGTATTTCTTGCTTCCTTAGCGTGCTGGCGTTTTCTATACCTAATTCCTCGGCTTGAGTAATTAGCTGTTCTGAAGATTTAAGTTTGAGTTCTTGTATGTTCATGAGTTATATTATTAAGGACTTAATAATATTAAGAATATATATACTAATTTAGATTATTCAACCCTAGATAGGTTTGAAAATAACAATAAAAATGATCAAAATTAGCAATAATGTGGGGATTTCGTTAATATATCGATAATATTTAGAAGAGTGATTATTTATATCTTGTTTAAATTGACCTAAGATTTTTCCTAAATAAAAATGATATAAAGTTAGAGAGGTCACGAAAATAAGTTTTAAAATCATCCACTTTTGACTTAGTTGCTGAAAACCTATTTCGTGTATAAGTATTAACCCAAATATCCAAGAAAACGTCATTGCTGGGGTCATAATGTAAAAAAAAAGTTTTTTTTCCATAACTTTAAATACCTCTGTTACTAATGGTTTGTCGTTATTTTCCGAATGATAAACAAAAATCCGCGGAAGATATAAAAGTCCAGCCATCCAAGAAATAACTGCTATTAAGTGTAAAGATTTGAAAAGCAAATAAGTATTCATAAACTACAGGCTTTTTTGAACTAATGATTTTAGTAAAGCTATATGATCATCACTATCATTTAAACACGGCACCATATCAAAATTTACACCACCAGACTCTAGAAAAGTCTCTTTACCTTGAATTAGAATTTCCTCCAAAGTTTCGACGCAATCCGATGAAAAACCAGGACATATTGCTAAAACATTCTTTTTACCCTCGCCAGGTAATTTTTCTAATGTTTTATCTGTATAAGGTTCAAGCCATTTTTGAGGACCAAATCTTGATTGAAAAGTTGTTTTGAGTTCTATGGAATTAAACTTTTCTGAAATAAGTCTAGTGGTTTTTTGGCAATAACAATGATATGGGTCTCCTTTATCAAAATATTTTTGTGGAATGCCGTGGTATGATACCAGTATTAAATCTGGCTTCCAATTTATTTCCCTTATTTTTTTATTTAAAGAATTGACCAAAGCATCAATGTATAAAGGATGAGATTCATAATGTGGAATAATTTTTAAAGATGGTTGCCACCTCATTTTCATCAAGGTTCTGTACACCTCATCACAAACAGTGGCGGTAGTTGCGGCAGCATACTGAGGATATAAGGGAAGTATGACTAAATTTTCACAACCCATATCATGAAGACTTTTTATTTTATTTCTAATGCTTGGGTTTCCATACCTCATGGCGTAATCAACAATTAAATTTTCTTCCGATATTAAACTTGATAATTTCTCTGCTTGCTTTCGAGTATAGTAAAGTAATGGAGAAATATTTTCTTTCTTCATCCAGATTTCCTTATATGCTTTTGCGGTTTTAGAGGGCCTTAAATTTAATATAAAAACATTTAATATAACTTGCCAAATTATGGGATTAACTTCGATAACTCTTCTATCAGACAAAAATTCCTTTAAATATTTTCTTATGTCCAACCAGTTGGTTGAGTCAGGTGTCCCTAGGTTAATAATTAAAATACCTGTTTTTCCGAACTTAATTTGTGGATGATTTTCACTGTTTTCCATTTAGTAATCTTTCACCAATTTTACAAGATAATCCATCATCTTTGGGTCAGTATCAGGTAGAATGCCGTGTCCCAAATTAAATATATATGGATGATCTTTGAATATATCCAAATATTTTTTTGCTTCTTTCTTAACATTTTCTTGACTGGTCAATAAAATTTTCGGGTCCATTCCTCCTTGTACAGGAATTTTAATATCTTTTAAAATTTCTTTTGGGTTTACTTCATAATCAATACAAATTGCACTTGGATTTACAATATCACAAAATTCTTTGTATCTTTTTATACTTTTAGGAAAACAAATTACAGGAACTTTTAATGATTTAATATATTCGACAAGATTAATTGTAGGCGTGTAAATATACTTTGATAAATTTTTTTGCTCCAACAAACCAGCCCAACTATCAAAAATTTGAATAATTTGAGCACCACTTTCAACCTGATTTTTTATGTGCACTTTTAAGAATTTTTCAATTAATTTTAAGACTTTATCAATAAAGTTTTCATCTTCAAAAAAATTGTGTTTCAAACCAGATTTTGGAGACCTTTGATTAATCATATAGACCAGAAGTGTCCATGGGGCGCCAATAAAACCTATTGTGCTTTTATTTTTTGTAAGTTCGTTATTTTTAATCAAGCTTATTAAATTATAAACAGGTCTAACTTTTTCAACAAAATCAGATTCTTCTAATTCAATAATATTATCCAGTTCTAAATTTCCTAATATAGGACCAATTCCTTTTCTGAATTCAACTTTTTGATTTAATCCATATGGAAGCATTAAAATGTCAGAAAAAATTATTGCAGCATCTAAATCAAATCTTTTCAAAGGTTGTAAAGTTATTTCTGCTGATAATACTTCATTAAGACATAGTTTTATAAAATCAGGATTTTTAGTTCTGATTTCTCTGAATTCTGGTAAATATCTTCCAGCTTGTCTCATTATCCATATTGGTTTTATGGATGTATCGTTATTTATTAAAACTTTATCAATTAGAGTCATATATATAATATATATTATAAGGTTGTAGTATTATTAAGTAATGTGAATAATGGTAACTACTATTTATTAACATTTTATTAACCATTTATTCATAAATTAATCATCAATTATCTTGTAATTTATGAATTACTTAACCATCTGTATATTTGTTTTCCACTTAGTGGATAATGTTAATAAAACCCTTATTTTACAAGCTATTTAATTAAAAAATAAATTTGTTTAATTTAATTAAAATATTACAAAGATATTAACAAAATATACATGATTAATACCTATCAAATATTCCTAATATCAGACTCCACAGGAGAAACTTTAGATAGAATTTTTTTATCGTTAAAAGCCCAATTTAAGAATATTGATTATAAAGTTAATTCATACTCGTTTACAAGAACAGAAAATCAAATATCAAAAATACTTAATGTGGCTGAGAAAAAGGAAAATCCTATAATTTTGTATACTATAGTGGACAACAACTTAGCTAAGAATTTAGCTAATGCATGTAATAAAAAGAAAATTCCTTGTTTCGGAGTTTTGGGCAGTTTGATTTTAAGTTTTTCAAAGCTTTTTAATCAAAAAGCGTCCCACGAGCCAAGCGGTCAACACGTTTTAAACGATGAATATTATAATAGAATTGAAGCCATACAATATACAATGAATCATGACGACGGTAATCTTCTGAATGATATTGAGAAGTCAGATATAATTTTGTTGGGGGTCAGCAGAACCAGCAAAACACCAACCTCTATATATTTAGCAAACAAAGGCTATAAGACAGCCAATATACCTTTAGTAAATTTCAACTCCATACCGAAAAATTTAAAAAAAAATCCACAAAATTTTTGCATTGTTGGTCTAACAACTGAAGCAGAAAGATTAGTTGATATAAGAAAAAATCGTATCAATTCGCTAAAAGATAACAAAAATCAAGATTATACTAATTTAGATAAAATTAGGAAAGAGGTTGAAGACGCCAAAAATACTTTTAGAAAATACAAATGGCCAACCATAGATGTTACAAGAAAATCTGTTGAAGAAACTGCTGCATCTATAATAAAAATTTACGATATTTTTTCTTCAAAAAAAAATGGATAAAGAAATTATTTTAGCGTCAAGTAGCAAAGTTCGAAAAGAAATTTTAGACAGACATAATATTGATTGTATTGTTGAACCTTCCAATGTTAATGAGGATATTATTAAATCAAGTTTGTTAGCTGAAAAAGCAAGTCCAGAAATTATCTCAAAAAATCTTGCAGAACTAAAAGCAAATAAGATAAGTATGAAAAATCCTGAGCAAATAGTATTGGGTGCAGATAGTGTTATAGACTTGGAGGGAGAGTTGATTTCGAAACCTGAAAACAGAGATACCGCATTAAAAATTTTAAAAAAACTTAACGGCAAAGTTCACCATTTGATAAGCTCGGTTTGTATCTCAAGAAATGGGATGATGATTTGGAATTATACTGATAAAGCTAGACTAACGATGAAAAATTTTACTGAAAATCAATTACGAGAATATTTATCAAGAATAAGTGATGAAGCACTTTATGCATATAATGTCTATCAAATTGAAGGTGAAGGAAGATCTTTATTTTCAAAAATCGAAGGAAATGAAAATACTATTATGGGTCTTCCTGTGAATAAAATTAAGGACTATTTAAAAAATTATGAATAAATATCTTGTCATTGGTAACCCAATTGAGCATTCTTTATCTCCTTTGCTACATAATTATTGGTTTAAAAAATATGGAATATTAGACTCTATTTATGAAAAAAGAAAAGTTGATAAAAAAGATTTAAAAGAAATTGTTGAAAGTGTGAAAAAAGGAGACATCAAAGGTGTAAATGTTACGGTCCCTTTCAAGAGTGAAATATTAAATTATATAGATTCATTTCCGAATGAAGTTCAAAAAACTAAATCTGTGAATACATTAATAAAAGAGAACGATAAAGTTGTTGGATATAATACTGATCAGGGTGGGTTTGAAATTAGTTTGAGTGTAAATAATTGGAATAAAAAAAACAAAAAAATTTTAATTCTTGGGGCAGGGGGAGTTGCTCCCTCAATTTTGTCAAGTTTTATAAAGAAAGATGGAGCTAGCAAAGTTTATTTATGTAATAGAACTCGAAATAAAGCAGAGGAACTAAAGAAACACTGGGATGCAGCTGCTGATTCATGTGGCATGTTAAAAAACACAATAGAAGTAGTTGATTGGGAAAAAAAAATTGAATTATGTGACCTTGTGATAAATACAACTAGTGTTGGTCTATCAGTAGATGAAAATATAAATTTCGATTTTGACCATTATGATAATAACAAAAATGTTTTATTTTATGACTTAATATACAATCCAAAAGAGACAAACTTTCTCAAAAATGCAAAACAAAGAGGAAACAAAATAATGAACGGTAAATTGATGTTTTTGTGGCAAGCACAATTAGCTTTTAAAATGTGGACAGGAGTAAGTCCTGAAATTAACGATGAAGTCATAAATTTATTAAGCTAATGATTATTATCGGAGTTTTAGGAGATATAGGTTCAGGCAAAAGTTATGTAGCAAGACAATTTGGATACCCAGTTTTTGATGCAGATAAAGAGGTAAAGAAAATATATAAATATAGTAGAGTTTGTTTCACCAAATTAAATAGAATATTACCAAAATACGTGGTGACTTTTCCAATACACAAAGCTGAATTAGCAAATGCAATTTTAAGAAAAAAAGAAAATATTCAAAAAATCAGTAAAATAGTGCATCCCTTGGTTAGAAAGAAAATGAATTCATTTCTCTTAAAAAACAAAAAAAGAAAAGTTGTGATTTTGGATATTCCTTTATTGTTAGAGAATAAAATCAAATATAAAGATATGATTTTAGTTTTTGTTGACACAAAAAAATCAGATATTTTAAAAAGATTAAAAAAAAGAAAAGGCTTTGATAGAAAAATTTTTACAAGATTAAAAGAAATTCAACTTCCACTTGATTATAAAAAAAGAAAATCTCAACATATTATTAAGAATTACTATACAAAGAAGTTTATTAGAAAAAGTGTAAAAAATATTTTAAAAAAGATTTTGCAATGAAAGAAATCGTTTTAGATACCGAGACTACTGGTATCTCCGTTAAGGAGGGTCATAGGATTGTTGAAATTGGCTGCATTGAGCTTGATAATTTAATTTCGACTAAAAAACAGTTTCATTGTTATCTAAATCCAGAGAGAAAAGTTTCTGAAAAGGCTTTAGAGGTACACGGTTATACCGATGATTTCCTGTCAAAACAAAAAAAATTTTCCGAAGTTGTGGATGAATTTTTAGAATTTATAGATAATAAAAGATTGATTATACACAACGCAGAATTTGATTTATCTCATTTAAATAATGAATTAAAAATTTTGGGTAAAAAAGTTATCAAAAATGACGTGGTAGATACATTAATACTGGCTAGAGATAAATTTCCAGGATCACCATCTAATTTAGATGCATTATGTAAAAGATATAGAATTGATAATTCAAGGCGATCAAAACATACCGCCCTGGTAGATTGTGACTTACTAGCAAAAGTTTATATAAATTTAATTGATCAAAAGGAACCAACTTTAGACTTTAGCAATCAAGAGAGAACAATTAATCTAGAAAATAACAAAAAAATAAATTATTTTAAAAAAATTGTAAAACCATCCAAAAAAGAATTAGAGAGCCATAGTTATTTTTTAAGATCACAAATAAAAAAAAATTTTTTTAGTTAAAATTCTTTTTATACAATTCTTCAAAATCTATTTTTTTTTCAATTTTTACAGCAGGGTATCCTGAGTTATGAAGTAAATTGATTAATGTTTTTTCTAAGTCAGGAAAGATTTCTTTTTGAACATCAACTAAAACAATTTTTTCTAAAACTTTTTTATCTTTAAGATTTTCATCAACTTGTAAAACCGATGTGTAAACAAACTCAAAAATTGATTTTTTAACATTTTCCT
>CACBHX010000017.1 GCA_902539145.1 uncultured Pelagibacteraceae bacterium | reverse complement strand
TATAAATGGCTCAGGATCAATTCTATTAACTGAGGAGTGTTTACTGAGCAAAACTCAGGAAAGAAATAAAGATTTTACAAAAAAAGATTACGAGAAACTATTTAGAAGATATTTAAATATAAAAAACTTTATATGGCTTAAAAAAGGGATTGCAGGTGATGATACACACGGACATGTTGATGACATAACGAGATTTGTCTCAAGAAATACAATTATGACCGCAATTGAGACTAATAAGAAAGATAAAAATTACAAAAACTTAAATGAAAATTTGAAAATTTTAAAAGAAAGTAAAAATGAGAAAGGGAAAAAGTTTAAAGTTATAAAGGTACCTATGCCATCGCCTATCTATATCAAGAACACAAGAGTTCCTGCAAGTTATTTGAATTTTTATATTTGTAATAAAAAAGTACTACTTCCAATATTTAAAGTTAAAGAAGATGTTATCGCCATTAAAATATTTAAAAACTTTTTTAGAAAAAAGAAAGTTCAAACAATTGATTGCAGTAAATTGATATGGGGGTTTGGTGCTATTCACTGCATGACCCAACAAGAACCTAAAATTTAGTTAGGCTGCTTTTAATGTGCCTAATAGTAATCTAAAAGGTATAAGCATAACTAAGGCAACAAAAATTTTAACTGCCAAATCTCCTAATGAAAGAGTGGTCCAAGGTATTCCTGTTCCATAAAATGATATCGAAAAGAACAGAAAAGTATCTACTGTTGAGCCAATTAAAGATGATGTTAAAGGAGCTATGTACCATTTTCTTTTTCTCAACTGATCAAAAATTTGAACGTCTAAAAGTTGGGCAATTATAAATGCTGTCCCTGATCCTATTGCAATTCTTATTGAAATGAGATCAGTAAAATTTGTTGAGAATATTAATGTAAACAAAATTCCTATAGTAAAACCAATATATACAATCTTTCTAGCTACAATTTTTCCAAAAGATCTATTGGCCAAGTCTGTGATTAAAAAGGCAATTGGATAACTAAAAGCACCATAGGTTAATAGCTCTTCTAAACCATAATAGTTAATTGGGAACTGAACTAAGTAGTTTGAAGCTAAAACTACAACTCCCATAATCAATGAGAGTAACAAAAATAATTTATTCATTAGGCGTTTTTAGATTGGATTATTTTTTTTTGAAATGGTGATTTAATTAAAAGGCTTTTTTTTAATTTTTTCAATCTTGGTGATAAATTTTTATTTTTTACAGTCTTTAAAAATTCGTCAAAGCTTCCTTTCTTGTCGACTGATCTTACTCCAGCATTACTGACTGTTAATTTTAAACTTCTTTTTAAAAGTTCACTGGTGAACTTAACTTTTTTTAAATTTGGTAAAAATCTTCTTTTTGTCTTATTGTTAGCGTGACTAACATTATGACCTTTCATTGGAATTTTTCCAGTAAGTTCACATTTTTTTGACATAATAGTCCGACTATATAAGATTAGAAAATGCTTGCGTCAAGTTTATAAAATTTGAATTTTATTTTTTTCCTATAATTTCTGAGAAATTCTTAACACCGTCTTTTATCAGCAATTCTTTAAGCTCTTTTTTAATTAAATTTACAATATTAGGGCCTCTATAAACCATTCCTGTATAAAGTTGAACATAATTAGCACCCGCTAAAAATTTTTCATAAGCGCTTTTTCCTGAATCAACTCCACCGACACCTATAATTTTAATTTTTCCATTGAGAATTTTGTAAAATTTATTAATTAAATTATTAGATTTTTCCTCAATTGGTTTTCCAGATAGACCGCCTTTTTGATGCTTTTGTATATTATTTAGACTATCCCTAGTTGAGTCTGAAGTATTTGAAATAATCACAACCTCAATGTTATTATTTAATAATACATCTGAAATGTTATTAATTTCTTTATCTTCTATATCAGGAGAGACTTTTATTGCTAATGGAACAGTTGAATTTAATTCTTTTTTTTCACTCTCTATTTCTTTTAACAATTCATTTAATTTTGATTGATCGTGAAAATTTCTTAGATCCTCAGTATTTGGTGAAGAAATATTTATAGTAATATAATCAGCAACATCATGAAAAGTTTTAAGACACTTTAAATAGTCCTCAAGTCTATTTTCAGAATCTTTATTTGGTCCAATATTTATACCCAGTAAACCAATCTGTTTATTAGATTTAATTCTATGGACTATATTTTCTGCACCAGAATTATTAAAGCCAAGTCTATTTATTAATGCCTCATCCTCTTCTAATCTAAATACTCTTGGTTTAGGATTTCCGTATTGCTTTAAAGGAGTTATAGTACCTACCTCTACAAATCCGAACCCCAATTTAAATAATGAATTATATACTTCAGCATTTTTATCAAAACCTGCTGCCATACCAATAGGATTTTCCAATTTTTTATTAAATAATTTTGTTTCAAACAAGGGATTATTTTTTTCACGATCTAAAATATTTGGAATAAAATTAAATTTTAATGATTTTATAGCCAAATTATGGGCTGTCTCTGGATCTAATTTAAAAATCAAAGATCTTAAATTTGAAAACATCATTTTACTCTTTTTTGTATAAGATCTTTTGTTTCTTGGACACCAAAAAAACTTATAAAAAATCCCATTCGAGGTCCATTTTGATCACCGAAAACAACCTCATAAATTAATTTAAACCAATCTCTTAAATTTTTTGAGTATCCATTTTCTTTACCAGTTGAATAAATTAATGTTTGGATATCCTCTGGTGACATTTCGTCATTACAATTATCTAATGTACTAACCAAAGCTTTAAGTGCAATTTTTTCATCATTATTAGGTATTTTATATTTTTTTTGTTTTTTTATGACATCGTTAAAATATTTAATTGCATATCCTACTAAATCATCAAAAATTGGATAATCTTTTTCCTCAATATCTTTTTTATATTTCTTTACAAATTTCCATAGAAGCTCTTTACTATCAGCATTACTTGTTTCAACAAGATTTAAAAGCATTGAAAAGGACATTATCATTTTTTCATCAGGAACTTTACTATCATGTACATGCCATACAGGATTTATTAACAACTTGAAATCATCTTGATTTTTCGCCTTATCCAATAATTCTAAATATTCATCAACAGTTTTTGAAACAATTTCTTTATAAAGTTTTTTAGCTCTTTTAGGATTTTGATACATGTATAAAGAAAGACTTTCTGGTGAAGCATATTTTAACCATTGATCAATCGTAATTCCATTTCCCTTTGATTTAGAAATCTTCTCCCCTTTTTCATCCAAAAATAATTCATAAGCGAATCCAGATGGGTTTGTTTTTCCTATTAGTTTTATTATTTTTGTGGATAAAATTGCGCTCTCAATAAGATCTTTTCCATACATCTCAAAATCTACATCTAAAGCATACCATCTCATCGCCCAATCTACTTTCCATTGCAGCTTGCAATTACCATTTAGAATACTCATCTCTAAATCTTTCCCATTATTATCAAAAATTATCATTGATTTTTCTTTATTTATTTCTTTCATCGGAATTTCTAAAACATGACCTGTATCAGGACAAATAGGTAAAAAAGGACAATATGTTTTCTGACGCTCCTTTCCTAATGTTGGCAATATAATATTCATAATTCCATCATAATTTTTTAAAATTTCTTGAAGTGATGAATTAAAAAAACCTGACTTGTAGAGTTTTGTGGAACTTTTAAAACTATATTTAAAGTTAAAATTATCTAAAAAATTTTTAAGCATTTGATTATTATGTTCTCCAAAGCTATCAAACTTTTTAAAAGGGTCTGGAACTTTAGTTAGTGGTTTATGTAAGTTTTCTTCAAGCAAGTCTTTATTCGGTACATTGTCTGGAACTTTTCTAAGTCCATCCATATCATCAGAAAAAGTAATAATTTCAGTAGGAAGATCGGTAAGATGTTTCAAGGCATTAACAATCATTGAGGTTCTAGCAACTTCACCAAAAGTTCCTATGTGGGGAAGTCCACTAGGGCCGTAACCTGTTTGTAGAGTAATTTTACCTTTTTTGTCTATTATGGACTTTCTTTCTCGAAGCATTTTTTTTGCCTCAACAAAAGGCCATGCACTTGTTTTGTCTAAATTTTCTTTTTTTATCATTAATAAACTTAATAAATTCTCTAAATTACGAACAACTTAATTCTTATAGAGTTGAAATTTATTTACCATAAAATAATGTTCTTTCAAAATGTCTAATTATAAAACTGTTTTTTTCACACTTGGAATTCTGCAAATAATACTCGGAATTTTTATGTTCATTCCAGTTGGTGTGCAATTTTTATATAGTGAAATTGACTCCTCCTTTTTTGGTGCTTCAATAGTAACAATTATTTTTGGAACTTTATTTTTTCTATCAAATTTAGATCACAATAAAAAATTAAATCTTCAACAGGCCTTTTTATTAACTGCTTTGTCTTGGTTAAGTATTGCTATATTTGGTTCACTTCCATTTTTGTTCTCAAGTATTAATTTTTCATTTACAAATGCATTTTTTGAGAGCATGTCTGGTATTACTACTACAGGCTCTACTATTATTTCTAACCTTGAGGATATGCCGAGAAGTATTTTATTATGGAGAGCGTTACTTCAGTGGTTGGGTGGCATTGGTATCATTGTAATGGCAATCACATTGATGCCAATTATGAATGTTGGTGGTATGCAACTTTTTAAAATTTCAAATAATGACTCATCTGAAAAAATTCTACCTAAATCAAAAGAAATAGCATTAAGACTAATACTTGTTTACACAACACTAACAATATTTTGTGCAACATCTTACAAACTCTTTGGGATGAATTTCTTCGATAGTATAACTCACTCTATGACTACAATAGCTACTGGTGGATTTTCAAACTATAATGAGTCGTTAGGTTTCTTTAATAGTAGATTTATCGAAAGTTCAGCAATAATTTTCATACTATTAGGAAGTATTCCTTTTATATCCTACATAAAATTTTTAAATGGAGATAGAGAAATTTTTTTCAAAGATATACAAATCAAAACATTTTTAAAAATAATCTTTTTTTCAATAGTAATTTTATCGATTTATCTGAGTTTGAATGGGTCAATTAAATTTGATTTTATTGCAGTGTTATTTAACGTAATTTCAATATTAACTGGTACAGGTTATGTTAATGCTCAATTTGATAGTTGGGGAAGTTTTTCACTCGTATTATTCTTAATATTGATGTTTATTGGTGGTTGCGCAGGTTCGACAACATGTGGTGTTAAAATATTTAGAATCCAAATTTTGTACTCTTTTGTGATTAATAATTTAAAGAAAATTATTTATCCAAAAGGAGTTTTTATTCTTAAGTATGATCAAAACCCAATAGATAATAAATTTATTTCGTCAATAATATCTTTTATTTATTTGTATCTAATTATATTTTTTCTACTGGCTGTTATGCTATCTTTAACTGGACTAGATTTTGTGACTTCAATTTCTGGAGCAGCTACATCAATATCCAATGTTGGACCAGGTTTGGGTTCAACTATAGGTCCTAATGGGGATTTTTCTTCAATACCAAACATATCTAAATGGATATTGTGTTTAGGAATGATTTTGGGAAGACTAGAATTATTTGCAATATTGGTTTTATTTTTACCCTCATTCTGGAGAAATTAAATTATGAAAAATATTAGTATTTTTTTTGAAAAAAAACCTTTAAAAATGATTTGTTTAGGATTTTCATCTGGGCTTCCAATATTACTGGTTTTTTCAACTCTTTCAGTTTGGCTCGTTAAAGCAGGAATAAGTAGAAGCACTGTAACATTATTCAGCTGGGCAGGATTTGCGTATGCATTTAAATATCTATGGTCACCACTTGTAGATAATTACAAATTACCAATCTTTAAAAAATTTGGTCATAGAAGAAGCTGGCTCTTGTTCTCTCAATTTTTAATTATTACTGCATTAATATTAACTGCATTTACAGATCCCAAAGAGAGTCTGTTTTTTACTGCTTTATTCATTACAATTCTAGCCTTTTTTAGTGCAACTCAAGATATTCTGATTGATGCTTTTAGAATTGAGTCCGCTCCACAATCTTTACAAGGTCCGTTATCATCTATGTATATCGCTGGTTATAGAATTGCGATGCTTGTTGCAGGTGCTGGAAGTTTATGGTTGGCATCCTTTTTTGGGACAGAGATCTATGACCAAAATGTATGGAAAAAAGTTTATCTAATTATGTCTTTGTTCATGTTTGTTGGAGTTTTTGCAACATTCATCTCAGATGAGCCAAAATTGATAAGGAATTTAAATTCTGACAATCATATAAAATTTCTGATAACCGTCTTCATTGCTGTAATGGGTTTTATTTATTTGTACTCAGTTATAGATAGCCCTTTTGAAAAAAAGGATGTTTTGATAAATTTTTTATTTTCATTATCAAGATTGATAATCTGTTTTGTTTTTTCGTATTTGATAATTTGTTTACTTATATTGATTCAATTTGCTCCCAAAAATAAAATTTCAAAGAGTTATATGGGTCCAATTTTAAATTTTATTAAAAGATATGGAAAATTTGCATTTTTAATACTTATTTTAATTTCGCTATATAGAATTGCTGATATCGTAATGGGGGTAATGGCAAATATATTCTATTTAGAAAAAGGCTATAAAATTTCAGACATTGCAACTTATTCAAAATTTTTTGGGGTTTTTGCAACAATATTTGGTGGATTTATTGGGGGTTATTGCTCATACAAATTTGGTACAATGAAATGCTTATTCTTTGGTGCCTTGATTGCTGCTTTAAGTAATTTGTTGTTTGCATGGTTAGCAATATCTCCAATCAGCATTAACTTTTTAATTGCGGTGATAACAGCTGATAACATATCTAGTGGATTTGCTGGAGCTGCCTTCGTAATCTATTTATCAGGCCTAACCTCGATTAGGTTTACTGCAACACAATATGCTTTATTCAGCTCTATCATGTTGTTTTTACCCAAGTTAATTGCGGGGTATGCTGGTAGCTGGGTTGATATTATGGGATATCCATATTTTTTTTCTTTAACTGCTCTTTTAGGATTACCTGTTCTAATTTTGATTATTTGGATCAGTAAATTAGCCCCAGTAAAAAATTGAATGAGATACAATTTCTTAAATACATCCATATCTAACTTATATACTAAACCATCTAGTAAGGCAGAGGTTAGTTCACAAATAATATACGGAGAAAAATTTAAAATATTATCAAAGAAAAAAAGTTGGGTAAAAATTAAAACTAGTTATGATAACTATGTTGGTTTTATAAAAAATAATAATTTTAAGAAAAAATTTAAACCAACAAAAAAAGTTTATAATTTAAAAGCAATAATTTACAAAAAAGTAAAAAAAAAATTTTTACCAACTAATCAATTTTTATATTTTGCTTCAGGAATATCAGTAATTAACAAAAATAAAGCTTTTGTTCAATTTGAAGATAATAAATGGTTAAGAAGTAAAGATTTAAGAGAAATTACACATTTTGAAAAAAACTATAAAAAAATTTTAAGATTATTTCTAAATTCTAAATATAAATGGGGTGGTAAGACAGCTGATGGTATTGATTGTTCTGCCTTAGTACAAATATATTATTATTATAATAGAACTTTTTTTCCTAGAGATTCAAAAGATCAAGCAAAATATTGTAGAAAAAAGATAAGTAAAAATTTTTCTGAGGGAGATATCGTCTTTTGGAAAGGACATGTTGGAATTTGTCTTAATAAACATCAGTTTATTCATGCTTATGGTCCCAGAAAAAAAAGTTGTAATAATGCCAACAAAATTTACTATTATGTTGATTGATAAAACAGCTAAATTAAATATTATAAAAATTAGTAATATTAAAAAATATTAATTTCTTCCAAAATCAGGTTTACTAGTATCTTGTTTCAATTTAACAATTTTAGATCTTACTTTCTTAGTTTGAGTTAATTTTTTAATTACTGATTTACTATTTCCTGAGATAATGTCTCTCTTAAAAGAATGAAGATTTTTCACAAAAATATCAATTGCTTTTGATACATTTGTTTTATTGTTAAAAAAAATATCTCTCCACATTATTTCATTTGATGCTGCTATTCTTGAAAAATCTCGCAAACCACCTGCGCTATATTTAATTAAATTGTATCTCTGTTTTTTTTCAAAATCTTGTGCAGATTTTACGAGATTATAGGCAATTAAATGTGGCAAATGACTTGTTATTGAAAAAATCTTATCATGTTTTTCGGAATTCATTACAACAGTTTTAGAGCCTACCTTTTTCCAGAAAGATCTTAAAAAATTTAAATGTTTAATATTAGTTTTTTTATCTTTTATTAAAACACACCATTTATTTTCGAATAAATCTTCTTTCCCATTTTCAGGCCCACTAACCTCAGACCCAGCAATAGGGTGACTTGAAGTCCAGAATATTTTTTTTTTTAAATTTTTTCTAATTATTTCATTAGATCTTTGTTTTGCTGAACCAATGTCCGTAATTATATGGTCAGATGAAAGATAATTATTTATTTTTAAAATTATTTTTTTATATTCACTCATTGGTGTACAAAAAATAATAAAACCTGTTTGTGGTATTACGTCCTTTAATTTTTTTACAATGGTACCTTTTAATTTGAGTTTTTTTATTTTTTCAATGTTTTTTTTTGATTTTTCGTAAATGAAAATTTTTTTTGAAATTTTTTTTTTGGAAATTTTTCTAACCAAAGATGAACCTAGTAAACCACAGCCAATAATCAATATATTTTTCATCTATTAAATATACTTTCAGCTGCTTTCATAAATTTTATATTATCAGTTTTTGAACCCACTGTTAATCTCAACATATTTTTTATTTTATACCCATCCTCTGTTGATCTTAAAATTATTCCTTTATTCTTTAGTTTTTCATAAAAATATTTAGCTTTAATTCTACATTTTGAAAAATCCAAAAGTAAAAAATTAGCTGAAATTTTATTAGTATTAATTTCATAGTTTTTCAAAAAATTTTTTAATTTTTTTGCATAAAAAATATTATGGCTAATTGAACGAGATATAAATTTATTATCTTTAAGAGACTCTACCGCTGCTTTTTGGGCTACCTCGTTGACATTAAATGGAGGTTTGATGATGTTGAGGGACTTTATAATTTTTGTTGACCCATATCCCCATCCTATTCTTAATGACGATAATCCATAAATTTTTGAGAATGTCCTTAAAATAAAAACATTCTCTTTTTTCTTAAATAAATCTAAACCTGATTTGTAATCGTGATTTTTCATATATTCTGCATAAGCATCATCTACTACAAGTAAAATATCTTTTCTAAGTTTTTTTCTTAATTCAATAAGTTCAATTTCAGTCAAATAAGTTCCTGTCGGGTTATTTGGATTTGCTAAGAAAACAATTTTAGTTTTTTTTGTAACTTTTTTAATTATTTCTGAAATTGAGATTTTATAGTTTTTTTCTTTAGCAAATATTACTTTTGCACCTACTATTTTTGAATAAATTCTGTACATTAAAAAACTAAATTGGG
Source organism: uncultured Pelagibacteraceae bacterium (assembly GCA_902539145.1). GTDB lineage: Bacteria > Pseudomonadota > Alphaproteobacteria > Pelagibacterales > Pelagibacteraceae > Pelagibacter. Next base: position 1,544 of record CACBHX010000017.1, on the reverse strand, counting down.
GAACAATTACTTCATCTTTTGGTCTTAAAAATAATTGACATAACATCTGAATAACCTCATCAGATCCAGCCCCACAAATAACTCTGTCTTTATCACATTTAAATTTCTTTGAGATTTGAGACCTGAGCATCTTAGATTTTCCATCCGGGTATCTAAAAAAATTAAGGTTTTTATTTGATATTATTTTCTTTACTTTGGAGCTCATACCAAGAGCGGACTCGTTAGCTGATAATTTAATAACCTTTTTCAAATTATTAACACTAGATTTACCTGGCTCATAGGCATCAATATTGAATTTTTTAAATCTCATAATATTTTCTTTTTTTAATTTTTATGCTCTTTATAGATAAATTAAGATTTTTTTATATAGTTTAAGTTAAAATATATTAAAATTGACATAGCTCAAAACTTCTTGTACAAAATTTCTGCGCTGATTTATCTGAATTGCGAGCGCTATAAAAAAACCGCTAAAAAAGTTTTTTTCTCACAATTCAATTTTCAGCAATAATTATGAATATAAGAGAAAATATTAAAACATTGATAATTGAAAAACCACTTAAGTTAGACTGTGGCCGAACTATTAGTAAATTTCCTCTAGCATACGAGACCTATGGCAAATTAAATAAAAATAAGGATAATGCAATTTTAGTCTTTCACGCCTTAACAGGCGATCAATTTGTAACAGGTGTAAATCCAATAACTAAAAAAGATGGATGGTGGTCTTATGCGGTAGGCTCAAAGAAATCTATCGACACAGATAAATATTTTGTAATTTGTGCTAATGTGATTGGTGGTTGCATGGGTTCTTTTGGTCCAAGTCACGAAAATCCTGAAACAAAAAAAATATATGGAACAGATTTTCCAGTTATTACGATCAATGATATGGTAAACGCCCAAGTAAATTTATTAGATTTTTTTAATATTAAAAAGCTTTTTTCTGTAGTTGGTGGATCAATGGGAGGAATGCAGGTCTTACAATTTGTGAGTAATTTTCCAGACAAAGCTAAAACAGCTGTCCCTATTGCTTGTACATCTAGCCATTCAGCGCAAAATATTGCATTCAATGAACTTGGTAGACAAGCAATAACAGCTGATCATAATTGGATGGATGGAAAATATAATTCTAAAAACACTTTGCCAGATAAAGGGTTAGCTGTAGCAAGAATGGCTGCTCATATTACGTATTTATCTAAAAAGGGGCTTCAAGAAAAATTTGGTAGGAATCTCCAGGAAAGAGATGACCTTAAATTTGGATTTGATGCTGATTTTCAAATAGAAAGTTATTTACGTTATCAAGGTTCAGTATTTGTAGATAGATTTGATGCTAACAGTTATCTTTATATAACTAGAGCAATGGATTATTTTGATTTGGTTAAACAATTTGATGGCAATTTATCAAACGCCTTCAAAAAAACCAAAACTAAATTTTTTATTATGTCTTTTACGTCAGATTGGCTTTATCCAACTCAAGAGAATAAAGATATAGTTATTGCTTTAAACGCAATTGGTGCGAATGTAGGTTTTGTTGAAATAGATTCTGATAA
>CACBHX010000016.1 GCA_902539145.1 uncultured Pelagibacteraceae bacterium | reverse complement strand
TCCTATTACCCGTAATATCAATCCAATCGATTTCTTGAATCTTCTCTTTTTTATATAAATCAATTTCAGCTTTGCAGATTTTGCATGAATTATTAAAATAAACTTTCATATAAGTAGATTTATTAAAATAATGTATATGCGTAAAATACTCATATTGAAAATAGTAGATAAAACTCTTAAATAATGCTTTCTATGAATAATTTTTTTGAAAAATCTGACATATCTAGATCAGAAGCAGAAAACATTGTATCAGATACACTTAGTAAGTGTGATGATGGAGAACTATATCTAGAAAATACAAAATCAGAGACATTATTATTAGATGATAATAAAATTAAAAACTCGAGTTATAATTCTGATTTAGGCTTTGGATTTAGAGCTATCTCTGATGAAATAGTTGCATATTCTCACTCTAATGAAATATCAAAAAATTCATTAAGGCAATCTTCAGAAAATTTAAAATCAACGTTAAAATCTGTTAAAGGCACTTATAATCATGAAATTCCTAAATCTAATAAAAAGTATTATGATAATATAAATCCTATTGAACAAAAATCCCTTAATGAAAAGATTAAAATACTTAATGAAGTAAATAACTACTTACGCTCTAAAGATAATAACATTAAACAGGTCACAGCCAATTTTTTAGGTGAACAAAAATCAGTTGAAATAATTAGATCTGGCGGAGAGTCTTTAACTGATGTCCGTCCTTTAATAAGATTCAATGTATCAGTCATGCTTGAGAAAAATGGAAGGAAAGAGTCAGGTGTGTATGGTGTTGGAGGAAGACAATCCTACGATTTTTATTTAAAAGATGAAAATTGGAAAAGTGTTTGTGATGAAGCTTTGAGAATAGCTTCAGTAAATTTAGAGAGTAAACCTGCACCAGCTGGTGAAATGAAAGTTGTACTAGGACCTGGTTGGCCAGCAATATTAATTCATGAGGCTGTTGGTCATGGTTTAGAGGGGGATTTTAATAGAAAGAAAACTTCTGCTTTTCATAATTTAATGGGCCAAAAAGTTGCTAGTGAAGGAGTTACGATAGTTGATGATGGTACCATCGACAATAGGAGAGGTAGTCTTACTATTGATGATGAGGGGACACCAACAGAAAAAACAGTTTTAATTGAGAATGGAATTTTAAAAAACTTTATGCAAGATCGTCTGAATGCACGTTTGATGAAAACGAGATCTACTGGTAGTGGAAGAAGAGAAAATTATAGACATATCGTCCTTCCAAGAATGAGAAACACAATGATGTTAAGTGGTAATCAGACCCAAGATGAGATGATTAAAGCTGTAGACAAAGGTATATTTGCAGTAAGTTTTGGTGGAGGACAAGTTGACATTACCTCTGGGAAATTTGTATTTAATTGCACTGAAGCTTATGAGATTGTTAATGGCAAAATTGGATCTCCAATAAAAGGTGCAACTCTTATCGGAGATGGTCCTTCGAGTTTAAAAGAAGTTTCTATGGTAGGTAATGATATGATGATGGATCCAGGAATTGGAACATGTGGAAAAGCTGGCCAAGGTGTTCCCGTTGGTGTTGCTCAACCATCTATTCTAATTAATAAGATGACTGTTGGCGGCACAAAACTTTAAATGGTCAAAGATCAAGAATTTTTAGAAAAAAAGGCATCTTATTGTCTAGGTTTAGCCAAGAAATTAGGCGCAACTGAGTCTAGTGTGATCGTTAACAACTCTGTTTCTGAAACTGTTAATTTTAGGAATAAAAAACTAGATGAGTCCAATAGGTCAGATGATCTTGGAATAAGCATTACCACCTACATTGGAAAAAAAAAATCATCAATATCTTCCTCTAATTTACTTGATGATAATCTAAACATTTTGATTGAAAAATGTGTTGAGACAACAAAAAATACTCCTGAAGATGAATTCAATTCATTACCAGATAAAGATTTGTTAGCTAAAGAAGTTAAAGATTTGAATCTCTATGATGATACCCATATAGAAAATGATCAAAAAATAGATTATTTGAAAAAATTAGAATTCGCTGCCTCTAGTGATAAAAAAATTGTTAATACTGAGTCTAGTTTTACTCAAAATAAATCAAATTTTATTTTAGCTAATACTGAAGGTTTTTGTGCTGGTTACAAAACATCCTCATTTACAGCATCGAGTGTTACAGTCGCAAAAGATGAAAAAAGCATGGAGAGAGATTATGATTATTCTAGCAAATGTTTTTTTAAAGACTTGGACGATGCAGGAGAATTAGGCAAACAAGCTGCTGATCAAACTATTAGAAAATTAAGCCCTAAAAAAATAGGTAGCGAAAAAATTGCTATAATTTTTGATAAAAGAATAGCCAAGGGAATATTAAGTACTTTTGCAAATGCGATTTCATCATCAGCTATATCAAGAGGAACCTCTTTTTTAAAAGATAAAGTTAACCAAAAAATATTTTCTGATTCAATAAATGTCTTAGATAAACCAGACATACTTAAAGGTTTAGGTTCAAGAAATTTTGATAGAGAGGGAGTTAAAACTGATACTCTTATATTAGTTGAGCAAGGAATCTTAAAAAATTATTTGATAGATACTTACAATGGAAAAAAATTAAATCTCAAGTCAAATGGAAGATACGGAGGAACAAGTAATCTCTATTTTGAAAATGGAAACTTAAGTTTTAAAGATTTGTTGAATTCAAAATCGAAAAGTCTCTATATTACAGAAACTATAGGTCACGGAAATAATATAGTAACCGGTGATTATTCTGTTGGCGCAACAGGGTTTTTAGTTGAAAACGGTGAGTTTAAGTATCCTATAAACGAAATTACAATTGCAGGCAATTTTAAAGACATGTTTCAGCATATTACCCTGGCAAATGATTTAGAGTTCAAATATGCAACCAATTCACCAACCATGATGATTGAGGGAATGGTTGTTGCTGGTAAATGAGTGAATTCTGCGTAATCGGTTCAGGTATTTCTGGAGCTACAATTGCTAATCTTCTTAATAAAAAAAATACAGTAATCCTATTTGATAAAGCAAGAGGTCCAGGAGGTCGTGCGTCTTTCAAAAGAATAAAAGGTAATATAGGCTTTGATCATGGTACTCAGTATTTTTCACCAAAAACCCCAGAATTTAAAAAGTTTACTAAACATTTAATTAAAAAAAAAATTTTAAAGGTTTGGGGTGGTAAACACATTTTTCTTAACTCCAAAAAAAAAGAAGATAAAAAACATCTTAAAATTATAGGTAAAAATGGAAACAATGATATTAGCAAGTATTTATTAAAAAAAATTAAGTGCAACTATCAAAGTGAATTAAAAAAAATTCATTATAAAAACAAACTTTGGCACTTATCATTTGCTGATGGAAAATTGAGATCTTTTAAAAGTATTATTTTGACATGTCCTTTTCCACAATTAAAAAAACTTTCTAAAAAATTCATAAATAATTCTTTTGTAAAAAAATCAATAAAAATGGATGCAAATATAACTACCATGATTGCTATAAAAAAAAACAAAAAATCTAGTAGCAGCTACCTTTTCGAAGACTCAATTCTTGGCTGGGCTGGTAATGAAAATTCAAAAAAAAGATTTAAATCAAAATATGATTTATGGACTCTACAAAGTACGTTCAAGTGGGCAAATAAAAATATTAATCAAAATAAAAATAATAAGAAAAAGAATTCAAAAATTATGATTGACAAGTTCTTTCAACTTTCAAATATTAAAAAAACAAAAATCAATTTCTCTCTTAATCATGGCTGGAAATACTCTTCAAATTCAAAACCTTTCAAAATTAAAAGTTTTTGGGATCCAAATAAAAAAATAGGTGTTTGTGCTGATTGGTTTGTGGGACCAAGAGTTGAGTCGGGATGGATAAGTGCACAGGATCTATATAAAAAAATTTCAAGATAAATTATTCAAAGCTTTTCAACCTGTATTCCCAATTTCCCATTCTTGTGTAAGACACTTTTAAAATTCTTAAATTTTTTTGATCATACCAAATGTCAAAGTCTAATCGTTTATCTTTTGGAATATTCATATCTTTAGATTTAAGTGTAAAATGATCAACATCATAAATTTTTCCATAAAGGTCTATTTTTTCTTTTCCCACAAAAGTAACAACCTGTTCTTTAATACTTCCTGATATTGGACTTATTTGAGATCCTGCTTGTAAAATTTTATGATTCCACCAATTTCCAATAACATTATCAATGTTTGCTTCTCCATTGAATGAGGAGCCTTTGATATCAAATTTTTTACTATTTTTATTTAACTTTAAATTTACAAATTTTTCTTTTTCATTTTGAAGAGTTTTAGAATCATATGATATCAACTGATCTTTTATGTATTTTTCTTCACCATATGACTCAACCTTAAAAATTGTAGTTCCTAATAGATCGACAGAAAATTTAAATTGATTTGTAATAATAGTTTCTTCGCCATTTCTTTCAAAAAAATAATAATTGTATCCAATTAGTTCACCATTTCTAAAAATCTCCATTTCAATTTTGTTATATTTATTGTAGTGACCCATATGTGCCATAGAAATAACTGGAAAAATTACAATAAACAGAATGGCTATAAATTTTCTCATTTAGCAATTACATTAGTGGACTTTATCTATAATAGAAATAACTTATTAAAATGTTTCTAAAAATAAAGAAAATACCAAAAGTTAATTGGAGTTCTGATAAGCCATATAATTTTAAACCAAAATTCTCTACTTTCTTTTTTTTATGTTTTGGTCTGATGTTATTTGGTCTTGGTGAAGGTTTACTAATTGTTTCCTTTACAGGCGCTTCTCCGTGGAGTGTTTTAGCTCAAGGTATCTCCTTAAATGTTAATTTAAGTATTGGAACAATTACTCTTTTAATAAGTATTACTGTATTAATTTTATGGATACCTTTGGGCCAAAAACCAGGAATGGGCACAATATTTAATGCCTTAATAATTGCCCTTATGATTGATCTTTGTATAAAGTATGTACCAACCCCATCTAATTATTTTAATCAATTAATCCTAGCAGTAATTTCTGTAATGATGGTTGGAATAGGAGGGGGTATATATCTAGTTTCAAACCTTGGTGCAGGACCAAGAGATGGATTAATGATTGGATTACAAAAAATAACTAATTTACCAGTGGCAGCCGTTAGAGCTTTTTTAGAAATTTCTGTTGTAAGCATTGGTTGGTATTTAGGTGGAACAGTAGGTGTAGGAACTCTTTTATTCGCTTTTGGTATTGGTCCGTGCGTTGCACTAGGTTTGTTTTTAGTTGATAAAATCTTTGATTAGGCAGCAGCGCCTGATTTTTCACTTCTTTTTCTTTCATGAGGATCAAGAATAGCTTTTCTTAATCTACAAGACTCTGGAGTAATTTCTAAAGCTTCATCTGTATTTAACATACTTAATTGTTCAGCAATCGACATTTTTCTAACAGGAGTTAAGACAACATTTTCATCAGTTCCTTGCGTTCTCATATTAGTTAATTTTTTTCCCTTCATGACATTAATAATCATATCTCCTGGCTTAGGTGATAGACCTACAATCATTCCTGGATAAACAGGATCGTTATGAGTTACAAACATTTCTCCTCTAGCCTGTAAATTAAAGATTGCAAAAGCAACTGCCTTTCCTTGTTCCATTGAAATTAGAGCACCATTTCTTCTGCCCTCCATTTCCCCTTCAAATGGACCATATTCATGAAAAATTCTATTAATAACACCATTTCCTTTTGTCAGTGTTAAAAATCTACTTGTATATCCCATTAAACCTCTTGTTGGTGCATGAAATATAAGTCTCTTTTTATTTTTACCAGTGTCTTTTAATTCTATTAATTTACCTTTTCTTCTATTCATTGAGTCAATTATTTTTGATGAATGCTCTTCATCAAGATCCATAGTAATTTCTTCTATTGGCTCAAGCTTGTTACCATTTTCATCTTTTTTATAGAGAACTTTTGGAGGGCTCACAGTCATTTCAAACCCTTCTCTTCTCATTTGAGTAAGTAAAATTTCCAGCATTAATTCACCTCGACCACTAACCACAAAAGAATCATTTCCCTCATTTTCAGTGAATGTAATTCCAACATTATTTTGTGCCTCTTGAGCTAATCGATCTCTAATTTGTGTGCTTGTTAATTTTTTACCTTCTGTACCAGCTAAAGGAGATGTATTTACAGTTATTGTAATTGACATAGTTGGAGGATCAATAGGAGTAGCTTCTATTGGTTCGCTAACTTCAAGATCACAAATAGTATCTGCAACATTAGCTTTTTCTAAACCCGCAACAACTACAATATCTCCAGCTTCACCAACCTCAATTGGAACTTTTTTGGTTCCTTCGTATCTAAAAATTTTAGTTAATCTACCTTCATCAACTTTTTCTCCTTTTAAATTGATTGCTTTAATAGCTTGATTAGCTTTTGCTGTTCCTTGTGAAATTCTACCCACTAAACTTCTTCCTAAAAAGCTATCAGCATAAAGAAGTGTTGAAAGCATAGCAAAAGGTTTTGATTTGTCTAATTCAGCTGGCTTAACATGCTCAACAATTTTATCTAAAAGTGGATTAAGATTTTCTCTTGGACCATCTACTTCAAAATCAGCCCATCCAGATCTTCCACTGGCATATAAAACTGGGAAATCTAGTTGGTCTTCATTAGCATCTAAACTTACAAATAAGTCAAATGTTTCATCTAGAACTTCGTTAGCTCTCTGATCTGATTTATCTAATTTATTGATAACCACAATTGGCTTTAAACCTTGTTTTAAAGCTTTTGCTAAAACGAATTTTGTTTGAGGCATCACACCTTCAGCAGAGTCTATTAGCAATAATGCTCCATCAGCCATACTAAGTACTCTTTCAACTTCAGCAGCAAAATCTCTGTGGCCGGGGGTATCAATTATATTTATTCTAGAATTTTTCCAATTAATCGAGGCAGGTTTAGCTAATATTGTAATTCCTCGCTCTTTTTCTAATTCTCCAGAGTCCATCAACCTTTCATCAACAACTTCATTTTCTCTAAATGAGCCACTTTGCTTCATTAAGTTATCAATTAGGGTTGTTTTGCCATGATCAACATGGGCAATTATGGTGATGTTTCTTATAGTATTATTCATAAATCTGGGTTCTTATACATATTTAAACACTTTTGAAAACTTAAAAAAAACTACACTAGGCTTGGATAAATTAAGGATTTTTTTTTAATTTTTATTTTTTTCGCTTTTCGCGTTTAAGTTTTCTTTTTTCTTTAAAACTTAATTTGGGTTTTTTTTTGACACTAGAGTCTTTAAACGATTTTCCACTATATCTTTTCGACATAATAATAACTCTATATTACAAATTTTTTTAAGCAAAAAAAAAGGGCAGTAAAAACTGCCCTTTTAGAATTTTGCTTAGGAGTTAGTGGGTTACATACCCATGCCTCCCATTCCTCCCATGCCACCCATGCCGCCCATTCCACCAGGCATTCCAGCAGGAGCCGCATCTTTTTCTTCTGGCTTGTCAGCTATCATTGCTTCTGTTGTTACTAATAATCCAGAAATTGATGCTGCATCTTGAAGTGCAGTTCTAACAACTTTAACCGGATCAATAATACCCTTAGCAAACATGTCACAATATTCTTCATTTTGTGCATCATAGCCGTGAGTTTTTTTATTCTGTTCTAACAATTTACCAACTACAACTGAACCATCTACTCCAGCATTTTTAGTAATTTGTCTTATAGGAGCTTCTAATGCTCTTCTAACTAATTCAACACCAGCTTTTTGATCCTCACCTTTAGCTTTTACTTTTTCAAGCTCTTGAGCAGCATATAACAAAGCACATCCACCACCTGTTACAATACCTTCTTCAACCGCAGCTCTTGTTGCATTAAGTGCATCTTCAACTCTATCTTTTCTTTCTTTAACTTCAACCTCTGTAGCACCACCGACTTTAATTACAGCAACACCACCAGCTAGTTTAGCTAATCTTTCTTGAAGTTTTTCTTTATCGTAATCAGAAGTTGTTTCATCAATTTGTTGTTTGATTGAAGAGCATCTAGCTTCGATATCAGATTTTTTACCGCTACCATTCACGATAGTACTATTATCTTTATCAACTTTAACCTTTTTACATGATCCAAGATCATCTAATTTAACGTTTTCAAGTTTAATTCCTAAATCTTCAGAAATTACACTTCCACCAGTTAAGATTGCAATATCTTCAAGCATAGCTTTTCTTCTGTCACCAAAACCTGGAGCTTTTACAGCTACTACTTTTAAACCACCTCTTAACTTGTTTACAACTAAAGTTGCTAAAGCTTCGCCTTCAACATCCTCAGATATAATCATTAATGGTCTACCAGCCTGTACTACTGCTTCTAAAAGTGGTACCATTGGTTGTAGATTTGTTAATTTTTTTTCATGTAAAAGAATAAAAGGATTGTCTAACTCTGTAGTCATCTTGTCACTGTTAGTAATAAAGTATGGTGATAGATATCCTCTATCAAACTGCATACCTTCAACGACATCAAGTTCTGTTTCAATTCCTTTATTTTCCTCAACTGTAATGACACCTTCATTACCGACTTTTTGCATTGCTTTTGAAATCATACTTCCGATCTCTTTATCACCATTTGCGGAAATAGTTCCTACTTGAGCAATTTCATCACTATCTTTTACTTTTTTGGCTGAAGAAACTAAGTTTTGTTTTACAACATCTACTGCTGCATCAATACCTCTTTTTACATCCATTGGGTTCATTCCAGCTGTAACATATTTTACACCTTCTTTAACGATCGCTTGAGCTAAAATAGTTGCAGTTGTAGTTCCGTCACCAGCTTCATCATTTGTTTTGCTAGCAACTTCCTTAACCATTTGAGCACCCATATTTTCGAACTTATCTTCAAGGTCAATTTCTTTTGCAACTGAAACACCATCTTTGGTAATTCTTGGAGCACCATAAGATTTGTCCATCACAACGTTTCTGCCCTTTGGACCTAACGTTACCTTTACAGTATCAGCTAAGATATTTACCCCTCTTATCATTGCTGATCTTGCTTCAGCGTCAAATTTAACAACTTTTGCCATTATACTTTCTCCTTTTAACTTATATTATTTACTTGAAATACCCATAATGTCTGACTCTTTCATTATGCTGTATTCTTTACCATCAATTTTGACTTCAGTTCCTGACCATTTGCCAAATAAAACTTTGTCTCCAACTTTAACATCCATTGGAATTTTTTTTCCATCTTCAGTTTTTGCACCACCACCAACAGCAACAACTTTTCCTTCTTGAGGCTTCTCTTGTGCAGTATCTGGTATGATTATTCCTCCAGCAGTTTTTTCGCTGCTGTCTAAAACTTCTATTAAAACTCTGTCATGTAACGGTCTAAATTTCATATATTCTCCTATATAAATATGGAGTTCATATAGATATTGGTAATACTATTTCAAGATATACTTGATATTTAGTTTATTAAAAAAGGTAGGAAATTGTGGATTTTTTGGGTTATAGATTATTTTGATGACTAAAAATTTAGACAAAGATGGTTTCTGCTCCATCGTTGATAATTATCACCTTTTTTATATTGATTTATGGGGTGTTATTCATAATGGAATAAACCTTCACAAAGAAGCAATCAACGTTTTAAAAGAAATCACAAAAAAGGGCAAAGAATACATTCTTCTTACTAATGCTCCAAGACCTAATGATGTTGTTAAATCCTTTTTAGAAAAAATGGGCATGGAAAAAGAAATTAGAGATCATGTTTTTACATCTGGTCAAGCATCATTAAATTATCTTAAAAAGAATTTATCCACCCAAAAATTTTTTCATGTTGGACCACCACGAGATTTTGATTTGTTTAATGACTTTGCAAAAATGAAGTCAAACAATATTGATGATGGAGAGTACATATTGTGTACAGGGTTATTTGAAAAATTTGATAAAGATTTAAATTATTATAAAGATTTATTTGAAAAAAATTTAGATAAAGAGATGGTTTGTACCAATCCTGACTTAATTGTGGATAGAGGTGACAAAAGAGAGCTTTGTGCAGGATCAGTCGCTATGGTTTTTGAAAAAATGGGTGGCAAGGTAGTATATTTTGGCAAGCCATATCCTGAGGTTTATAATTTATCAATTGATAACAAAGGTAAAAAGATTCTTTCTGTTGGTGATAATTTAAATACTGATATTAAAGGTGCAAATCTTTTAAACTTTGACACGTTAATTATTTCAAATGGTATTCACAAAAATGAAATTAAAGAAAAAGGAATTGAAGCAACCGCGAAATCTTATGAAACAATCTGTAACTATATACAATCAGAGTTAAAATGGTAAAAATGAAATTATATAATAGTTTTAATATTAAAAAGAATCATTTCCCTCATTTTCAGTGAATGTAATTCCAACATTATTTTGTGCCTCTTGAGCTAATCGATCTCTAATTTGTGTGCTTGTTAATTTTTTACCTTCTGTACCAGCTAAAGGAGATGTATTTACAGTTATTGTAATTGACATAGTTGGAGGATCAATAGGAGTAGCTTCTATTGGTTCGCTAACTTCAAGATCACAAATAGTATCTGCAACATTAGCTTTTTCTAAACCCGCAACAACTACAATATCTCCAGCTTCACCAACCTCAATTGGAACTTTTTTGGTTCCTTCGTATCTAAAAATTTTAGTTAATCTACCTTCATCAACTTTTTCTCCTTTTAAATTGATTGCTTTAATAGCTTGATTAGCTTTTGCTGTTCCTTGTGAAATTCTACCCACTAAACTTCTTCCTAAAAAGCTATCAGCATAAAGAAGTGTTGAAAGCATAGCAAAAGGTTTTGATTTGTCTAATTCAGCTGGCTTAACATGCTCAACAATTTTATCTAAAAGTGGATTAAGATTTTCTCTTGGACCATCTACTTCAAAATCAGCCCATCCAGATCTTCCACTGGCATATAAAACTGGGAAATCTAGTTGGTCTTCATTAGCATCTAAACTTACAAATAAGTCAAATGTTTCATCTAGAACTTCGTTAGCTCTCTGATCTGATTTATCTAATTTATTGATAACCACAATTGGCTTTAAACCTTGTTTTAAAGCTTTTGCTAAAACGAATTTTGTTTGAGGCATCACACCTTCAGCAGAGTCTATTAGCAATAATGCTCCATCAGCCATACTAAGTACTCTTTCAACTTCAGCAGCAAAATCTCTGTGGCCGGGGGTATCAATTATATTTATTCTAGAATTTTTCCAATTAATCGAGGCAGGTTTAGCTAATATTGTAATTCCTCGCTCTTTTTCTAATTCTCCAGAGTCCATCAACCTTTCATTAAATGTGGGTCGATATCCTAAATTTGCTATACCTATGATATAATTTGATCTATTCATTTTTCTGACTTTAACACCATAAACACCAGGTTTAGCCAAAACATAATCATTGATATTAATGTTAGCTGTTGGAAAACCAATCTTTTTTCCTAGCTGTTTGCCTTTTTGAACTTTTCCATCAATTGACCAATTTCTTTTTAAAAGTTTGTTTGCAGCCTTAAGTTTCCCATTTTGTAAATATTTTCTTATCAGAGAAGATGAAACAATCTTTT
>CACBHX010000015.1 GCA_902539145.1 uncultured Pelagibacteraceae bacterium | reverse complement strand
CTTGTAATCTTCTTTATCAAAACTAAAACCATAATCACAAGTTATCTCTTCGCCCTTTTTAATATCTCTATCAGCTGTTATCCAAATTTTTAAACCTTTACCATCATAACGTGCGTTCGCATCACAACTATGATTTACCAATCCAGCAATATTAAATGAGAAATCACCATCTAAGGTATATTTTTTATTTAGAGTAAATAGATAAATAGGTTTTTTATTGTCATATTTATCTGACTCTTCAACTTCTTTATTTGTAATTATTTTTCCTAAGTAATTAATAATTTTTGTACCTTCTTTAATATTTTTGGTAGCATAAAGTCCACGACCTTTATTATCAATTTTTGATTTTCTTATTTTGTATAATTTCATGAGGTTGATTTATGATGGGCTAGATATTTATCAATTGAATTCTACCAATGCATTAACATGTTCGTTGGCGCTTTCTGCTAAAGCATTTAAATCATATCCACCTTCAAGTATAGAAACAACTTTACCTGCGGTAAACTTATTAGTAGCCGCTAATGTTCTTCTAGTAATTTCATAAAAATCTTTTGAACTAAGTTGAAATTGAGCTAATGGATCATCTTTATGTGCATCAAAACCTGCTGAAAATATGAGAAAATCTGGTTTATATTGAACTAATCTTTCTAACACCCTATCAAATGCATTAAAGTATTCTTCGGAGTTCGTCCCAGCTGGCAAAGGGATATTCAATGAATTATTAAAGTCTCCTTTATCTTTATCTGTTCCACCCCCAGGATAAAAAGGATATTGGTGCGTAGAAATATATAATGAATTTTTATTATTACGCATGACATCATAATTTCCATTACCCCAGTGCACGTCAAAATCTACACAGGCAATTTTTTTGTATTTATATTTTGACACTAAATAGTTTGTTGCTACTCCCGCGTTTGATATACAACAAAATCCCATAGCTTTATTTTTTTCAGCGTGGTGCCCAGGTGGTCTAGCCAAACAGAATGCATTTTTAAATTGATTACTCTCTATTCCATCTATTGCTCTTATTGTTGAACCAGCAGCATCAAAAACTGCTTTTTTACTTTCAGGTGATACAACAGTATCGCCATCTAGAAACTTAAGGCCTTTTTGAGGAAAAGAATCTTTTAAATTATTTATATAGTCTTTTGAATGTGTCATAGACAATATATCATCAGGAACACTATCTGGCTTATCCCAGATTAGGTCTTTTCTTTTTTTTAACTCTTCTTTTATAGCAACTACTCTTTTAGGCTGCTCAGGATGACCATCGCCGGTGTTATGTTTCTCATAGGAGTCAGAATTTATGATCGCTGTTTTCATTTAAAATAATTTATTAAAATGTTTTCATAAATTTTCTTAAGATTTTTCAAATCTTTTAAAGATACGGCTTCATCAACTTTATGCATTGTTTTTCCAACAAGCCCAAATTCTAATCCAGGTGATATTTTTCTTATGAATCTTAAATCTGAGGTTCCACCTGTAGTAGATAGTTTTGGTTTAATTTTGGTCACTTTTTTTATGATATTTTGTATCATGTGTGTTGTTTCATTTGGCTTTGTTAGAAATGCCTCACCTGAAACTCTATAATCAATTTTAAATTTTGATTTATTTTTCTTGGTCATTTTTTTAAAAATTTTATTAAGTCTATTTTTAATAGAATTTGACGAATGTTTATTATTAAACCTTATATTAAATGTTGCCTCAGCCATAGCCGGGATAACATTATCAGCGTTATTATCTATATTTATTTTTGTAACTTCTAAGTTTGTAGGTTGGAAGTTTTTTGATCCTCTATCAAATTTAATATCTTTTAATTCTTTTAAAATTTTTACAATTATAGTTGAGGGATTATTAGCTCTATGAGGATATGCAACATGGCCTTGCTGACCAAAAATATTTAATTTACCAGTTAAACTACCCCTACGTCCAATCTTTATTATTTCACCTAATTTATTTGGATTTGTTGGTTCACCAACAAGACAAAAGTTAATTTTCTCCTTCCTTTTTTTCAAATAATCTACAACTTTTTTGGTGCCATTTACTGCATCACCTTCTTCATCTCCTGTAATAAGTAAACTTATTGATCCGTTGAATTTTTTATTTTTTGATAAAAAAGTGCTTACAGCAGACACAAAAGCTGCAACAGAGCTTTTCATATCATTTGCACCTCTCCCAATTAAATGGCCTTTTTTGATAGATGGTTTAAATGGATTTACTGTCCAATCCTTAATGTTTCCTGGAGGGACAATATCAACATGTCCTGCAAACATAAAATTTGGTTTCTTAGATCCTAATCTTGCATACAAGTTTTTTACAGGCTGAAATCCTTTTTCTTTAAATTCCAATATTTTTGTTTTGAAACCTAATTTTTTTAATTTTTTTTCTAAAAATTTCATTACCCCAGCATCAACCGGGGTGATAGAAGGAAATCTGATTAGCTCTTTAGCTAATTTTAACTCATTTAAAGTTTTCATTTTTAGTCTCTTAAGAGGTCGTTAATAGAAGTTTTAGATCTTGTTTTTTCATCAACTTGTTTAATTATTACTGCACAATACAATGAGGGAGCAGAAGAATTATTTTTATCAGGCAACGAGCCTGGAACTACAACTGAATAAGGTGGTATTTTACCATAAGTAATTTTCCCAGTTTTCCTTTCAACTATTTTAGTTGATTGACCAATATACATACCCATACTTAAAACTGAACCTTCTCCAACAATTACACCTTCAACTACCTCTGACATCGCTCCAAGAAATACATTATCCTCTATGATTGTTGGTAAAGCTTGCGCGGGCTCTAGAACTCCACCAACACCCGAACCTGCAGAAATATGGCAATTCTTACCTATCTGACAACAACTACCAGCTCTTGCAAAAGTATCTATCATCGTTCCTTCGTCAATATATGCTCCAATGTTTACATAACATGGCATAAGAACAGCGTTTTTTCCAACAAATGAACCTTTTCTTACTGGTGAGTTCGGAACCATTCTAAAACCTGCTTTTTCATGATCAGCTTTGGTCCATCCTGCAGTTTTACCTTTTAATAAATGTGATTTATCATACCAACTACTATAAGGACCATTTAAATTTTCCATTGGGTAAATTCTAAAACTTAACATTATAGCTTTCTTAAGGTACTGATGAGTTACCCATTCTCCATTTATTTTCTCAGCAATTCTTGATTTGCCACTATCTAAATCAGCAATAATTTGGTTAATAGCCTCTTTTAAATTTTGATCAGAATTTTGGTTTACCTGATCTTTATTTTCCCAAGCATCGTTGATTATTTTTTCTAAAGACATAATTAATTACTTTTTAATAGCCTTATTTCTTTTAGAAATAAAGACAGATTTTCAATTTTGTGTGAAATAAAATCTTTGTCTGCATCCATTTTTCCAAAATGCTCATCATTAATTAACCAAACGGTTGTACACCCTCGTTCGTGACCTATACTTAAATTTTTAGCTATATCTTCAATGTAAATAGTCTCTTTTGGATTTATACCAAATTTTTTTACCATTAAGTCGAAGGTTTCTGCTTCTGGTTTAGGTACATAACCAGCGTCTTTAATATCAAAAACCTTATCTCTTCCAAACAAATCATACACACCCAAGTGAGTTAAAATATTAGCAGCATGTTCAGCACTACCATTGGTGAAGATAAATTTTTCCATATCTAATTGTTTAAGCTCATTTCTCATTATTTTATCTTCTTTCATAAATGATAAATCAATTTCATGGACGTAAGATAAAAATTCATCTGGTGATATTCCATTATGGACCATTAATCCTCTTAATGATGTATTATATTTATAGAAATAATTTGTTTGTAATTCTTTAGCTTTATTTTTATCAATTTTAAGTTTTTCTGATATAAATTGAGTCATCCTCTTTGAAACTTGACCAAATACACGCTCTAAAGAATAGTTGTTGTGCTTACCATAACAAACAC
Organism: uncultured Pelagibacteraceae bacterium; assembly: GCA_902539145.1. Lineage (GTDB taxonomy): Bacteria > Pseudomonadota > Alphaproteobacteria > Pelagibacterales > Pelagibacteraceae > Pelagibacter. The sequence goes on along the minus strand of CACBHX010000015.1, from coordinate 9,897 downwards.
CATCAAGATCAAGTAGCAGATATTTTTTTTCTTTTAAATTCATTTTCTTATTAATGTGCCTGATCCCTTGTCTGAAAAAATTTCCCACAAACAAGAATGTTTTTTTGTACCATTAATTATACCAGCTGCTGTAACTCCATTATTGACAGCATCTAGACAAGCATTTATTTTAGGTATCATCCCTTCAGTTATTGTCTCATCTTTTACCATCTCTAATATTTCGGATGAGGATATTTCATCTATAAGTTTTTTTTCTTTATTTAAAACACCATCAACATTTGTCATCAATAGTAATCTCCTTGATTTGACAGATTTGGCTACAGCCATTGCCGCAGTATCACCATTAATATTATGTGTTTGATTGTTCTTATCTAAGCCTAGTGGTGAAATAATCGGTATTTTATTTTGTCGAATTATATCCAATATAATATCGTTATTAATCTTATTTGGCAGACCAACAAAACCTAGTTCTTTTGCCTCTGGTACGACCTCAATAATATTATCTTTTTTAGTGTGAATGGAGACCGCTTTTGTATTTTTTTTGTTCAAAGAGCTTACAATATCATTGTTAAAATTTATTAAGACCGACTCAACAATGTTTATAATTTTTTCATCAGTGACTCTTAACCCTCCTATAAATTTTGATTGAATATTAGATTTATCTAATTCTCTCTTGATCCTTGGACCTCCACCATGAACTACAATAACTGAAAGACCTAATTTATTTAAGATACTTAAATCAGTAATAAAATTATCAAAGATATTTCTATCAATTAAAACATTTCCTCCATATTTAATGACAATCAAGTCATTTTTATATTTTTCTATGTATTTATTAACCTCGTTCATTGGGGGTCCGTTTTCAGGAAGAATTTTTTTTAAGTCCATTAATTTATTTTTAAAAAAAAATTAGGTTACCGTTTTCACTGTTGTTCTTCTCATAATGAATACTTGTTGGGCCATCGTTAAGATATTATTGACAGTCCAGTAAATAACTAAACCACTTGGGAAAGGTGCAAGTATTACAGTTAAGAATAGAGGGAAGAAAGCAAAAATTTTAGCCTGCATTGGATCAGTAGGCGCAGGGTTTAGTTTTTGTTGTACCCACATCGAAACTCCCATCGCTACTGGCCAAGCTCCAATTATCAAGAAACTTGGAACATCATAAGGTAATAAACCAAAAATATTAAATATGCTTGTAGGATCTCTCTCACTTAAATCATGGATCCACCCATAGAATGGCATTTGTCTCATTTCAATTGTTACAAATAGAACTTTATATAAAGCAAAAAAAACTGGAATTTGGACAAGAATTGGCAAACACCCAGACATTGGATTAACTTTTTCTTTCTTGTACAGTGCCATCATTGATTGTTGCAGTTTCATTTTATCATCTTTGTGAAGTTCTTTTAGTCGAACCATTTCTGGCTGCAAAGCTTTCATTTTAGCCATGCTTCTAAATGAGAAGTTGGCCAATGGGAAAAAAGCCAGTCTGATACAAATAGTTATTGCGATAATAGCTAAACCATAATTTCCTAACAGTTTGAAAAAATAATCTATTCCATAAAAAAGTGGCTTTGTTATAAAGTATAAAAAACCCCAGTCTATTACTAGATCAAATTTTTCTATATTTAATGACTCAGCGTAACCATCAATTACATCTACTCTTTTAGCTGCAACAATTACTTTTAATTCTTCCTCTACAAAGCTATTTTCATTTAAAGCTAATGGTTCTGTGGCTATAAAGTTTGCTCTAAATTTATTTTTATAATCAAACGTTGTTTTAAATTCTTTATTTTTTGGAGGAATTAATGATGTGATCCAATATTTATCACTTATTCCCAACCAACCTTTTTTGGCTACTTTAGAAAACTTTTTTTCTTGAATATCATCATAATCTTCCTCAAATAACTCGTCATCTAATGTTGCGATTAAACCTTCGTGAAGTATTAAAAAATCAATAATATCTGGAATTTCATTTCTTATTATCTGACCATAAGAATAAAAGTCATATTTTTTATCACTTTTATTAATTATTTTTTGTTTTATTGTAAAAAGATATTTGTCATCTATAGATATTTCCTTCTCAAATCTTAAACCTTGTTCGTTTATCCAGTATAGTTTAATAGGAGATTTAATAGTCAACTTATCATTACCATCAAACGACCAAATTGTATTTGAGTTTGGTATTTTAACATTTTTATCAGATGTTACAAAGCCACTCTCAATAAGATATCCTTCTGTTATGTTTCTTGGTCCTAACAAGGTTACTTTTTTTTCCTCATCCAAATTTACTTTGTAGTTTTTGAAGGTTAAGTCATCTATAGTTGCACCCTTTAACGATATTGATCCAATAACATTGTCATTTTCAAATTCAATTCTCTCATTTTGAATTAATGCGTCATCTCTCGATAATGCGACTACCTTCTCTTTTTGATCTAACGATGGAGTGTCTGTATTTTTTTCGACTTTTTCTTTTTCAACAAGATCTTGATTTATAGTCTGCTGTTCTGGGATAAAAAATAAAGACCATAAAACAATAACCGCAGAAGATAGCGCGATAGCAGCAATGACATTTTTAGAGTCCATTATTTTTTTCCCATTTCTTTTTTACTGGATCAATTCCACCCTCTTTAAACGGATGGCATGATAAAACTCTTTTAATAGTCATGAATAAACCTTTGAAAAAACCATAAGTTCTCAGAGCTTCAATACTGTAATCTGAGCAATTTGGAAAATATCTACAATTATTACCAAGCAATGGGCTTATAAGGAATTTATATCCCTTGATAATTTGTATTAATGTTTCGGTTAAAATATTCATTATTTTATTCTTTCAAAATCCTGAAATAAGGTATTTTTTATTATTTTAAAATCATTATGTAACATAGTTGGCTTAGCAATAACAAGATATGAATAATCATATTTCAAGGATATCTTTTTGACTGCATCATCCATAATATTTCTTAATCTTCTCTTTATTTTATTTCTATTCACAGCATTTCCTAATTTTTTTTTTGTAACAAATGAAATATTTAATTTTTTATTATCTTTTTTAACTAAATGACCAAAAAAAATAGTAACAAATTTATTAGATATTTTTTTCTTTTTTAGTAATGATTTAAATTCTTCATTTTTTGAAAGAGCAACTATTTTGCTTTTCATTTAATTAACTTATTTTCTTTTTCTTTTTACAGTAGAAGATACTGTTAAATTCTTTCTGCCTCTAGCTCTCCTTCTTTTCAAAAGTTTTCTTCCACCTTTGGTTTTCATTTTTGAACGGAAACCGTGTGTACGACTTCTTTTTATACGAGAGGGTTGATATGTTCTTTTCATAAATCTAGTTAAATATATATAAAATTCCGCTCTTTATAATAATTAAATATATAAATAGCAAATATAAGATTTATGGATACGATGAACAATAATGGAAAAAGCTAAAAAAACTAAAATAATTATAGGATTATGTTACCTGACATTAGTATCTTTCTTTTTATTAATGTTTTTTTCAAAATTTAGTATTGATGAAATAACTTCCTATGATTTTATTAGAGATAATAGATTATATTTTCAAGAACTAAAAAATTCTAATTTATTTTTGGTATCCATAATTTTTTTGATTTTTACAATATTATGGGTGTTCCCATTTCTCGGATTTGGTTCGCCAATTGCCTTACTAGGGGGCTTTATGTTTGGAAAATGGTTGGGTACCATTATCGTAGTGATAGGTTTAAGTGTGGGTGCAACTTTTTTGTATATGTTTGGAAATTATTTTCTCAAGGATTTAATTAGGGAAAAGTTTTTAAATAAATATGAAAATCTCGAGAGAAGATTTAAAAAGTCAGAATTTTATTATTTGTTGATCTATAGATTTATAGGGGGTATACCCTGGCAACTTAGTTGTATCTTACCTACAATTTTTAATGTTAAAACGGTAAATTTTTTCTTTGCATCTTTGATAGGTATTGTACCTCAAATTTTTTTAGCAGTTTCCATAGGAAGTGGTTTAGAAAAAATAATAGATCAGAATTCAGAATTACCTAAAATCACAGAGGTAATTTTTTCACCAGAAATATATATTCCAATAGCAGCTTTCTTTAGTTTGTTATTAACAACAATTTTTTTAAGAAAATCATTTTATAAAAATTAGTGGTGCTCCCACCAAGAATCGAACTTGAAATTTATCCTTACCATGGACACGTTATACCATTTAACTATAGGAGCAGTTAAATCAAATCTAATTACATTGATATTAAAGCATTTTTTTCAAATTATTGCCTTAATTTTTTGATTAATATGATTTATATCTTACCAAGGAAATTTTATGGGCATACATTACGATTATAAATCAACAAAGAGCGCTAAGCTTATGGAAAAACAAGCCAAAAGAGAGAAAAAGCTTGCGGAAAAAAAAGCCAAAAGATTAGCGAAGGAAGGTCCCAAAAAAGATGTTAATAAAGACAAAGTTTTGGATGCATCTAAACCAATAACTTTAGATTTCCTTACAAATCCAAATAAAGAATGATTGCAAAAAATAAAGATGAGCGCTTAAGTCTGGCGCTTAGAAAAAATTTAAAAAAGAGAAAAACTTTTCAAAAAAAAAATAAAAAGAAAACAAAATAATGTCGATACAGCCAGATACTTGGATTAAAAAAATGTGTGAAGAGCATAATATGATTGAACCATTTTTAGATCATCAAGTTTCTGAAGGAAAAATATCTTACGGACTAAGTAGTATGGGCTATGATGTAAGAATATCTGACGAATATAGGATATTCACAAATGTAAATAGCTCTTTAGTTGATCCAAAAAACTTTTCAGATGATAACTTTATAGAAAGAAAAGGACCGTATTGTATTATTCCACCAAATTCATTTGTTTTAGCAAAAACTATTGAATATTTTAGAATACCAAAAGATGTACTTTGTATTTGTGTTGGTAAAAGTACATATGCCCGAACAGGGATTATATGTAATGTCACTCCAATTGAAAATGAATTCGAGGGTAATATTGTTATTGAGTTGAGTAATACAACTCCTAATCCTGCAAAGATTTATTCTAATGAAGGTATAGCTCAATTTTTATTTTTCAAATCTGATACAAAGCCAGAAACAACTTATAAATCAAAAAACGGTAAATATCAGGGACAAACTACTATTCAAGTTGCTAAAATAAAAAAGTAATTTATGGATAAATTTCTGATAAATGGTCCTTGTAAAGTAAAGGGCAAAGTCTCAATATCGGGTTCAAAAAATGCATCCCTACCAATTCTCGCTGCGACATTACTATTTGATAAACCGGTAATTATTAAAAATTTACCAAGAGTAAAAGATATAAAGACTATGCTTAATTTGTTAAAATCTCTTGGATCTAAAATAATTTTATCTAAAGACAAAAAAACTGTAAAGATTATTAATAAAAAAAAGATGAAAACTTTTGCAAGTTATTCACTTGTAAAAACGATGAGAGGATCAATTTTAGTTTTAGGTCCATTAATTTCAAAATTTTGTAAATCCAAAACCTCATTACCCGGAGGATGTTTAATAGGTGCTAGACCTGTAAACTATCATCTTTCAGCGTTAAAAAAACTTGGTATGAATTATAAAATTAAAGATGGATACATTTTAGCCAAAACCAAAGGAAGACTCAAAGGTAATACGATAAAGTTTCCTAAAATAAGCGTCGGTGCGACGGAAAATTCAATTATTGCAGCATGTTTAGCAAAAGGTAAAACAATTTTAAAAAATTGTGCTATAGAACCTGAGATAAAAGATCTCACAAATTTTTTAAATTCAGCAGGCGCAAAAATTAGATGGTCTGGAAGAATGTGTAAAATTCTAGGTACTGACTCATTAAATCAAACTGAATATACAGTTATGGCTGATAGAATAGAAGCGGGTACTTTTTGTGTAGCTGCAACCCTCACTAAAGGTAATCTTGAAATAAAAAATTTTAATCCCGATATTATCAAAGCAGAGCTTGAGTTATTAAGAAAAGTTGGAGCAAGAATTAAAATTGACAGCAATAAGTTAACAGTAATTGGACCTGAGAAAATAAAACCTATTAAAAATATTAAAACAAGAGAATGGCCAGGTGTAGCCACTGATATGCAATCACAATTAATGGTCTTAATGTGTAGGGCAGATGGAAAAAGTTCAATTACTGAAAATATCTTTGAAAACAGATTTCTTCACGTTGGAGAACTTCAAAGACTTGGTGCAAATATCGAAATTAAGAAGAATAAAGCTTTTATTTACGGTAATACAAAATTTATTGGTGCAGAGTTAATGTCTAGTGATTTAAGAGCGTCAGTCGCGCTTGTTCTAGCGGCAATGATTTCAAATGGTAAATCTTCTATTAATAGAATTTATCATTTAGATAGAGGATATGAAAATTTAGAGATAAAATTAAAAAAAATTGGCGTTAAAATAAAAAGACTTAAAAAGTGAGCAAATATTTAGCAAAAATAATTGCAATGGATAAGGAAGGATTACAAATGATTTCAGCTTGTAGTTCGGGAGCAAAAGTAAAAATAGCTGATATCAAATACCTTTCTGCAAATAAGGTTTTTTTATTATCAATCGAAAGAACACTCGTCGAAACTGGTCAAGATCATAAGAAAATCAATAGTATCTGTAGATTTGATTTTGTTGACAAAGTAAGATCAAAAAATATCAATCAATCAAAGAAAGATTTAGTCTTAGAATTAATTGGGATTGAATATTTGAAAAATAAGGATGATTATGAAATAAATCTTATTTTTAATAATAATTCTCATATTGTTTTAAGTGCCGAAACTATAGAAGCACGACTTGAGGATCAGAATGAAATTAAATGACTATGAAAGTACTTATTAGTAAAAATAAAAGTTTTGAAAAAGATCTTGATAACTTACTTTATAAAAGAAGGGAAAAAATAATATCAGATAAAGTGTCAGTAACTAAAATTATTAAAGATGTTAAAAGTAATGGCGACAAAGCTTTAATTAAATATGAAAAAAGATTTAATAAAAATAATAAAATTATTCCAAATTTAAAAAAGATTAATAGATTAATTAAATCTTTAGATCCTAAAGTTAAGAAAGCAATTGATATAGCTTATAATCGAATTTATAAATTTCATTCTCTACAAAAATTCAAAAATATTTCATATACAGACAGATTTAAAAATAAACTTAACTATAAGTATTTACCCATAGATTCAGTTGCAATTTATGTACCAGGCTCAACTGCCTCTTATCCCTCAAGTGTGTTGATGAATGCCATCCCTGCTATAGTTGCGGGTGTTAAGCGAGTTGTTATGATTAACCCTGGTTATAAAGGTAATCAAAATCCTGCCGTATTATATGCGGCAAAAAAATGTAGGATAAAAGAGATTTATTCTATCGGGGGCCCATCAGCAATTGCAGCAGTTTCTTATGGTACAAAGAAAATCAATAAGGTTGATAAAATTGTTGGACCTGGAAATTCATATGTTGCAGCTGCAAAGAAGGAAGTTTTTGGAGATGTTGGAATAGAAGGAATGACCGCAGGACCATCTGAAATAACAATTGTTTGCGATAAATATTCCAATCCTGAATGGGTGGCCAGTGACCTAATTGGTCAAGCAGAACATGATCCTCTAGCGCAATGTATCTTAATTTCAAAAGATAAAAATTTAATAAGTAAAGTTAAGATAGAAATTGCAAAACAATTGAAAAGTATTCCAAGAGAATCTATCGCAAGAAAAAGTTTAAAAAATAATGGAATTTTAATGTATGTATCTAAAGATGATAAAATAATTAATATTGTAAACAAAATTGCACCTGAACATTTAGAGCTCAATATTAAGAATTACAAATCATTGGTTTCCAAAGTAAAAAATTCCGGATCAATATGCCTAGGAAAATATGCTGTTATGGCAATGACAGATTATAATGTTGGTTCAAACCATATACTACCAACTAATGGTTCAGCGAAATATTCAAGTGGAATAAGTGTAAATGAATTTTACAAAAGAATTTCTTATATAAACTTATCAAAAAAGGGTATTGAAAGTCTTGGGCCATCAGTTATAACTCTTGCAAATTATGAGGGGTTGAAAGGTCATGCTCAATCCATCAAAAAAAGAATTAAAAAAAGGAGTAAATAAATTTGTCAAAACAGGATCTACTTGAATTCAAAGGGAAGGTTACAGATTTATTACCAAATGCAATGTTTAGAGTGCAACTAGAAAATGGTCATACTGTTACAGCTCACACTGCTGGAAAATTAAGAAAAAATAGAATTAGAGTCTTGCAAGGTGATAATGTTACAGTTGAAATGACTCCTTATGATCTTACTAAAGGTAGAATAATCTTTAGAGGATAATTTTAAGGCTGAGTAGCTCAGGAGTAGAGCAGAGCCCTGAAAAGGCTTGTGTCGGAGGTGCGAATCCTTCCTCAGCCACCACCACAAGATTTCATCTTGAAATTACCTCAAAACCATCTAACTTCTTATTATAATAATTAACTAAAGGACTAAGTAATAAGATGAGTACAATACAAGGTAAAGTAAAGTGGTTTAACGGTAAAAAAGGTTATGGTTTTATCGAAAGAGATGACAAAGAAAAAGATGCTTTTGTTCATGCATCGGCAGTAAAAGCAGCTGGAATGCGATTTTTGAATGAAGGTGATAAAATAGAATTTACACTAGAGGATGGACCAAAAGGCCCTTCAGCAGTAAATCTTAAAAAATTAGATTAATCCTTAAATTTATATAAAGGACGTTTTTCTCTATAAGAGAGTTACGTCCTTTTTCTTTTTAAGGTTGCATAATAAAGTTTTTTGTTTAAAAGACAGTTGATGAAAAAATATGAGTTAAATAAATGGTTCTACAACAGTACTTTAAGAATAGTTCTTAAAGGAAACGAAATAGTTGTGCATACTCATATCCATGCTGGCTAAAGCTAGCATTTTACTATTTAATTATAATTTTAAATCCACATAAAATAAGATAAAAACAAAGAGGATAAGCCCGGGTGGTGTAATGGTTAGCACGGAAGTTTGTGGAACTTTAAGTTTGAGTTCGACTCTCAGCCCGGGTACCAAAAAATGAATAAAGATAACAAATTAATTCCTGGTTTACCCTCAGGATTCGAAGATAGATGGAATAAAAAATTATTTCTCAAAAAAAAACTTTTAAAAGTTATTGAGAAAAATTTTATAAAATACGGATTTGATCCGTTAGAGACCCCTTCATTTGAAATTGCGGAAAATATAGGGTCTTTTCTTGCAGAGGATGATAGTAATCCTATGTCTGATGTTTTCTCTTTTAATGATGGAGAAAAGAATATTACTCTAAGATATGATCTTTCTAGTCCATTAGCTAGATTTGTTGCACAAAACAATCAAGAACTTCCCTCAGTATTCAAAAGATATGCTATTCAAAATGTATTTAGAAATGAAAAGTCTGGCAATGCCCGTTTTAGAGAATTTACACAGGCAGATTGTGATATTGTAGGTAACGTCAATTCAGCTCAAGCAAATGCTGAATTATGTAATCTTGTTGCTAGCACTTTGATTGAATGTGGTTTAAATAAAAGTCAGTTCACTATTAATGTTAGTAATAGAAAAATTGTTCAAGGTTTAATCGAGGACCTTAAAATTCCAGAAAATAAAAAAATTAAAGTGATGAGAGCAATCGATAAACTGGATAAACCCGACTTTGGATTAAAGGGAGTAGAGGAATTATTAAAAAAAGAAAGAAAAGACAAAAGTGGAGCTATTACTAAAGGAGCCGATTTAAGTAATGATCAAGCTAACGAAATTTTAAACTTTTTAAAGATTAAGGATTTAAAGAAATTAAAACAAAATTTTAAAAACCCTCTTACTCAAGAAGGAATTAAAGAATTAGAAAAATTTTTTGAAATTTTAAATTT
>CACBHX010000014.1 GCA_902539145.1 uncultured Pelagibacteraceae bacterium | reverse complement strand
AATATAAGAGGAATTGAAATTTCCAAAGAAAAAGTTCAAATATGTATAGCTAAAGGATTGACGGTAATTGAGGGCAATGCAGAGTTTGACTTAAAGCAATTTCCAAAAAATTCTTTTGATTACGTTGTTTTGGGTCAAACACTCCAAGCTTTTATAAATCCAGAAATTGTTATTAAGGAACTTTTAAGAGTTGGCAAAAAGGCTATAGTGACTATTCCAAATTTTGGAAATTGGAAGGTAAGGTTAGACTTACTTTTTAAAGGAACTATGCCAATTACAAGTTCGCTACCTCATGAATGGTACAACACACCAAATATTCATATGTGTACAATTAAAGATTTTGTAAGATTTTCAGAAACTATAAATTTCAAAATTATTAAATCTTTAGCGCTAATAAATAAAAATATTTCAAATATAAGCAAATCAAATATTTTTTTGAAAAATTTATTCGGGGAGCTTGGAATATTTTTAATTGAAAATAAATGAAAATAAAAATTATTAAATGTCTTCAAGATAATTACAGTTACGTAATAATTGATGAAAACAATCAATCTGCTTGTATAGTTGACCCAAGCGAGTCTGAACCAATAATTGATTTTATAGATAACAATAAGATTGATCTTAAATATATTTTAAATACCCATCACCATCACGATCATATCGGTGGTAATCTTGAACTGAAAAAAAAATATAATTGTGATGTTATTGGATTTAAAGATGATAAGGATCGAATTCCAGGAATAAATATTCTTGTAGAAAATAATCAAATCTGGCAGAAAGGTAACTTTGAAGCAAAAATTTACCATACGCCGGGTCACACTTCAGGTCATATTGCTTTCCATTTTTTTAAAGAAAAAATAATTTTTACAGGTGATACTTTGTTTTCTCTAGGTTGCGGTAGAATCTTCGAGGGAACTTATGAGCAGATGTTTAACTCTTTAAAAATATTTAAAAAATTGCCTAAGGATACTCTGATCTATTGTGGTCATGAATATACACTAAAAAATTCTGAATTTTGTTTATTCAATGATCCAGACAATTTAAAACTAAAAGAAAAAGTTTTAAAAATTAAGAATAATCATAAATTTAATTCGCCAACTATACCTTCTGTTTTAGATGATGAATTAGAGTGCAATATATTTCTAAAAGCTGAGGATATTAAGACTTTTTCAAAACTGAGAGATTTAAAGGATAATTTTTGATTTATTGAGCTTGACTAAAGTTTCGCTCAGATTATATTGCGATTATTAAAAATTGAGATCGTTATGTCTTATGCAGTAATACAAACTGGTGGAAAACAATATAAAGTAGTATCAGGTGAAATCCTAAAAATCGAAAAGCTACCAAATTCAAAACCAGATACTAAAATAGAATTTAAAGAAATTTTAGCTTACGGAAATGAAAAAGAGATAGAAATCGGATCTCCTACAGTGCAAGGTGCAAAAGTTGAAGCAAACCTGATAAAAAATAGCAAAAATAGAACTATTTTAATTTTTAAAAAAAGACGAAGACAAAATTCAAGAAGAAAGAATGGCCATAGACAACAATATTCTATGATCAGAATAAATAAGATTTTTTCAAAAGATGGTAAAATTTTATCTGAAGCTAAAGAAGTTTCTAAAGTAACAAAAACTGCAGCAAAGGATACAAAAGAAAACAAAAAGTAAGGTAAAGTTATGGCAACAAAAAAAGCAGGTGGATCATCAAGAAACGGGCGTGACAGTGCTGGACGAAGACTTGGTGTAAAAAAATATGGTGGAGAAACCGTGGTGCCAGGAAACATAATCGTAAGACAAAGAGGAACAAAAATTTTTCCCGGTGAAAACGTTGGTATGGGTAAAGACCATTCAATTTTTTCTGTTATTAAGGGCAAAGTTGTTTTTAAAAAAACTAAATCAGATAGAACTTTTGTTTCTGTAAAACCCAATTAATAGTACAACTTAAAATAGTGTTGTATTATGAAATTCTTAGATCAAGTAAAAATTTATATAAAAGCAGGAAACGGTGGAGATGGTTCTCCTAGTTTCAGAAGAGAAAAATTTATTGAATTTGGTGGACCAGACGGCGGTGATGGTGGAAAAGGAGGTTCTGTTATTTTAAAAGCTGAGCAAAATTTAAATACATTAATTGATTTTAGATATCAGCAACATCACAAAGCTGAAAGAGGTGAAAATGGTTCAGGTCAAAATCGTACTGGAAAAGGTGGGGAAGATTTAATTCTCAAAGTTCCTCTGGGAACACAAGTCTTCGAAGAGGATAATAAAACTCTTTTGTATGATTTTACCAAAATTGGGGAGAAGTTCATTGTTGCCTCTGGAGGAAATGGAGGTTTAGGTAACACAAGATTTAAAAGTTCAACAAATAGAGCACCACGAAAATATACTAAAGGTAAGGTCGGTGAAGAGTTTACAATTTGGCTTCAATTAAAAACTATTGCTGACATAGGCATTATCGGATTACCAAATGCAGGAAAATCAAGTTTGTTGGCAGCTATAACAAATGCAAATCCAAAGATTGCTAATTATCAATTTACTACTTTAAATCCAAATCTTGGTGTTGCAAGTTATGATGATAAAGAAGTTACCCTAGCAGACATACCTGGTTTAATAGAAGGAGCACATGAGGGAACTGGCCTTGGTACAAAATTTTTAAAACATATCGAGAGATGTAAATCTCTTTTGCATTTGATAGATATTACAAATGATGATTTAAAAAAATCTTACAATCAAGTCAAAAAAGAACTTCGAAATTATAGTAAAGATCTTATTAAAAAAAAGGAATTGATTGTTTTAAATAAAATAGATTTATTAGATAAAGATATTGTTAAAAAAACAGTAAAAAATTTTTCAAAGGATAAAAATTGTGAAGTTTTAACTTTGTCAACATTAGAAAAAGACTCTATATCTAAAATTAAGGCTAAACTTATTTCATATGTCTCTTAAAAACTCAAAAATAATTGTAGTTAAAATTGGATCCTCTTTGATAGTTGATAATGACAAAAAAATAAGAAAAAAATGGTTACTGAGTTTTGCCAAAGATATAAAAAATTTAAAATCTAAAAATCGACAGGTTGTAATAGTAAGTTCTGGAGCTATTGCTCTTGGTTGTAAAAAAATGAATTATAGTAAATCAAGTTTAAAATTAGATAAAAGTCAAGCAATAGCCTCTATAGGACAAATAGAATTGATGAATTTATTTTCAGAAACTTTTTCAAAATATAAATTAAATATTTCCCAAATTCTGCTTACATTAGAAGATACTGAAGAACGAAGAAGATCAATAAATGCGAAAAGGACTTTTGAAAATTTATTTCAACTTGATTATATACCTATCGTAAATGAAAATGACACTATTGCTACATCAGAAATAAAGTTTGGAGATAATGACAGATTGGCTTCTCGAGTTGCTCAAATTACTAATGCAGATACGTTAATTTTATTATCGGATGTAGACGGTCTTTATACAAAAAATCCTAAAAATTTTAGAGATGCGAAGTTAATTAGAAATATTTCTAACATCAAAAAGGATTTAAAAAATGTTGATATTAAAGGAAGAACAGAATTTGGAAGTGGAGGTATGGATACTAAAATCGAAGCTGCAAGAATATGTAATTTAGCTGGTTGTAATATGGTAATAGCAAATGGATTATATTTAAATCCAATTAATCAAATAGAAAAGAAAAAAAGTTCAACATGGTTCATCTCTAAAGTTCCGAAATTAGATGCTAGAAAAAAATGGATTATTAGCTCGGTTTCACCAAAAGGAGAGTTAATTATTGATGATGGTGCCAAGAAAGCATTAATAAATGGAAAAAGTCTATTGGCAGCTGGTATCAAGAAGGTTAATGGTGATTTTAAAAAAGGTGATCATATAAAAATTTTAGATAATAGACGTAAGGAATTTGCTAGAGGTTTGAGTTCATTCTCATCAAATGAGATAAATAAAATTTTAGGATGCCACTCTAATGAGATAAAAAAGATTCTTGGCTACATTTCAAAATCTGAGATAGTCCATAAAGACGATATGGTAAAAATATGATAAAAAAAATTTTAACCAATATTGGGAAAAAATCAAAAAGTGCCTTGGCACATCAGGTGGATACTAAAAAGAAAAATAAAGTATTAATAGATTACTGTTCCCTTATTAAAAAAAATCAAAAATTAATCCTTAGTGCCAATAAGAAGGACGTTAATAGATCGATAAGTAAGGGAGTCGAAAAAAATTTAATTGAACGTCTTATTTTAAATGAAAAAAAAATAGATAATATTATTAGTTCAATAAAATCTGTAATAAAACTTAAAGACCCAACAAATAGAGTTTTGGAGAAATGGAATAGACCAAACGGGTTAAAAATTTCTAAGATCTCAATTCCTATAGGAATAATTGCTATTATTTATGAGAGTAGGCCAAATGTTACTTCGGACGTCGCATCTTTATGCTTTAAATCTGGAAACCCAGTAATTTTAAGAGGTGGATCAGAGGCTTTTTTTTCAAATAAAATTTTGTCAAAGCTTTTTAGAGACTCATTAAAAAAAAATAATATTAACGAAAATTTTGTTCAATTTATTGATTCAACTAGTAGAAATATTGTCGATTATCTATTAAGTAAAATGGATAAATATGTTGATGTGGTTATTCCAAGAGGAGGAAAAAATTTAGTAAAAAAAGTTCAGAAGTTATCTAACTTACCAGTGATTGGTCATTTGGAAGGAGTATGTCATACTTATGTTGATAAGAACGCAAACTTAAATACAGCAAAAAAGATTATTTTCAATGCAAAATTAAGAAATACAGCAATTTGTGGGGCTACAGAAACGATTTTAGTTCATCAAAAAATCTTAAAAAAATCATGTAACATTATTTTAAAACACTTAGAAGATCATGGATGCAAAATTATTGGGGACAACAGAATCAAAAAAAATTATAAAGGGAAAATTATTAGGGCTACTAATAAAGATTGGTCAAAAGAATATTTGTCAGCTACAGTTTCTGTAAAATGTGTCAGAGATATAAATGATGCAATCAATCATATTAATAAATATGGGACAATGCACACTGACTCGATTATCACCATGAATAAGAAATCAGCAAAAAAATTTTTAAATGAAGTTAAAAGCTCAATTGCCATGCATAATACATCGACTCAATTTGCAGATGGTGGAGAATTTGGTTTTGGTGGTGAAGTTGGTATTTCAACTAATAAGCTTCCTCCAAGAGGCCCTGTTGGACTTAATCAACTAGTGTCTTATAAGTATCAAATATCAAGTAATGGGAGAATAAGGAAATAATTTGAGATTTAAAAATAAAATTGGTGTTCTTGGTGGGTCGTTTGATCCTGCTCATGTTGGTCATTTAGCAATATCAAAAAAAGCTGTAAAAGAATACAAATTAAAAAGAATAATTTGGGCAATTACTTTAAAAAATCCTTTAAAGAAAAAAAATAATACAAGCATTTCTGAAAGAATCCAAAGTTGTAAAAAGATCATAAAATTGAATAATTTTATAAAAATAAAATTTTATGAAAAGATAATAAGATCTAATAAAACTATTGACTTAATAAACTTTCTCAAAAGAACCACCAAAGCTGAAATTTATTTTCTGATGGGGGCAGATAATCTTATTAATTTTCACAAGTGGTATAAGTGGGAAGCTATTTCAAAAAAATGTAAGATTATTGTTTTTGATCGTCATGGCTATAAAAAAAAATCATTAGATTCAGTCTCATATAAAAGATTAAATGGAAAAAGTTTAAAGTTCATTGAATTTAATAAAGTTAATATTTCATCTTCTCAATTAAGGAAAATTTGATAAGGTAGATGTAATTAATGGATAGAATCTTAAGCTTAAAAAAAATTGTCATTGAAACTCTCGACATAAATAAAGCTCAAGACATTGTAAGCATAGACTTAAAAGATAAAAGTTCTATGGCTGACTATATGATAATAGCTAGTGGAACTTCCTCTAGACATATTCAAGCTCTCTCTGAGCAAGTTTTAGAAAAACTTAAAGATAATGGAGTAAAAGACTCTAAAATTGAGGGCAAGGATAGTAGTGAATGGAAGTTAGTAGATGGTATTGATCTGATAATACATATTTTTCATCCTGAGAAGAGAAGATTTTATGAGCTTGAAAAGATGTGGTCTGAGCTGATACCCAAAGAAAAATTAATTATATGAAAAAAAAAGCAATACTAAACTTTTTAACTTTTATTTTAACTTTATTTTTATTTAATCAAAAAGTAATTTCTTCTGAAAACGAACTATACGAAAAGATAGATGTTTTTGGTGAAGTTTTAGAAAAGATTAATAAGGAGTACGTTGATGAAATTAATCAATCTGACAGCATGGACTCTGCTATCAACGGTTTGCTTCAATCTCTAGATCCATATTCAGGCTATATGTCTCCAGAAATTTTCAATGAAATGCAAACTGAAACAAGTGGAGAATTTGGAGGACTTGGTATTGAGGTTACTATGGAGTCGGGTGTTGTTAAGGTTATATCTCCAATAGACGATACACCTGCATCAAAAGCTGGGATAAAAGCTGGAGATTACATCGTTAAGATTAACAACACCCAAGTACAGGGTAAATCTTTAAGTGAAGCAGTTGATTTAATGAGGGGACCTGTTGGTTCTGCTATTGAGTTAACAATAAGAAGAAGGGGAGAAAAAAAAGCTTTAACTTTTAATGTCACAAGAGAAATAATTCAAATTAAATCTGTTAAGGCAGATCTATTAGAAAAAAATATAGGATATATCCGTTTAACATCTTTTAATGAAAATAGTTCCGGACAAATTAAAAAAGAAATCAATAAATTTGAAAAAAATAAAAATTTAAAAGCTTATATTTTGGACTTAAGAAATAACCCAGGTGGTTTGCTTTCCCAAGCAATAAAAATCTCTGATTTTTTTCTTGATAATGGTGAAATAGTATCTACAAAAAGTAGACAACAATCAGAAAATCGGAAATGGTTTGCAAAAAAAGGAGATCTTACTAAAGGAAAAACTATTCTTGTTTTGATAAATTATGGTTCTGCTTCTGCATCTGAAATTGTAGCTGGAGCTTTAAAAGATCATAAAAGAGCAATTTTAATTGGTGAAAATAGTTATGGAAAAGGATCTGTTCAATCTATTATTCCTTTAAAAAATAAAGGAGCTATAAGACTAACTGTGGCTAAGTATTATTTGCCTTCAGGCAAATCTATTTCTGAAGTAGGTGTGTCACCTGACATTGAAATCGACGAGGAAAGTGATGATTTTAAAATTAAAACTGAAACCGATAATCAATTGAATTACGCGATTAAATTACTTAATGGTTGAAATTCGGGAAAAATTTAAAAATCTGCCTTACAGAGTAGGTGTTGGCATAATTGTTTTAAATAAAGAAAATAAAATTTTTGTAGCAAAAAGAATCGACAACCCAAAAGGTTTTTGGCAAATGCCACAAGGAGGTGTTGATGAAGGTGAAGATTTTTTATCTGCTGCCTACAGAGAACTAGAAGAAGAAACTAGTATTAAAAACGTCGAGTTAATAACTGAAATAGATGAAATAACTACTTATGAACTACCAAACCATCTTTTAGGTAAAATTTGGAAAGGTAAATTTAAAGGGCAAAAACAAAAATGGTTTTTAATGAGATATCTTGGTAGTGATAATGAAATAAATATTAACACAAGCAAACCAGAATTTTTTGAATGGAAATGGATAGAACTAAATTCTATTACAGAGATAGTTGTAAGTTTCAAACTTAATGTTTACAAGATACTTCAAAAAAAATTAGAAAAGATTATTAATTAATAGTTCTTAAAACTTCAATTTTCTGATCAATTAAGTATTTTGCTTGATCGCTTATGTTGTCCTTAGCTGTCTCTTCTTCGGCAACTTTCAACATTTCATCTATTTTGCTTTTTTCCATATCTTTAATATTGAAAATTGAGCTGGTAAGAATTGATAGATTGTTATTTTTGAATTCAATTATTCCATCTTCAACATAATATTTTTCTTCACCTAATTTTGAATAAATTTTGATTATGCCAGGTTTTAAAAAAGAAATTATAGATATATGATCCTTAAGTATTCCCATCTCTCCCTCAAATGCTGGGACTACCACTTCAGTGACATCATCTTTTGAAAGAAAAGATTTTTCTGGGTTGACTACTTCAAGTTTAAATTCTTCCCTCATTAAGCGGCATCTTTTTTCATTTTTTCAGCTTTTTCTATAGCCTCTTCAATTGTACCGACCATATAAAACGCAGCCTCTGGTAGATGATCATACTCACCCTTACAGATTGCATCAAAACCCTTTATTGTGGATTCAAGATCAACAAGTTTTCCAGGAGATCCTGTGAATACCTCAGCAACAAAGAAAGGTTGCGATAAAAATCTTTGGATCTTTCTTGCTCTAGCGACTATCAATTTATCTTCCTCGGATAGTTCGTCCATACCTAAAATTGCAATTATATCTTGTAAAGATTTATAAGTTTGAAGTATTTTTTGAACTTCTCTCGCTACCCTATAATGTTCATCTCCAACTATTCTAGGATCAAGAATTCTTGAAGTAGAATCAAGAGGATCTACTGCGGGATAAATTCCAATTTCAGCAATTTGTCTTGAGAGTACTGTTGTTGCATCCAGGTGAGCAAACGATGTAGCGGGTGCTGGGTCAGTTAAATCATCAGCAGGGACATATATTGCTTGTACTGATGTAATAGATCCTTTGTTAGTGGTCGTAATTCTTTCTTGTAAATTACCCATATCCGTCGCTAAAGTTGGTTGATACCCAACAGCAGAAGGAATTCTTCCTAATAGAGCTGACACCTCTGAACCCGCTTGTGTAAATCTAAATATATTATCAACGAAAAATAAAACATCTTGTCCTTCTTGATCCCTGAAATATTCAGCAACCGTCAAACCTGTTAAAGCAACTCTTGCTCTTGCTCCTGGAGGTTCATTCATTTGACCATATACCAAGGCAGCTTTAGATCCTGCTCCTTCTTTTTTAATAACACCAGACTCTATCATTTCATGATATAGATCATTTCCCTCTCTTGTTCTTTCACCTACACCGGCAAAAACAGAAAAACCTCCATGAGCCTTAGCGACATTGTTAATTAACTCCATAATTAAAACAGTTTTTCCTACACCTGCTCCTCCAAATAATCCAATTTTTCCACCTTTTGCATAAGGAGCTAACAAGTCTATAACTTTAATACCAGTAACAAGAATTTCAGTTTCAGTTGATTGATCATTAAACTCAGGTGCCGCTCTATGAATTGGCCAATTTTCTTTTGTTTTAACGTCTCCTCTTTCATCTATTGGTTCACCAACTACATTGATAATTCTTCCTAAAGTTTCTGGGCCAACTGGAACTTTAATTGGAGCTTTTGTGTTAATTACTTCGTCACCTCTTTTTAACCCTTCTGTAGCGTCCATTGCAATAGTTCTTGCGGTTGACTCTCCTAAATGTTGAGCGACCTCTAAAACAAGACGATTATTTCCATTTTTGCATTCTAATGCTGTTAAAATTTCTGGTAGTTCTCCCTCAAATTTAACATCAACTACCGCACCTATAACTTGTGTAATTATTCCTTTGCTCATAATTATAAACTTTCTGCTCCTGATATTATTTCTATTAGTTCTTTTGTAATTGCTGCCTGACGACTTCTATTATACTCAATAGTAAGTTTATCGACCATTTCACCTGCGTTTCTAGTTGCATTATCCATAGCACTCATTCTTGCACCTTGTTCGCTAGCTGAATTCTCTAACATCGCTTTAAATATTTGTGTTGATATATTTTTAGGTAATAAATTGATTAAAATCTCATCCTCGTCAGGTTCAAATTCATAATTGTCTTCTGATTTTTCCTTGTCATCAATATCTGTTTTTAACGGTATGATTTGTTGAGCTTGAGGTATTTGTGTAATAACATTTTTAAATTGATTGAAAAAAATTGTGCAAATATCAAATTCTTCTTTTTGAAATTTCTCAATAATTATTTTACTTACTTTTTCAGCGTCAAAAAAATTGGCATTTTTTGAATTTTTAAATGAAATATTTTCAATTATTTTATCACCAAAAACTCTTTTTAATTGATCATTACCTTTAGAGCCCACAGTTATAATCTTTAATTCTTTACCCTCACTAGATAATCTAGAAAAATAACTTTTGGCTTTTTTGATAATATTAGAATTAAAGCCACCACATAAACCTCTATCTGAAGTCATTACAACACACAAATGAATTTGATCTTTTCCTGTTCCAGATAAAAGCTTAGGGGCATTTTCTTTATCAGAAATTCCCTCCGACAAATTTAAGATTATATTATTCATTTTTTCAGAGTATGGTCTCCCTTTTTCTGCACTATCTTGAGCCCTTTTAAGTTTAGCTGCAGCAACCATCTTCATAGCTTTAGTAATTTTTTGTGTAGACTTAACACTCGCAATTCTTTTTTTTAAATCATCTAAACTAGCCATAAATATTTTATGAATTAAACGTTTGTTTTAGTTGTTTTATTACTTCTACTAATTTTTGTTCAGAGTCTTCCTCAAGCTTGCCTGAACTTAAAATAGACTCTATGATTTCTGGCTTTTCAGATTTACATTTTTCAATTATTTTATTTTCAAAATTTGCAATTTCTTTTAGCTCTATTTCATCTAGATAACCTTTTACTCCACAAAAAATTGAAATTACTTGCTCAGCCACAGTCATCGGAGAATATTGTTTTTGTTTAAGTAACTCTGTAAGCTTTGATCCTCTATTAAGTAGTTGTTGAGTTGATGCATCTAAGTCAGAGCCAAATTGCGCAAAAGCTGCCATTTCTCTGTATTGTGCTAATTCTAATTTCATTGAACCAGAAACTTTTTTCATAGCCTTTGTTTGTGCCGCAGATCCAACTCTTGAAACTGAAAGCCCCACATTTATAGCTGGTCTTATACCTTGATTAAAAAGTTCAGTTTCTAAAAAGATTTGTCCATCAGTAATTGAAATCACATTTGTGGGTATGTAAGCAGAAACATCTCCACCTTGTGTTTCTATAATTGGTAATGCTGTTAAAGAACCGCCACCATGTTCATCACTTAGTTTTGCTGCTCTTTCAAGTAATCTGCTATGAAGGTAAAATACGTCCCCAGGATATGCCTCTCTTCCTGGCGGTCTTCTTAGGATCAAAGACATTTGTCTATAAGCAACAGCTTGCTTTGAAAGATCATCATAAATTATTAGTGCATGCATACCATTATCCCTAAAATACTCACCCATTGCACATCCGGTGTATGGAGCTAAAAATTGTAAAGGTGCTGAGTCTGATGCTGTCGCAGCAACAATAGTTGTATATTCCATCGCTCCAGCTTCTTCCAAAGTTTTTTGAATTTGTCTAACCGTTGACCTTTTTTGACCTACAGCTACATAAATACAATATAATTTTTGTTTCTCATCACCCGACTCATTTATTTTCTTTTGATTGATGATTGCATCAACAGCAACTGCTGTTTTACCCGTTTGTCTGTCTCCAATAATTAATTCTCTTTGTCCTCTTCCAATTGGTACTAAACTATCAATGGATTTTAAACCAGTCTGCATTGGTTCACTAACAGATTGACGAGGAATGATTCCTGGTGCTTTTACCTCCACCCTACTTTTATTTATACCTTTATCTAAAGCGCCTTTTCCATCAATAGGATTTCCTAAACCATCTACCACTCTTCCTAACAATTCTTTTCCAACTGGAGTATCAACGATACTTCCTGTTCTTTTAACTATATCTCCTTCTTTGATATTTCTATCATCACCAAAAATAACAACTCCGACATTTTCACTCTCTAAATTAAGAGCCATACCTTTTGAACCATCGGTAAACTCAACCATTTCACCCGCTTGAACATTATCAAGTCCATAAATTCTAGCAATACCATCTCCAACTGATAAAACCTGACCTACTTCAGATACCTCCGCTTTTTCTCCAAAGTTTTTTATTTGTTCCTTTAATATTTTTGTTACTTCTGAGGGGTTTATATCCATATTATACCTTCATCATTTTATTTTCTATTTGTTGTAATTTATTTTTAATAGAAGTATCAATCATTATACTGCCTACTTGTACAATCAGTCCTCCTATTAAACTTTCATCATATTTGTAATTTAATTTTATCTTTGAAGTAAAATTTTTTGATAATTCATCTTTAATTTTACTAATTTCATCATTTGATAGATTTTTTGCTGATTTTATTTCTGTTTTTAACTCACCTCTTTTTTCTGAACAAATTTCAATAAAATTATTCAATATTTGCTCTATAAAGAAAAATCGTCTTTTTATTACTAAAAAATTTGTAAAATTTTTTAGTAAATTTTCAATTTTCAAATAATCAAAAATCTTATTTATTGCATTCGTTAAATCATTTTGACTGACTGTAGGATCTTTAATTAAGTTTTTAAAATCTACACTTTTTTCAATTAAATTTAGAATCGATATCGCGTTTATTTCTATTTGAGAAAGTACACTTGACTCCTCTGCCAACTCGTATAAAGCTGAAGAATATCTGTTTGCTGAAGTTCCAGAAAAACCTATATTTTTAGTCAATTTATTACCTTTTAATGTAAGTGATTAATTTAAAAAATTACGATTTAATTAACACATGCCATAATACTCTTCAAGTAACACATTAACAAA
The DNA here is from genome assembly GCA_902539145.1 of uncultured Pelagibacteraceae bacterium. GTDB lineage: Bacteria > Pseudomonadota > Alphaproteobacteria > Pelagibacterales > Pelagibacteraceae > Pelagibacter. The sequence continues at coordinate 1,901 of CACBHX010000014.1, read as the reverse complement.
AAAATGTTTTTTTTAGGCTTTAATTGAAGTTTATTGGATCAACATCAACTGATAGTTTTATTCCTGGCAAAAACTTATATTTTGTGATTAAAGCAGAGAGAGATTTTTGTAACTTTAAACTCTTTGAACCTCTAATTAGTAACCTAATTCGATACTTTTTTTTAACTCTAAATATAGGTGCGCTTACTGGTCCTAAAACTTTACCAATTAATTCACTTTTTAAATATAATTTAAATTTTATAGCTTCTCTTTCTAATTTATTTTCATTTTCTCCTGTCAAAATTAACGAGATAAATCTTTGAAATGGGGGTAGATTATTTTTTTTTCTGATTTCTATCTCTTTATCTAAAAAAATATTTGGATTTTTATTTGTTATATCGGCGATTAATCTTTGATTAGAATTATATGTTTGAAAATATACAGTTGAGGATTGTCCTGTGCGTCCTGCTCTACCAGATAACTGATGATATAATTGTAAATTTTTTTCTGCTACTCTTAAATCATGACCATTTGATGATAAATCAATATCAATGACAACTATGCAGTTTAGATTTGGAAAATGAAATCCTTTAGAAATTAATTGAGTTCCAATCAAAATTTCGATTTCATTATTTATAATTTTTTCCAATTTTTCCCGTGAGTTTTTTTTATTCATTGTATCACTTGAAAAAATTTCTATTTTTTTTGATGGAAAATTTTTTTTAACTTCCTCAAAAATTCTTTCTACGCCAGGTCCGCTAAATATAAAATCACAATTATTTTTTTTAGAACAACTTCTATTTAAAGAAGTTTTAAATCCACAATAATGACAAAGTAAATTATTTTTACTTTTATGATAAACTAAATTTATTGAGCAATTTGGGCAAGAAAAACTACTTAAGCATTTTTTGCATAAAACATTAGGTGAAAAACCTCTTCTATTCAGAAAAAACAAAACTTGATCTTTTCTTTTCAGATGTGAATTGACTTTTTGGATAATTTCATTTGAAAGCCAAGACTGTTTCTGCAATTTAACAAGATTTAAGTTTATTATTTCATAATTTGGTAATGAAGCATTAAGGTATCTTTGTTCAAGTTTTGAAAATGTATACTTTCTCTTTCTTATATTTTCATATGTTTCTACAGAGGGAACAGAAGTTATCAAATTTATTGGAATTTTTTCAAATGATGCCCTTGAGACAGCCATGTCTCTAGCATTATAAATTACTCCCTCATCTTGTTTATAAGATTGGTCATGTTCCTCATCAACAATTATCAATCCTAAATTTTTAAAGGGTAAAAATAAAGATGATCTCGCTCCAATTACTACACTGATTTTACCGTTTATTATACCATTCCATATAATTTCTTTATTCTTTTTCGTAATACTAGAATGCCAAATAGCTGGCTTAAAACTAAAAAATTCTGTGAATTTTTTTTCAAATTGACTTGTCAAACCAATTTCTGGCAAAAGAATTAAGCCTTGAAAACCTTTCGCTAAAACATTTTTTAAAGCTTCGAAATACACAAATGTTTTACCTGAACCTGTTGTACCCTGTAAAACATGCACATTAAATTTTTTATTTGAATTGTTTATCTGTGCAAGGGATTTTTTTTGATCAGATGTCAGTTTAACAACGCTATCTTGACTATTGAATACAAATTCGTCATAATATTTTTGATCAATGCTCTTTGGTATTCCTAAACTTGTCAAAACTAACTTCAGAGCCATACCTTTAGGAACAATATTATATTCTGAAAACCAATTTAAAAATTCTAATATATTTTTCTTAAGACTCGGAATATCTAGTTTACTAATAACTTTTTTAATCTTAAATTGTTTTGAACTATTTTTTTCAAATTCATTCCATACTACGCCAATAATTTTATTTTTGCCAAAAGGAACCTCAACAAAATCTCCA
>CACBHX010000013.1 GCA_902539145.1 uncultured Pelagibacteraceae bacterium | reverse complement strand
CATCATATCCTAAAAGTGGAAATACTTGGGTAAGATCATTTATTGCATCTCTCTTATACTCTGAAAATGGTATATTTAATTTTAAATTATTAGAGCAAATCCTTCAATTTCCAGATAAAAGATATTTTGTAAAATTTACTCAAGACATAGGTAACTTAAATGAGATCAAAAAATATTGGATATCTGCTCAGAGAGAAATAAACAAAGATAAAAAATTGAGATTCTTTAAAACTCATCATATTAATTGTACTATTGATAAGGATCATTTTACCGACAAAAAAAACACTTTAGCTACAATTTATATTATCAGAGATCCTAGAAATCTTATAAGTTCAATATCTAACCATTATAGTAAATCAATTGAAGAGGCCAAAGATTTTATACTTACACCTAAAATTATCGCTGGATCAAAAAAAGACGGTGGGATGAAAAAAGATGATTTAAAAACACTCATAGGTACTTGGAGTGAACACTACAGATTTTGGAAAAAAAATAATGATAATTATTTATTAATTAAATATGAGGATTTAATTGAAAACCCTCATAAAGAACTTAAAAGGATAATTTCCTTTTTAGAAAAATTTATTAAAGTAGATACAAATGAGGTTAAAAATGAAAATATAATTAACTCTACGAATTTTGAAAGATTAAAATCTTTAGAAAATGAGGGAGAATTTAAAGAGAGCGCTCATGATACTTACGGAAAATTAAAAAATTTTTTTTATAAAGGTCCTAAAAATAAATGGCAGGATTTTTTAGATCCAGGTATAAAAAATGAAATTGAAACTAAACTTTCAATTGAAATGAAGGAACTTGGCTATTTGTAATTATATTAAGAGTGTATTGCTCTTTTATCGACAGATAAAGCCGCTTCTTTAACAGCTTCTGAAAATGTTGGATGAGCGTGGCACGTTCTTGCAATATCCTCTGAACTAGCTCCAAATTCCATCGCGACTCCGATTTCAGCAATTAATTCACCAGCATGAGGCCCGATTAAATGTGCTCCTAAAACTTTATCAGTTTTTTCATCCGCTAAAATTTTAACAAAGCCCTCGGTATCATCAATAGCCTTTGCTCTTGAATTTGCCATAAATGAAAATTTTCCAATTTTATATTTGATGTTTAAATCGTTTAATTGTTCCTCAGTCTTTCCAATTGATGCAACTTCAGGGGTTGTGTAAATTACACCTGGGATAGTATCATAATTTACATGACCCGATTGCCCCACAATATTTTCTGCAACTGCAATACCCTCATCTTCGGCTTTATGTGCAAGCATTGGTCCGCTAATAACATCACCAATAGCATAAATATTATCTAAATTTGTTTTAAAATTTTTATCAGTTTGTATTCTATTTTTATCATCTAGGTTTACACCAATCTTTTCCAAATTAAGTCCTTCAGTATTTGGTTTTCTCCCCACCGAAACTAGAACAACTTCACAGTCAAAATCTTTTTTATTTCCATCCTTATCAGTTGTTGAAATAACTGCACTAAAATTATTTTTTTTAATTTTATCGACTTTGTGTTGCATGTGAAATTTAATCCCTTGTTTTTTTAAAATTTTCATAAATTCATTAGAGATTTCTTTATCCATTCCTGGAGTAATATGATCCAAAAACTCAACTACATGAACCTCTGCTCCAAGCCTAGACCATACAGATCCCATCTCCAAACCTATATACCCACCACCTACAACGACCATTTTTTTTGGAACTTTATCTAATTTTAATACACCTGTTGATGATACTACTATTTTTTCATCAAAATCAATACCTGGTAAAGATGTAGGGACTGAGCCAGTTGCAACAATAACCTTTTCAGAAAATATTAACTTCTCATTTTTATTTGAGTCTTTTACAGAAATTTCATTTTTGGATTTAAAACTTCCAACTCCTTTGAAATAAGTAACATTGTTTTTTTTTAGCAAAAATTCAACTCCCTTTGTCAAAACTGTTACTGCCTTTTCTTTACTTTTCATCATTTTATTCAAGTTGAGTTTTACCTCACCGACCTCAATACCTTTGTTTGATAAATTTTTGACTTTATGAAATTCCTCTGACAAATTTAATAAACTTTTTGAAGGTATACATCCAACATTCAAACATGTGCCGCCAAGGGACCCTCTAGACTCAATACAGGCTGTTTTCATGCCTAATTGTGCAAGTCTAATTGCACATACATAACCTCCAGGGCCTCCTCCAATCACTACTGCTTGAAATTTATTTGACATTTAAATATCTAAAAATAACCTTCTTGGATCCTCTAAATTATCTTTTATCATTTTTAAAAAAGATACAGACTCTTTGCCATCAATAATTCTATGATCATAAGATAAAGCTAAATACATAACTGGTCTAATCTTAATTTCACCATCAATTGCCACAGGTCTCTCAACAATGTTATGCATACCTAAAACACCAGATTGTGGTAGATTCAATATAGGTGTTGATAACATGGAGCCATAGACTCCTCCATTACTTATTGTGAAAGTTCCTCCTTGAAGATCTTCTATAGTAAGTTTACCAATTTTTGCTTTTTCCGATATTTCTTTTATATTTTTTTCAATATCAGCAAACGACATCACGTCAGCATCTTTTAAAACTGGAACTACAAGCCCTTTATCTGTGCCTACGGCAAAACTGATATTATAATAGTTTTTATAAATAATTTCTTCACCTTCTATCTCAGCATTTACAGCAGGAAAATTTTTTAGTGCCACAATAGATGCCTTAACAAAAAATGACATCATACCAAGCTTTACTCCAAATCGATTTTGAAAATCATCTTGATTATTTTTTCTCATTTCAATTATATTTGTCATATCAACTTCATTAAAGGTAGTTAATAATGCGGCATTCTCTTGAGCTTGTTTTAACCTTTTAGCAATCGTTTGTCTCAGTCTGGTCATTTTAATTCTTTCTTCCTGACCGTATTTTACCTTTCTTTCGGAAGGTGGAGGATTTTTGCTCATTAAACTAATTAAGTCTCCTTTTAATAATCTTCCTCCTTTTCCAGAACCTTTAATGGTTTCCAAGTTAATTTTATTTTCAGCAACAATTTTCCTTACTGCAGGAGACAAAACTTTTTCATTAGATTTTTCTTTTGTGATTGGTTTAGTTTTTACTTCATTCGTTAAAACAAGAGGTTGTTCTTTTTCATCTAGTTTCTCATTAACCTCATTTTCAAGCAACTGTGGCTCATTATGTAAAGGCTCTGAGCTTTTAGAAGTTTCTTTATTAACGGTTGGTTTAATCTTTTCAATTTTTTTGTCTTTTTGTGTAATATTCCTATTTTCATCTACTGAACCTAGAGGTGATCCAACCTGAACAACTGAACCGTCCTTTGAGATAATTTCTGTTAAAATTCCTGAAATTGGTGATGGGACCTCTAGATTTACTTTATCAGTTTCTAACTCAACAATAGGTTCGTCAGCTTTTACCTCATCACCTTCACTTTTTAACCATTTTGAAACTGTTGCCTCAGTTATACTCTCACCTAAAACTGGAACTATAATTTTTTCACTCATCGCTTATCAATCAAAAACTTTTTTAATAATTTCTTGTTGTTGCATAATATGTCTTTTAACATATCCTGTTGCGGGTGATGCATCAGGACTTCTTCCAATATAAGTAACATAATCATTATTAGCTTTTATATTATCTAATGTCCATTGGATATAGTCTCTAACTGAAAACCAAGCCCCCATATTTTTTGGCTCCTCCTGACACCAGTAAAAATTAGCATTCTTGGCATAGGGTTTTAGTTCCTTTGCAAGAGCTTTAACTGGAAAGGGATAGAGTTGCTCAACTCTATAAAATACAATATCATCTTTTTTCAATTTTTCTCTAGCCTCAATTAAATCAAAATAAATTTTTCCAGAACAAATAATCACTTTTTTGATTTTTTTGGATTTCTTTAATTTTATAAATCCTTTAGTTTTTGGATCTATAGCATGATCCCATAAAACCCTATGAAAAGAATTTTTTTTATCAAAATCATCTAAATCAGAAACACAATGTTTGTGTCTTAATAAAGATTTAGGCGTCATAATTATTAAAGGTTTTCTAAAATCTCTATGCATTTGTCTTCTTAAGGCATGAAAATAGTTTGCTGGAGTTGTACAATTCATAACTTGCAAATTATCGTTTGAACATAATTGTAAAAACCTTTCCAACCTTGCTGATGAATGCTCAGGTCCCTGTCCTTCATACCCATGGGGTAATAACATTACTATCCCGGATGCTCTATTCCATTTTCTCTCTCCTGATGCAATAAATTGATCAATTACAACTTGAGCACCGTTTGCAAAATCACCAAATTGAGCCTCCCAAAGAGTGAGAGTATTCGGCTCTACAAGACTGTAGCCATATTCGAAACCTAAAACTGCAAGTTCTGATAAAAAACTGTCCACTACTTCAAATTGCTTTTGATTTTTAGAAATATTATTAAGAGGAACATACCTAGAGTTATCTATTTGATTTCTTAAAACAGAATGTCGTTGACTAAATGTCCCTCTACCAGAATCTTGGCCTACAAGTCTGACTGGATATCCTTCCTCAAGCAAGGATCCAAAAGCAAGAGCCTCTGCTGAAGACCAATCAATTCCAGTACCTTTTTCAATCCTTTCTTTTCTGGCATTGAATATTTTAGAGATAGTTTTGTGAATATTCTTTTCCTTAGGAATGACATTTATTTTATTCGATATAATTTTAAGTTTATTTCGCTCATAGCCGGTGATACCCCTTTTATCTTTACCTTTTTCAGGCTTATATCTTGACCATGTTCCCTCAAACCATTCTATTTTAGGTTTATAATCTTTTGCACTTTTATATTGTTCATCAAGCAAATCTTTAAATGATTTGACGTTTTGATCCAATAATTCTTGTGTTATTGAGTTTTCATTTACAAGTTTACTTCCATAAATTTTATAAACGCTAGGGTGTGATCTAATTTTTTTATACATTAAAGGTTGTGTAAATGAAGGCTCATCTCCTTCATTATGTCCAAACCTTCTATAACAAATTAAGTCTACTACTACGTCTCTGTTAAACTTTAATCGAAATTCTGTAGCTATTCTGGTCGCATAAACAACCGCTTCTGGGTCGTCTCCATTAACATGAAGGATCGGTGCTTCTACCATTTTTGCAACATCTGATGGATAAGGTGAGGACCTCGCAAATCTTGGGCTAGTAGTAAATCCTATTTGATTATTAACAATAATATGAATTGTTCCACCAGTATTATGTCCTGGTAATCCAGACATTGCAAAGCATTCAGCTACAACTCCTTGGCCAGCAAAAGCTGCATCTCCATGAATAAGAATAGGTATTACTTTATTTCTCTCTTTATCTTTATGGAAATATTGTTTGGCCCTTGTCTGTCCTAAAACCACTGGATTAACAGCTTCTAAATGAGAAGGGTTGTCTGTTAAACTTACATGAACCGAATTTCCATCAAACTCTCTATCTGATGATGCCCCAAGATGATATTTGACATCTCCAGCGCTATCTTCAATATCAGAACTAAACTCACCAGCAAATTCATTAAAAATTCTTTTATAAGATTTTTGTAGAACATTTGCTAAAACATTAAGTCTGCCTCTGTGAGACATACCTATCTTAACTTCTTTTATATTGTTTTGTCCTCCAATTTTTATTATTTGTTCAAGGGCAGGTATTAAACTTTCTCCACCATCTAAACCAAATCTTTTTGTTCCCACATACTTGGTGGCTAAAAATTTTTCAAAACCTTCGGCCTGTACTAATTTATTTAGAATTGCCTCCTTACCATTTTTTGTAAACTGAAGTGCATTTTTATCTTGCTCTATTCTGTCTCTAAACCATTTTCTCTCTACTGGATTTGAAATATGCATGAACTCATAACCTATTTTTCCACAATAGGTCCTTTTCATAAATTTAAGTATTTCTCTTATATTTGCATATTTACGATCAATCACTCCATTTAAAAAAATTTTCTTTTCATAATTTTCTTTTTTAAAACCATAAAATTCTGGATGTAATTCATCTAGATACTCTGACTCTCTCATTTCTAAAGGATCAAGATCTGCTAATAGATGGCCCCTTAATCTATATGCTCTAATTAATGCTACAGCGCTTATAGAATCTTTGTTTGAGTCAGCAAGTAATTGAAAATTAAATTTTCCTGATGAATCTGATTTAGCATTTTCAACATAACTTTTATCTTGCTCTTTTATTTTCTTTTGTAGTTCATCTATATTTATCTTTTTTTTAATTGGTCCCCAGGATGGACCATTAATTTCTTTTACAATTACATTTAATTCTTCACCAATCCCCTCAAAATAATTTGCCCAACTTTCCGGAAGATCTGCATCTTTATTAATAAATTTTAAATACATCTCTTCTATAAATGCACTATTAGATTTATTTAAAAATGAAGTTTTTTCAAAATCAAAGTTTTTTGATGAGGACATCTTTTTAATTTAATATATCTCTCTAATATTATTTTTCAATTAGACAGTTTATTAAATAAAGTTTTTCCAATAATTGATGGTGATTTAGCTACAGTAATACCACTTTCTTCCATTTTTTTAATTTTGTCCTCAGCTCCACCTTTGCCACCTGAAATTATAGCGCCAGCATGTCCCATTCTTCTGCCTGGAGGTGCGGTAATTCCTGCAATAAACCCAATTATTGGCTTTTTGATTTTGTGATTTTTTATAAATTCAGCAGCTTCTTCTTCAGCAGTTCCTCCAATTTCACCAATCATTAAAATAGACTCTGTTTCATCATCATTTAAAAATAAATCTAAACAATCTATAAAATTTGTACCGTTTATAGGATCTCCACCAATTCCTATGCAAGTTGATTGACCAAGTCCATTTTCAGTTGTTTGAGCCACTGCCTCATAAGTTAATGTACCTGACCTTGATACAATTCCAACACTTCCTCTTTTATGGATATTCCCTGGCATAATTCCTATTTTACATTCATCTGGTGTAATTATTCCTGGACAATTAGGTCCGATCAATCTGCTACTAGATCCGCTTAATTTTTGTCTGACCTTAAGCATATCCTGAATTGGAATTCCCTCCGTAATACAAACAATAAGTTCAATTGATGCATCAATAGCTTCAATTATTGCTGCTGCTGCAAATTTAGCAGGTACATAAATCATAGTTGCATCTGCGCCTACCTCGTTTTTTGCCTCTAAAACACTATTAAAAACTGGTCTGTCTAAATGTTTTTGTCCACCTTTCTTTGGCGTAACTCCACCAACAAGATTGGTTCCATATTTTATGGCCTGCTCAGAATGGAAAGTTCCGTGTGAGCCAGTAAATCCCTGGCAAATTACTTTGGTATTTTTATTTACCAAAACTGACATTTTATTTTATTGCCTCAACAATTTTTCTAGCAGCATCATCCAAATTTTCTGCAGAAATTAATTTTAATCCAGAATTATCAAGAATTTCTTTGCCTTCTTTAAAATTTGTACCTGCTAATCGTACAACTAAAGGTACGCTAATATTGATTTCTTTAGCTGCATCAACTACTCCTTGAGCAAGAACATCGCATCGCATGATTCCTCCAAAAATATTTATTAAAATACCTTTAACATTTTTATCTGATAGAATTATTTTTAATGCAGCAGATACTTTTTCTTTAGATGCTCCACCACCTACATCTAAAAAATTTGCTGGCTCTTGACCATATAATTTAATTATATCCATCGTCGCCATCGCTAATCCTGCTCCATTCACCATACAGCCGATACTTCCATCTAGCTTGATATATGCGAGATCATGCTTACTGGCTTTTATCTCGGTGGGATCTTCCTCATTCAAATCCCTTAATTCAACAATTTCAGGATGTCTGAATAAAGCATTTGAATCGAAATTGACTTTTGCATCTAAACAAACAATTTTTTCTTCTTTTGTCAAAATCAATGGATTTACCTCAACCATGCTTGCATCTGTGCTTATAAACATTTTATATATTGATTTTATAATTAATACTGCTTGTTTTTTTAAGTCGTCTTTTAAATTAAAAATTTTAATTATTTTTTCACAATCTGAATTGGAAATTTCGTTACCCATATCTACTTTTGTGGTTATAATTTTTTCAGGTGAGTTGCTTGCAACTTCTTCGATATCCATTCCTCCTTGATCGCTTGATATGAATGCAATTTTAGAACTTGATCTATCAACTAGACACGATAAATAAAACTCTTTATCTATGTTTGAAGATTCCTCTACGTATAATCTTTTTACCTCTCTACCTTCAGGGCCAGTTTGATGAGTTATTAGTGTTTTTCCAAGTAATTCTTTAGCTGCTACAGTCAATTCCTCAATAGAGTTTAAAATTTTTACACCACCAGCTTTTCCTCTACCGCCGGCGTGAATTTGGGCTTTAAGAACATATTTATCAGCTTTTAATACTTTTGCTTTTTCAATAAGCTCATCAACATTGAGCGCAAATACCCCTTTAGGAACTACAGCTCCATATTTTTTTAATATTTGTTTCGCTTGATGCTCGTGAATATTCATTATTATTTAGATAAATCAGGATCTATTTTGGATGCAGTTTCCCATAAAGCTTTTACGGCATCTATTGAATGTACAAATTCTTTTTTTTCTTTTTCATCTAAATCAATCTCTTGAATTTTTTCTACTCCATCTTTTCCAATTATAACAGGAACACCTGCATAAACATTTTTCACACCGTATTCTCCATTTAATTGTACAGCGCAAGGTAATAATTTTTTCTGATCATTCAAATATGCTTCTGCCATTTGAACACCTGAAGCTGCTGGTGCATAAAAGGCTGATCCTTTTTCTAAAAATTTAACTATCTCGGCACCTCCATCTCGTGTTCTTTGATTAATTTCCTCAATTCTTTCTAAAGAGATCTTTCCATCCTTTACAAACTCTAACAATGGTTTACCTGAAATTTTTGTAAATCTTGGCATAGGAACCATTGTGTCACCATGACCACCCATAACCATTGCCTCAATTTTTCTTACTGGCACACTTAACTCTAGTGATAAAAATAGTTTAAATCTTGAACTATCTAAAATACCTGCCATACCAACAACTTTATTTGATGGTAAACCTGAAAATTTTTGGAATGCCATAACCATAACATCTAAAGGATTAGTGATACAAATCACAAAGGCATTTGGAGCATTTTTCTTTACCCCATCAGCAACTTGTTTAATAATTTTTAAATTAATTCCAAGAAGATCATCTCGGCTCATTCCAGGTTTTCTTGGGACACCTGCAGTAATTATAATTACGTCTGAATTTTTTATATCCTCATAATTATCAGTTCCAGAAAACCTAACATTAAATCCATCTACAGATGAAGATTGCGCAATATCTAATGCCTTTCCTTTAGCAATACCACTAGCCACATCAAATAAAACCACTTCATTAACTAGTTCTTTTGTTCCTATTAAATGTGCAAGAGTTCCACCAATTTGTCCTGCTCCAATTAAAGATATTTTACTCATTTTTTTATTTCATTGTTGGCATCACAAATTCGGCATTAGACCGAATACCTGAAGGCCATCTAGATGTTATTGTTTTTAATTTTGTATAAAATTTAATTCCTTCCATGCCATGCATTGCACTATCGCCAAATAAAGATCTTTTCCATCCACCAAAACTATGAAAAGCCATCGGCACAGGAATAGGCACATTAATACCAACCATACCTACTTGAATTTTACTCGCAAAAGTTCTTCCGGCATCACCATCTCTTGTGTAAATACTTACTCCATTTCCATATTCATGATCATTGATTAATTTTGCTGCTTCTTCGAAAGTTTTAACTCTCACAACGGATAAAACAGGCCCAAAAATTTCTTCTTTATAAATTCTCATATCCTTTTTAACATGATCAAATAAACAGCCACCAATATAGAAACCATTCTCATATCCTTGCAATTTTAAATTTCTTCCATCAACAATTAGTTTTGCACCCTCTTTTTCACCCAGGTCAACATAACTTTTTACTTTTTCAAGATGTTCTTTTGTAACTAATGGGCCCATCTCAGAGACCTTATCCATCCCAGGACCAACCTTTAAAGCTTCAGCTTTTTTTGATAATCTTGACACTAACTCATCTCCTATATCACCCACTGCAACTGCCACCGATTGAGCCATACACCGTTCTCCAGCAGACCCATAAGCAGCACCCATTAAGCCATTTACTGCACCATCTAAGTCACAATCAGGCATAACAACTAAATGATTTTTTGCACCACCAAGTGCTTGAACTCTTTTTTCATTTTTAGCTGAGTTTTCATAAATGTATTTAGCAATTGGAGTAGAACCAACAAAACTCACTGCTTTAATATCTTTGTTTGTTAAAATTGCATCAACCGCTTCTTTATCACCATTTACAACATTAAAAACTCCATCAGGAAGTCCAGCTTCTTTTAATAATTCAGCTAATTTAATCGAGCATGATGGATCTTTTTCAGATGGCTTTAAAATAAAAGTATTTCCACAAGCAATTGCTATTGGAAACATCCACATAGGGACCATTGCGGGAAAATTAAATGGGGTGATACCAGCAACAACTCCTAAAGGCTGTCTCATAGACCAACTATCAACGTTAGTTCCAACATTTTCTGAAAATTCCCCTTTAAGCAAATGAGGAATACCACACGCAAATTCTACAACTTCTAAACCTCTAGTAAGAGAACCTCTTGCATCCTCATAAACCTTTCCATGTTCTGAAACTATTAGTTTTGTTAACTCATCCGAATTTTTTTCTATAAGCTCCTTAAATTTGAACATTATTCTAGCTCTTTGGAGTGGAGGTTTTAAAGACCATTCTTTAAAGGCCTCTCTAGCAATTAAAACTGCTTTATCCAGATCATCTTTAGAGCCTAACCTCACTTCTTTTTCTTGTTCACCTGTAGCCGGATTAAAAACTTTGCCTTTTTTATTGGAAGTGCCAGGAATTATTTTTCCACCAACAAAATGTTCTATTAATTTCATGAATAGGGTGTTTTAAATTAAAAATTCTTATTAGTCTATTGTTTAAATATTGGCAGTTGCTAACATTTTTTTTATTTCAGCAATAGCTTTTGCGGGATTTAGACCCTTAGGACAAGCACTAGTACAGTTCATAATTGTATGACACCTGTAAAGTTTAAGTTCATCTGCCACTTTTTTTAGTCTGGCATTTCTTTCCTCATCTCTGCTATCAACTATCCATCTATATGCCTGTAAAAGAACTGCAGGACCTAAATATTTATCACCATTCCACCAATAGCTTGGGCATGATGTTGAACAACAAGCACACATAATACACTCATATGCACCATCTAGTTTAGCCCTATCTTCTTTTGATTGAATAATTTCATTTGTTTCGGATTTTGAATTATTTTTTAGCCAAGGCTCGATTGACTGATATTGTTTATACAATCCATCTAAATCTCCGATTAAATCTTTTTTAACTTTTAAGTGTGGTAATGGATAAATATCTATATCACCATCTATTTCTTCATGTGGTTTTGTGCATGCTAAACCATTTTTGCCACCCATATTCATTGCACATGAGCCACAAACCCCATGGGCACAGGATCTCCTATAAGCTAATGTTGGATCTATCTCATTTTTAATTTTATTTAAAATATCTAAAACTTTGGATGGACAATTATCCATATCAACCTCGTAGCTATCAATACGAGGATTTTCGCCAGTTGAAGGGTCCCATCTATAAATATTTACTTTTCTTAAATTTTTTGATCCAGTTTTATCTTTAAAATATTTACCTTTTTTTATCTCCGAGTCTTTAGGTAGATTAATTTGTACCATCAATATACTCTTTCCTGAGGTGGGAAATATTGAACATCGTTGGTTAAAGTAGACTTGTGAACTTCTCTATAACTTATTTTAGTATCTTTTCCATTGCACCAAGCAAGAGTATGTTGCATGAATTTTTCGTCATCTCTTTTTGGGTAATCCTCCCTTGCATGAGCTCCTCGGCTCTCTTTTCTGTTATACGCTGAGTCTACGGTTACAACTGCCTGTCTTATTAAATTATCGAATTCAAGTGTCTCTACTAAATCTGTGTTAAATATTAAAGATTTATCTTTTACTGATACAGAGCCTAATCCATCATAGGTTTTTCTAATTTCGTTAACACCTTCTTTTAAAGTTTTCTCTGTTCTAAAAACTGCACATTTTGATTGCATTGTTTTTTGCATTGATTGTCTCAATTCTGCTGTACCGATATCTCCTTCTGCATTCCTTAATTTATCAAAACGATCCAAACATTTTTGTGTTTCTGTCTCACTAATTTGTTCATGAGGCGTTCCTGGTTTAATTAGTTCTGCTGCTCTTTTTGCTGCTGCTCTTCCAAAAACAACTAAATCAATTAACGAATTGGAACCTAATCTATTAGCTCCGTGCACTGATACGCATGCAGCTTCTCCTATTGCCATTAATCCAGGCACAGTTTTTTCTGAACCGTTAACAGTCAATACTTCTGCTTTGTAATTCGTTGGAATGCCACCCATATTGTAATGAACAGTTGGTACTACAGGAATTGGATCTTTTGTAACATCAACATTTGCAAATAACCGCGCAGCATCAGTAATACCTGGCAACCTACTTTCAATTATATCTTTATCTAGGTGGCTTAAATTCAAATGAACATGATCTTGATCTTTTCCAACACCTCTTCCTTCATTTATTTCAATTGACATTGATCTACTTACAACATCTCTTGATGCCAGATCTTTTGCTTTAGGTGCATATCTCTCCATAAACCTTTCACCTTTAGAATTTGTTAGGTAGCCTCCTTCACCTCTAGCACCTTCAGTTATTAATGTACCATGTCCATAAATTCCCGTAGGATGAAATTGAACAAATTCCATATCCTGAAGTGGCAAACCTGCTCTTAAAACCATAGCATTTCCATCTCCAGTGCATGTGTGTGCTGAGGTTGCTGAATAATAAACTTTTCCATAACCGCCTGTTGCAATAATTACTGTATGGGCTCTGAATCTATGGATCGTTCCGTCATTCAAATTCCAAGCAATTAAGCCTTTACATGCTCCATCTTTCATCAACAAATCTAATGCAAAATATTCAATAAAAAATTCTGTTTTGTGTTTTAAAGCTTGTCCATACAGAGTATGCAAAATTGCATGTCCGGTTCTATCAGCAGCCGCACAAGTTCTTTGAACGATTCCATTTCCATAATCTTTGGTCATACCACCAAATGGTCTCTGATAAATTTTTCCATCCTCCGTTCTACTAAACGGTACACCGTATTTTTCTAATTCAATTACTGCCTTTGGAGCTTCTTTACATAGGTACTCGATACTGTCTTGATCGCCTAACCAATCTGCACCTTTGACTGTGTCATACATATGCCAACGCCAATCATCTTCTCCCATGTTACCAAGCGCAGCTGATATTCCTCCTTGCGCAGCAGAAGTATGACTTCTGGTAGGAAACACTTTTGAAATACATGCAGTTTTTAATCCTGCTTCACTTAAACCTACTGCAGCTCTTAGTCCGGACCCACCCGCACCTAAAACAACAACGTCATACTCATGATCAACTATTTTATAAGAACTCATATTCAATTGATTAATATAATTGTAATTAGAGGAATTACCACTGCCGAAATATATAAAAGCCTATTTGCGACATTTTTGATTTTATCTTCCTTAATATAATCCTCAAAAACCTCACTTATACTTAATGCAGAAAAGAAATAAGCATTAACAATAAATATACTAAACAAAAACTTAGTTAAAGGGTTTGAAAAAAAGCTTACAAAATTTAAGTAATCTTGGTCATAGATTTTTATAAAGTTTAAAATGAACCACAACATCAGTGGAACTAGTAATGCACCACTTATTTTTAAAAAAATCCACTTCTTCGTTGCGTTTATCATGTTAAATTAAATTTCTCCCAATTATATAAAATATCACTGTTAAAATTAAAGAACCAAACATAACTAACAGACCTGTAATTTTAGAAGTCTTTAACTCAAATCCATAGCCCAAATCCATAATTAAGTGTCTTATTTCACTTAATATTTGAAATGAAAAAGACCATGTTAGACCTAAAATAATAAATTTACCAATTTTAGAACTTAAGAATAAATTAATCATCTCATGATTATTTTCACTAATAAAAATTAATGATACCCAAAAACAAATTAGAGTGATAGCAATGATATTTATAATTCCTGTAATTCTATGCGATATGGATACTAAAGATGAAACATGCCATCTATAAATTTGAATATGTGGGGATAATGGTCTTTTATTTTCCATAATAATTATTTTTTATCAACGTTTCAGCTATTTCTACGGCATTCAAAGCCGCACCTCTCAATAAGTTGTCGGAAACAATCCAAAGGTTTAATCCATTTTTTATAGATTTATCCACTCTTATTCTTGAAATAAAAGTTTCTTCTTTTCCTTCTGCTTCTAAAGGTGTTGAATATCCACCATCCTTTCTTTCATCAATAACTTTACAACCTTCAAAGTTATTTAATGCTCCTCTTACCTCTTCAAGCGAAAAATGTTTTTCAAATTCTAAATTTACAGACTCTGAATGTGAAACAGTAATTGGTAACCTTACACAGGTTGCTGTTAGATCAATTTTATTATCTAAAATTTTTTTTGTTTCATTGGTCATTTTAAGTTCTTCCTTCGTGTAACCATCATGAGAAAAAACATCAATGTGAGGAATTGCATTAAATGCTATCTGTTTAGTAAAATTTTTTGATACAACGTTTTTGCCTTGTAAGATTGACTTTGTTTGTTCAATCAATTCATCCATTGGAGCTTTCCCACCCCCAGAAACTGATTGATATGTAGATACAACTACTCTTTTAATTTTAAATAAGTCATGTAAAGGCTTTAAAACGATTACCAATTGAGCTGTTGAGCAG
>CACBHX010000012.1 GCA_902539145.1 uncultured Pelagibacteraceae bacterium | reverse complement strand
ATCTTTAAAACTTACAGTTAAAACTTTTACCCAAGAAAAAGCTAGAGATATATAACCAAGTGTCTTCAAATAATCATTGGCGGCTGCACTGACATCATCTTTGTTGGTCTTTATTTTATCAATAGTCCAATCACTAAATTTTTTTAAAATTCCTAAATTATAATTTAATGTATCAACAAATGGCCTCATTTTTTCATCATCTGAATTAGTTTCAGATTTAATTAAATTCATAAATTTATTGACTATGTTTCCATTCTTAGTTGACAGTTTTCTAAAAACTAAATCAGCTGCTTGTACTGAATTGGTTCCTTCATAAATCGGCGTAATCCTGTTATCTCTATACAGCTGCTCTATACCTTGATCTTTTGTATAACCGTATCCGCCAAATATTTGCATTGCATCACTTGTTATTTCCATTCCTAAATCAGAAAATAACGATTTTACAACTGGTGTCATTAACGAGACCATATCCAAAGCCTCCTGTTTGATCTTTTGATTATCATGATTTAAACTAACTTCAGTTTGTTGAGACAACCAGAAACATAACGCTCTTTCTCCCTCAATTATAGACTTCATGTTCAACAAAGTTTTTCTTATATCAGCATGCTCAATAATTGAGTCTGCTTTTCCATTTTCAGACTTATTATTATTGCTTTTTCCTTGTTTTCGCTCTTTTGCATAATTAAGAGAATTTTGATAAGCAATTTCTGAAATTCCTAAACCTTGAATACCTACAACGATTCTCTCTAGATTCATCATTGTGAACATTTGACTCAATCCCTTGTTTTTAGGGCCAATCATTATTCCTGTGGCCTCATCAAAATTTAATACACATGTAGCTGAACCCTTAATACCCATTTTTGTTTCTATTGATCCAGTAGATATCCCATTTCTTGAGCCAACAGTTCCATCTTCTTTTACAATAAATTTTGGAACCAAGAATAAGCTTATTCCCTTAGTCCCTTTAGGCGAATCTGTTGCTCTTGCTATTACCAAATGTATAATATTTTCTGTTAAATCATGATCACCAGAGGTAATAAATATTTTTTGACCTGTGATTTTATATGTTCCGTCTGGTTGTTCTACTGCCTTTGTTTTTAATAAACCTAAGTCTGTTCCACAGACTGGTTCGGTTAAACACATTGTGCCACTCCATTTACCTTCAACCATTTTAGGAAGGTATTTTTCTTTTATTTCATCTGTAGCATGGTGATGAATACAATTATAAGCTCCTAAAGTTAATTCACTGTAAAGTTTAAATGCTAGACTTGCAGATGATATCATTTCATCAAAAAATGCACTAACAGTTCGAGGCATGCCTTGTCCTCCGTATTTTGGATCACAGGATAATGAAGTCCAACCGTCCTCTATATATTTTTGGTAAGCCTCTTTGTATCCTGGTGGAGTTCTTACAACTCCATTTTCTAAAATTGCAGGATTTTCATCTCCAGCTTTTGCGAGTGGCAAAATCAAATTTTGATTGATTTTTGCAGCTTCCTCTAAAATATCTTTTACTAGCTCTGGACTTACCTCTTTATATTTTTCCAATTCATTATAGTTTTTATTGTCCCTTAATTTCTCAAAAAGAAACATCATATCATCAACTGGTGCTATATAGCTTGGCATATTTAAAGTTTAAAATAATTAATTAATTATTGCAATTTTGAAATGATCGCATCACCCATTTTAGATGTTGATATTTCTTTCATTCCCTTGGATAGAATGTCTTTGGTTCTTAAACCATCATTTAAGACATCCTGAACAGCTTTTTCTAAGGCTTCTGCCTCCTTACCAAGGTCTAAAGAGTATCTTAAAGCCATTGCAAAGCTTAAAATTGTTGCTATTGGATTTGCTAGACCTTTTCCTGCTATATTAGGTGCAGACCCATGAATAGGCTCATACATAGCTCTCATTTCTCCATCTTTATTTTTTGCACCTAATGAGGCTGAGGGTAATAATCCTAATGAACCTGTTAACATTGAAGCTTGGTCTGAAAGCATATCCCCAAAAAGATTATCTGTGACAATGACATCAAATTGTTTTGGATTTCTTAATAACTGCATTGCACAATTGTCGGCAAGCATATGATTTAATTCCACATCTTTATACTCCTTTTCATGAAGTGCTTGAACCTCCTCTTTCCATAATTGTCCAGCCTCCATTACATTAGATTTTTCACAAGATGTAACTTTATTTGATCTTTTTTTCGCTAAATCAAAAGCTACTCTTGCTACTCTTGTAATTTCACTACTTTTGTAAGTGTGAGTATTTATTCCTTTTCTTTCACCATTTTCAATTGGTTTAATACCTCTGGGTTCACCAAAATAAATTCCACCAGTTAACTCTCTCACGATCATAATATCTAATCCTGAGACGATCTCAGGTTTTAATGTAGATGCTTCAACTAACTGTTTGAAACATATAGCAGGTCTTAAGTTTGCAAACAATTTTAATTCTTTTCTCAATTTTAAAAGTGCTCTCTCTGGTTTTTTTGAAAATTCAACATTATCCCATTTAGGTCCTCCAACTGCACCAAGCATAACAGCTTCACTTTCCAAGGCTTTATAAAAAACTTCATCAGTAATCGGTGTCCCATGTTTGTCATAAGAACAACCTCCTGCTAAATCTTCATCGATTTCAAAATCTAAAGATTTTTTATCATTGAACCAATTTATTATTTTTTTAACTTCACCAATAACTTCTGGTCCAATACCATCTCCTGGCAATAAAAGAATTTTTCTTTTTTTGACTTTAATCATTAAAGATCCAAGGCTTTTTATTTTTTAGATCTTTTTCAAAGTTTTCAATTTTGTCAGACTTTTTTAAAGATAAAGCTATGTCATCTAATCCCTCTAAAAGACATTTTTTCTTAAATGGGTCAATTTTAAATTTAACCTCGTTGTTTCCGTAAACAATTTTCTCTTCATTGAGATCCACAAAAATTTCCTCTTTTCTGTTGGTATACTCAGATAACTCCTTTATTTTTTCATCATCTAGTGTGATTGGTAAAATTCCATTCTTAAAACAATTGTTATGAAAAATATCAGCAAAACTTGAGCTTATAACACAAGTAATACCAAAATCTAATAATGCCCATGGTGCGTGCTCTCTTGATGAACCACAGCCAAAATTTTTTCCTGCAATTAGAATTTTTGAATTATTGAATGGATTTTTATTTAAAATGAAATCATTTATTTCTTTACCATTATCATCATATCTCATCTCAAAAAATAAATTTTTACCCAATCCAGTTCTCTTAATTGTTTTAAGGAATTGTTTCGGAATAATCATATCTGTATCAATATTTACTATCGGTAAATAAACTGGGATACTTCTTAATGTGCTAAATTTTTGCATTTAATTTTGATACTTTCTCACATCATCAAGACTGCCTGATATTGCAGCGGCTGCAGCCATTCCAGGACTAACTAAATGAGTTCTTCCACCTCTTCCTTGTCTTCCTTCAAAATTTCTATTTGAGGTAGAGGCACATCTTTCTTCAGGTTTTAACTTGTCTGCATTCATGGCTAAACACATTGAGCAACCTGGTTCTCTCCATTCAAATCCTGAATTAACAAAGATTTTGTCTAATCCTTCTTGTTCCGCTTGTTGTTTTACCAATCCAGAACCTGGAACTACCATTGCATGAACATGGGAAGCTATCTTTTTATCTTTTAAAATCTTTGCTGCTTCTCTTAGATCCTCAATTCTACCATTTGTGCAACTACCTATAAAAACTTTATCTATTTTGATATCTCTTGCTGACATATCAGGTTTAAGACCCATATATTTTAAGGATCTTTCTATGGAATTTTTACGGTCCTCGTCTTTTTCTTCACTTGGATTTGGAACTTTGCCGTCAATCGTAATTACATCTTGAGGCGAAGTTCCCCAAGTTATCATTGGCAAAATTTCGTTAGCCTGCAAACTTACTTCTTTATCAAAGCTTGCATCATCATCAGTTTTTAAACTTTGCCAATGTTCTAAAGCTTTATTCCATTTTTCGCCTTTTGGTGACATTGGTTTTCCTTCTAAATATTTAAATATTTTTTCATCTGGTGCTATTAATCCAGCTCTTGCGCCACCTTCTATTGTCATATTGCATATCGTCATTCTTTGTTCAACGCTTAGCGATCTTATTAAATCACCTGCATATTCAACAACACAACCCGTGCCACCCGCGGTTCCAATTTTTCCAATTATTTGTAAAATAACATCTTTTGAAGTGACACCTACTGGAAGTTTACCATTAACATTTATTCTAAAATTTTTTGCTTTTTTTTGAACAAGTGTTTGAGTTGCTAAAACATGTTCTACCTCTGAAGTTCCTATTCCGAAGGCTAAAGCACCAAATGCTCCATGGGTTGCAGTATGGCTATCCCCACAAACAATAACTGTTCCGGGTTGAGTAAAACCCTGCTCTGGACCAGTTACATGAACAATACCTTGCCGCTTATCATTCATGCCAAAAAGTTTAATACCAAATTCTTTGCAATTTTCCTCTAAGGTCTCTACCTGAATTTTAGATTCATGATCTGAAATACCCTTTGATCTATCGGTTGTTGGCACATTATGGTCTGCTACAGCTAAAGTTAATTTTGGGTGCCTGACTTTTCTTTGAGTATTTCTAAGTCCTTCGAAAGCTTGTGGACTTGTAACCTCATGAACTAAATGTCTATCAACAAATAATAATGCTGTTCCATCATCTTGTTGATGTACTAAATGGTCATTCCAAATTTTATCGTAAAGAGTATTAGGCATTGAGAAAAAAATTATTTTTTTTCTTGTAAGTTTTCAAGCTTTTTTTCTGTACTAGTTTCGGCCTTAGGGGCATCTTTTTTAACTTCATTTTTTGGAGTTTCGTCTATTTTTGGCTCAACCGCTGGTGTAGCCTCTTTTTTAATTTCTGAAGTATTTTCTTTAGTGATTGGAGCTAAATTTTCCTCAGTTACTGTTTCTGGTTTAACATCAACATCGATACCAATTTTTTTTCTAATTTTTTCGGCAATCCTTGCTGACTTCCCAGTTCTATCTCTTAAATAGTAAAGTTTTGCTCTTCTTACTTTTCCAGATCGAATTACTTTAATCGAGTCAATCACAGTTCCAAACAATGGAAATGTTCTCTCAACTCCCTCACCAAATGATATTTTTCTGACAGTAAATGAGGAGTTTAAATCTCTACTTTTTTTAGCAATACATACTCCTTCAAAATACTGAATTCTTTCTTTTTTACCCTCTGTAATTCTTACCCCAACCTTTACAACATCTCCTGGGAAAAATTCAGGTATCTTTTTTTCAGAGAGAATCTTTTTAACGTTGTTTTGGTTAATTTCTTCTATTGTTTTCATTTTAGTATTTATCAATTTAATCTTTCTTATATTTTTGCCACAAATCTGGTCTTCGGTCGCGTGTTATAGCCTCAGATTGAGATAAACGCCAGTCTTTAATTTTACTGTGATCTCCAGATAACAACACTTCTGGCACTGCTTTTTCTTCCCATATTTGAGGTTTTGTGAACTGCGGATACTCTAAGAGGCCATTTTCAAAAGTTTCATCAGCCGGGGATTTATCATTTCCTAAGACTCCAGGTAAAAGTCTTAAAACGCTATCTAGAATAACCAAAGCTGCCGTTTCTCCTCCAGACAATACATAATCTCCAATGCTCACCTCTTCAATATTTCTTGTACCTAAAACTCTTTCATCAACACCCTCAAACTGTCCGCAAATCAAAGAAAATGATTTTTCTTTAGATAAATCTTGTGCAAATTTTTGATCAAATCTTTTACCTTTTGGGGAAAGATAAAAAATTTTATCTCCCTTATTTACATTTTGATCAATAGAATTCGCCAAGACATCTGGTTTAATTAACATACCTGTCCCACCGCCGTAAGGAGTATCATCAACTGTTTTATGTTTATCTTGAGCAGAGTCTCTAATATTAATTACTTTTAAGCTCCATAACTTTTTAACCATTGCTTTACTGTAAATACCTTTATTTAAAGGCCCAGGGAAAACTTCTGGATACAGTGTAAATACTTGAGCTTGCATCATAAATAATCTTTGTATTATTTTTTTTCCTCTTTTTTAGCTTCTGCTTTTGGAGCTTCTGCTTTTGGAGCTTCTGCTTTTGGAGCTTCTTCTTTTTTAGCCTCTGCTTTTGGAGCTTCTTCTTTTTTAGCGTCCTCACTGCCTTCTTTTTTTCGATCTTTTTTTGGAATAGCTTTCTGAGGATTATTTCCATTCGCCGGCATAGGCATTAATTCATTTTCACCTAAAATCCTTGCTACTCTAGTTGTTGGTTGTGCACCTTGACCCAACCAATACTTTATTCGTTCTGCTTCTAATCCAATTCTTTCCTTTTTTTCCTTTGGCAATAGTGGATTAAAAAATCCCACTTTCTCTATAAATCTACCATCTCTTGCAAAACGACTGTCTGCAACAACTACTTTATAAACGGGTCTTTTCTTAGTTCCGCCTCTTGATAATCTTAACTTTAACATTCACTCTCCTTATTTTATTTTAATTGATTAAATAATTCTGGAGGTATTCCTTTATCAGTCATACCTTTCAGATTACCCTTTGACATCTTTTTCATCATTTCAGACATCATTTTAAATTGTTTTAACAACTTATTGATAGTGGCTGGATCTGTGCCAGAACCATTAGCAATTCTTTTTTTTCTAGAACCATCAATTATCTTTGGGTTCTCTCTCTCTTTTTTTGTCATAGACAATATTATAGCTTCATTCTTTGTAATAATACTCTCATCAATTCCAGCCGCATCCATTTGTGATTTAACTTTTGAAACACCAGGCATAAAAGACATGATGCCTTCTATTCCACCCATTTTTTTCATTTGTCTTAGTTGTGCTAAATAATCTTCCATAGAGAATTGTCCCTTTTTTAAATTCTCTTCTGCCTTTTTAATATTTTCTTCTCCAAGATCTTGAGCCGCTTTCTCTACTAGAGAAACAATATCTCCCATCCCTAAAATTCTATTAGCAATTCTATCTGGATGAAAAACCTCAAGGTTATCAATTTTTTCTCCGATACCCAAAAATTTGATTGGTACTTGTGAGATAAATTTCATACTAACTGCGGCTCCACCTCTTGCATCACCATCAGCTCTTGTTAAAATTATACCAGAGAGATTTACAGTATCTTTAAATTCTTTTGCTACGGATGCTGCTACTTGACCAGTTAAAGAGTCAGCAACTAAAAGGGTTTCAGCAGGTTTAATTATATTCTCGATTTGTCTAATTTCACTCATCATTTGCAAGTCTATTTGTGTTCTACCTGCTGTATCAAATAAAATGACATCAGCACCATTTAGATTTGCAGCACTAATTGCTCTTTGACAAATATCAGCTGGTTGTTGCCCTTCAATTATTGGCAAAGTTAAAATATTATTTTGTTCACCTAAAAATTTTAATTGCTCTTGGGCGGCTGGCCTATAAATATCTAAACTCACCATCATAACTCTTTTTTTTTTGTTATTTTCCAAATATTTTGCAAGTTTAGCGGTAGTTGTAGTTTTACCAGAACCTTGTAGACCAACTAACATCATAGGCACTGGTGGTACGGCATTAAGATTTACATCATTATTTTTTTCACCTAATAAAGATACTAATTCGTCGTAAACAATCTTAACAACCATATCGCCAGGAGATGTAGATCTGATGATTTCTTGTCCTAAAGCTTTAGGTTTAACTTTCTCAATAAACTCTTTTGCAACATCAAGTGATACGTCAGCTTCTAATAAAGCTTGCCTAATGGATCTAAGACCTTCATCAACTTGACGCTCATCAAGCGAAGGTGCTTTTTTTAAAGAAGAAAAAACTTCCTCAAATTTATTTGTCAAATTTTCAAACATATTTATTTTACACAGCAGTAACCGCACTAGTGGGCGAACCCTCGCTGACTAGTGTCGATCTCTTTGTTTCCAAAGACACCGCAAATTTAACGTTTTTGCGGAAACTGCCACAAACTATAATAGAGGTTCAAAAAGTCAATAAATAAGTTAAATAACTATATATGGAGATAAGAGCTTTTAAAATGGATGGATTAGGTAATGATTTTGTCATCATTGATAATAGACAAAAAATTACCAATTTAACTAAAGATCAGATTATAAAGATCTGTGATAGAAATTTTATTGGTTGTGATCAATTAATATTTATTGAGACCAGCAAATCAAGTGATGCGAATTTAAAATTTTTTAATTCTGATGGTGGGGAGTCTGGTGCATGTGGAAATGGCACTAGATGTGTTGCAAAATTAATCTCTGAAGAGACAAAAGCTGAAAAGATCATCTTATCTACTTTAAATGGAAACCTAGAGTCAAAAATTTTGGATAAAAATATTGTTACAACTGAAATTGGTAAAGCTAAATTACAATGGAACGAAATTCCTTTATCTGAAAAATTAGATACTAAAAATTTAAATATTGGGATCACTGATTTAAATAATAAAGAACATTTTGGTGGTACAGCTGTTAATGTTGGGAATCCACATATAGTTTTTTTTGTAAACGAAATTGAAAATTTTAGTATTGAAAAAATTGGACCCAAAATTGAAAATCATAAAATTTTTCCGGAAAAATGTAATGTTACAATTGCTAAAATAATTAATAAAAATTTGATTAAAGTGAAAGTATGGGAGAGAGGGGCTGGGCTAACCAAAGCATGTGGAACAGCTGCATGCGCAACTGCATTTGCCGGTAAATTAAACAATCTTAATGAAAATAAAACAGACATAGAATTTCAAACAGGTAAGTTATCAATTCTTATAGATGATAGAAATTCAATCCACATGAAAGGACCCGTTTCAGAAATAAAAGAAATTGAGATCAAACTATAATGGGAATTTTTGACAAATTTAAGATAGGTTTTAAAAAAAGTGCTTCTGCACTGACATCTGGATTAAAAGAAATAATAATAAAAAAAGAAATAGACGATAAAAATTTAGATAAAATCGAAGAGTTTTTAATTGAGTCTGATGTTGGTGTAGAGGCTGCATCTGAAATTAAAGAAATCATTTCGAATAAAAAGATTGATCCCAAAAAAGATCTATCTAACGAGATAAATCTTATTTTAAAAGAGTACATTGTTAATTTAATGAAGCCTTTAGAAAATAATTCTTTTTTTGAAAAAAAAGATAAACTCAATGCAACTTTAATCTCAGGAGTAAATGGTGTTGGTAAAACAACAACTATTGGTAAAATAGGTAAAATATTAAAAACTAATGGTAACAAAGTTATGTTTGCTGCTTCTGATACTTTTCGAGCAGCTGCTATTGAACAATTAGAAAATTGGGCAAATAAAATTGATGTTAAATTAACTAAATCATCTCAAGGTTCTGATCCAGCATCGGTGGCATACAAAGCAGTTGAGGAAGCAATCAAAAATAATTTTCATCAAGTTTTAATCGATACTGCTGGAAGGCTACAAAATAAAAAGAATTTAATGGAAGAATATAAAAAGATAGCCAATGTAACAAAAAAAATTGACCAAGATGCTCCTCACAATATTATTTTAGTTTTAGATGCAACATCAGGACAGAATGTAATTAATCAAGTGGAAGAATTTAACAAAATTATTCCTTTAACTGGTCTTATCATGACCAAATTAGATGGAACTGCCAAAGGTGGTATTCTGCTGGCAATAGCAAAAAAATATCAACTACCTATTATTGCTTTAGGTTTAGGTGAAAAAGAAGATGATTTAGAATTATTCAATGCAGAAAAATTTGCTGAGGCTTTTACGCAAGTTAATTAATTAAATTACTCGAAATTAAAGGTTTATAAATACTACACTTATAATTATCCTTAAATTTATAATGCCCACAATCTTTAGAGAAAGAGGAAATAATAAAATCAAATTTTCCTGTAGTAGAGTAAAGTTCAAGTTTCTTATTAAAAATATCGTATTTAAAATTAGCATTTAAACTTTTAACTGCACTAATCATTACTAGCGTTTTATCATCTTTTAAAAGGTAATACGCGAAATCATCTGGAAATATAGGAAAGTCATATTCCGCTAAATGAAACTTGGCTTGAGAGGGGAACCAATCATAAGAGATCAATGGTGAAGAGGACTTTGTTGAATAATTATAGATATAAAGATCTTTTGGGTAATCATTTATATAATTACTTTCTTCACCTCTGGCTAAAATAGATTTCTTTCTTGTCTTAAAATATAGTGCGAATTTTTTATTGTGTGAGTCCATATGATCTATATGAAATAAATCATCAGGATAAAATGAATTCTCTTTTGAGAATGCAAAACTTTTTAAAGTTAATAATAAAATTGTGATTAAATAAAAAATTTTCACTTTTTAAGTGTAAAATTAAATCTTGAGCACTATTTGTTTAGAATATGGCCTAATTTAAATTAATTAAAAATAAATTTAATGTTTTTATAAGATTCTCATCATACTCCATCATATGATTGTCATATTTGGTAAAATAAGAATATTTAGGTTCATTAGCTATTTCGAACATCTTTTGACCCATCTCAAAAGGGACTATTTGATCTTTTTCACCGTGCATTATCAAAATTGGAGACTTAACATTTTTAATTTTATTTTGATTTTCAAATTTATCTTTTAGTAAAAGACCAACGGGTATATATGGATAAAATTTTTTAGCAGCGTCAATCATTGACGTAAATGGAGTTTCTAAAATTATACCTGCAAAATTTCTATTTTGGGATAAATGTGTTGCAACTCCTGTTCCTAATGACTCTCCATAAATTACTATATTTTTTTCATCCACACCTTTTTTCATCAACCATCTAATTGCACTTTCACCATCCTCATATAATCCAATTTCCGATGGTTTGCCCTCATTGCCACTAAAACCTCTCCATGCAACTATTAAAAAATTAACACTCATGTCTCTAAAATGATTCAATTTATGAATTCTATTTTCTAAAGATCCAGCATTCCCATGAAAAAATAAAATTGTTTTATTTTTTCTTATATCTTTTTCATGATACCAGCCTAACAAGGCTAATCCGTCTTGTGTTGATATTTCAACCTCTTCAATATTAACTGAAAGTTTATCGTTAAAATAATTATTTTCGTCAGGATGGTACATTAAATTTCTTTGATAAAAATAAAGAAATGCCAAAAGAAAAAGGTAAACTAAAATTATTAGTTGTAAAAATGATAACAAATTATTCCTAAACTTTTTTAACATTATTTTTCTTAGCCAAATATACGCCAAAGAAAACTAAAATGGTTCCAATAATATGAAAATTCTCAAATTTTTCGTCAAATAAAAAGTATCCATAAATTGCTCCATAAACTGTAAACACATAAAGTGTAAAGCCAGTCAATGATGCACCTAATTTTTTCTGAGCTATAGTATAAAGAGTAAAAGCAATAATCCCTGGTGATATAGCTGCAAAAATTACCCATAAATAGAATTCTGTCGCAAAAATAGTCTCTTTATAAAATAATTCCTCACCAACGTAAAAAGGTAGCAAACTCAACGCACCAAAAAAAGAAATCATAGTAAATCTATCAAAAATTTTTAATTTAGATTTCCAATAGAATAAATAAATTGAATATAAAGCCCATCCAATTGCAGCAGCCAACATCCACAAATCACCAATTGTAAATTTTAGATTAATCAGTAAGTCAAAATCACCTTTAATAATGATAATAAGTACTCCGATCAAGCAAGTAATTAAGCCAATTATCTTTGTTGTATTTATTTTCTCATGAAAAAAAAAATATGAGATTAGAATAATAAAAACTGGAGAGGATGTGTAAATTATTCCCATATTGATAACAGTTGTTGTCTCACCAGCTAAAAAAGGGAAGGCGCCACATACACCACATCCCATTGATCCTAAAAAAAATAATTTTTTGTATTCCCTTTTAATTATATGAAAGTTATTTTTTAAAGTTACATAAGTGAATGGTAACAAAATTAAAAAAACAACTGTCCAACGCCAAAATGCAAGTGAAATAGGTGGAACAAATTCAACACCACCCCTAGCTACAACTAGGTTACTAGCCATAAAGATTGGTTGTATAAATAATAATGAGAATGAGAATATATCTGTCTTAATATTTTTCAATTTAATTGATACTAATCTTTATCAAAGAAGGCTTCGTATATCATCATGATGATTGCTGCACCCATTAAAAGATAAACTGGGATAACATCCAAAAAGCCTATCATCATTGATCTCGTTAGAGTTGTTGCTAAACCAATTAAAAAGAAAACTGCAAAAGATAATCCTATGATTGTGGTAATTTTATTCATTTTATTCCTGACATTCTTTCTCTAACCAATTAGCAACTCCTAAAAATCTATGATCATCATATTTATTACCAATTAATTGAACTCCTAATGGTAAATTATTTTCTCCCTCAAGTAAAGGTAACGAAATACATGGCGTCCCAAGATAAGACCAAACTTTATTAAATTCCGCTGTTCCTGTACTTTTTAAACCTGTGGGCGCAACACCTGGACTAGCTGGCGACAATACTCCATGATAATCCTCAAAAACTTCTTGGTATGACTCATAACTTCTTTTTATAAAATCAATTGCCTCTGCATATTCTTTGGCTGAATATTTATTTCCTCTTGTGATTGCATCTTGCATATACTTAGACAATTTTTTTTTAAATTTTTTAAAATAAACTGAAAAATTATTAGCTAAATCAGTCTCATGAATAATTTGATGGTATTTATGTATATCCTTAAAATAAGAAGGAGTATCAAAAATCTCAATATTTTTTTTAAATGATTTAATGAAGTATTCAAACGACTCTCTAGACTTTTTATCTATTAATTTCCAATGTTCAGTTTTGTAAAAAATAAATTTTGGATCGAACAGAGGTCCTTTTTTTGTTTCAGATAAAATATTTTCTGTTGAGTAATGTATGGTTGCTGGATCAAATTTATCTTTTTTTATGAGAACTTTTGCCAACATAGCTACATCTTCAACTTTTCGTCCAAAAATTCCTATATGATCCAGACTATAAGATGTTCTCAAAACACCATTTCTAGATATTAATCCGTAACTAGGCTTATATCCCACTACTCCACAATAAGATGCTGGTCTAATAATAGATCCACCAGTTTGAGATCCAATTGATGCAGGTGCCATAAAAGAAGCCACGGATGCGGCGGATCCACTTGAGGAACCACCTGGTGTTCTTGTTTTATCGTGCGGATTTGTGGTTGCTGGAGGTCCTAAATAAGCAAGTTCTGAGGTTGCTGTTTTACCCATTACAATTGCTCCGGATGCATGAAGCAAATCTATTATTTCTGCATTTTGTGAATATGATTTGCCTTTTCTTATAACTGTTCCACATTCTGTTGGCATATCAACTGTGCCAATGATGTCTTTAACCGCAATGGGCACACCGTGAAGTGGACCAGTTGGTTTTCCAGATCTTCTATGATCATCAGCCTCAGAAGCTTTTTCCAACAAAACTTTTTTTATCGAAATGGGCCCATGCCTTTATATCTTTGTCAAATTTGTTTATTCTTTCAATATACTTTTCACAAACATCAACTGAAGTGAGTTGGGCGTCTTTAATCTTGTCTGCAAGTTCTTCGAGACTTAAAGAAAATATATCTGTCATTTAAAAATTAATTTGCAAATAATGTCTCTGGTAACCAAAGTGCTATACCTGGAAATAAATACATTAAAACCATTGCTAAAATCACAATACCTAAAAATGGCATGATTCCTCCAAAGATCTGCATTAATTCTACATTCTTTGATTGAACTCCCTTTAAGTAGTAGGCAGACATTGCCATGGGGGGTGTTAAAAATGAGGTTTGCAAATTTAAAGCAATTAACATTGCAAAGAAATATGGGTTAACTCCAAAAAATTCAACTAATGGTAAAAATATCGGCACAAAAATAATTAATATTTCTGTCCACTCTAATGGCCAACCTAATAAAAATATAATCAATTGTGTAATTACTAAAAATTGCCAAGGCTGTAAATTTAGAGATTTAAAAAAATGTTCAAAAACTTCGTGACCTCCCAGATAAGAAAATACAGAGGCAAATGTCCACGATCCTATGAATAACCACATAATCATTGCAGTTGTTTTGGCTGTTAAAAAGACAGACTCTTTAAAATTTTTCCATTTAAGAGTTTTGTAAAAATATGAGAGCACTAATGAACCAAATGCCCCTACTGCTGCAGCTTCAGCAGGTGTTGCAATTCCAGCTAAAATTGTACCTAGAACTAAAATTATTAAAGAAAATAAAGGTAAAAAAGAAACAAGAACCTCTTTCATAATTACTGCTGTAGGAGGTATTTCTTCTGCCGCCGGTTTTGGTGCTATCGATGGATTTAACCAAGCTCTAAACACTGCATAGGCAATGTAAAGTCCCGCTAACATAAGTCCTGGAAAAATAGCGGCGGCAAATAATCTTAATGGTGATAGTTGAGCGATAACGGAGTAAACGATCAGCATAATACTTGGTGGAATTAAAATTCCTAAACACCCACCTGAACAAATTATTCCAGATGCAAATTTTTTGTCATAACCGGCTTTAATCATGGCAGGCCAAGCTAGTAGCCCCATTAATGTGACAACTGCACCGATAATACCAGTAGCTGTTGAAAATAATGCACAAGTAATCAATGCCGCAACTGCCATTGATGCAGGAAGTTTGTGAGATGCTAATCTAATTGCAAAAAATAATTTTGCTACAATACCTGCTCTTTCAACCAAATATCCCATAAATAAAAAGAGTGGGACCGCGGTAAGAACGTTATTATCCATGACGGTATAGGTATTTTGTACAAAAAGTTGGAATATCCTATTATCAAAAAGATGTTCCATCTTAGTTGGGTCAAAGTAAGCATAATAACCAAAACCTAGTCCCATCGCCATTAAAGTGAATGCAATCGGAAAACCTAATAGTACGGCAAATAAAAATATACCCATCATCATAATTGCCACTTCAGGATTTGTTAGACTAAATAACATCTTCTTTATTTCCTTCTTGTGAAGTTCTCATTAATACTTTTTCAGTTTCTTCAGCATCACGTTCAGTTCCTCTTTCTGGCCAACTACCGGTTTTTATACATATGACACATCTAAACACCTCACTTATTCCCTGCAGAGTTAATAAAGTTCCAGACAAAGGTATCAAAGATTTAGCCATGTAAATCTGAATTTGAGCTGGGCTGTTCCAACTTGTTTCTTTAATTTTCCATGCAAGCGCTGCGTATTCGTAACCATAAAAAGCTAATGCAATAACACCTGGGAAAAAGAAAATAAAATATAAAACTACATCTATCCAAGCTTGTGTTCTTTGAGGAAATAATCTGTAAATAACGTCTCCTCTAACATGCGCTTCTGTACATAAAGTGTATGCACCTGCCATCATAAAAATTGCCCCATACATTTGAAGGCTAAAATCAAAATTCCATAAAGTTGGTGCATTTAAAGCGTAAGCCATGAAAACTTCATAGCAAGTTCCTCCCATTAAAATCACGATGCACCATGAGAAAGCTTTACCCATTGAGACGCTTAATCTGTCAGCAAATTTTATGTAAGATCTCATCATAGATATAAACTTTTATTGAATTGTATTGGAATAATCAAATAAAAAAGGGGGCCTAAGCCCCCCTTTAAATTTTATTAAAAGTTAATTACAGTTTAACTTTTCCTATTGGACCAAACTCATTTTCGTATGCAAGTTTATAATTTGGCTGATTCATCAGCAAGTATTTCATTACTCTCTTCGCATATGATTTTTGAGAATCTACGACTTTCTTAAAGAAAGGATCTTTCTTATTGAAATCGCCGATAACTTTATCCCAACCTTTTAATTGTTGAGCTAAAATCTCATCTGATGTTTGATACACATTTACTTTATGCTCATTCATTAACTTAGCTAAGTCAGCTGAGTATCTTACTAAAGCTTTAAAGTAGTTATCACTGTTTGCAGCATAAGCAGCATTTTTCAATATTGCTTGATGTGCAGGTGATAAACTGTTGTATGTTTTTTTGTTAACTGGGATTTCAAACATCTCTTGAGATTGGTGGAAGCTTCCTAAGTGATAATGCTTAGAAACATCTTGCATACCAAATTGAGAGTCTGAAGTCGGGTTGTTAAACTCAGCAGCTTCAATCAAACCAGTTTTCATTGCTGGCTGGATCTCACCACCTGGTAACTGTCTAACTACCATTCCCATTGCAGTCAAAACGTTAGTCGCTAAACCAACAGTTCTGTACTTCATACCTTTAACATCAGATACTTTAGTTACGTTCTTTTTGAACCAACCAAAAGGCTGTGCTGGCATAGGCATATGGAAAAAACCAATATAATCGAAACCAACTTTTGCAAGTGTTTCGTCATATAGTTTTCTTCCTCCACCATACTCCATCCATCCCATTACTTCTTGAGATGACATTCCGTATGAAGGACCAGTTCCAAATAATGATGCAGCAGGATTTTTACCATACCAATATGCAGTCACCCAGTGACCCATATCTACTACACCGGAACTAACCGCTTGTCCGATTTCTGAAGTCTTTACAACTGCTCCAACTGGTTGAAGATCAATCTGAAGAGATCCCCCAGACATTTCTTTTACCATGTTACAATAGTCTCCAGCCATTTCAAAAAAGATGTTTGCTCCACTAGGCCATGCAGCTTGCATCTTTAATGTAGTTGCTGCATTTGCCTTTACGTATGGCATTGCAACAGCGGCTGCAGCTAAAGCACCTGTCTTTGCAGCAGTCTTAAAGAACTTACGTCTTGAAGATGTTTTCACCTTCAATGATTTATTTTCTTTAGTCATTATTTCTCCTATTACAGTTAATTAACTGGCGAATTTAAGCATAGTTTGAGATTGGAGTCTTTCTAAAAAGTAGCGTAGATGTCGCAGAAGTTGAATTTTATTCAATCCAAGGTAGAATTAATTGACTTTATTTTTACAATTTCCAGTTTTAAAAAACTCATCAATATTATCTATAGCTAAATTAGCCATTGCAATTCTTGTGTCCTTCGTTGCGCTACCAAGGTGGGGTAAAATAAATGCTGATTTAATTTTACTATACCCTGGATTTAAATTTGGCTCATTTTTATAAACATCAAGACCAACTGCATAAATTTTTCTTCTATTTAAAGCATCTATTAAAGCCTCATCATCAACAATGTCTCCTCTAGCTACATTAGTGATTACTGCACCTTTTGGAAAGTACTCTACTGTTTCCTTATTAATCATATTCTCAGTTTCTTTTGTTGCAGGACAACAAATAGATAAAACATCAGAGACAGAAAAAAGACTTTTTATATCTTTATGGTAAATAGCGCCTTGTTCTTTTCCCTCACTAAGTTTTGATCTGTTGTGATAATGAATTATCATTCCCAGTGATCTAGCAATTTTAGCGATTTTTTGACCTATTCTTCCCATTCCTAAAACTCCTAATCTTGTTCCCGTTAATTGCTTACCAATTAAATAATCTGCTGACCATTTCCATCCACCTTCTTGTGCTGACTGTATGCCCTCTGCAGCTCTTCTGCATGCACCAAGAATTAAAAGTATTCCTATCTCTGCAGTTGCATCAGATAACACCTCAGGAGTATTTGTAACAGCAATACCTCTGCTCTTTGCAGCCTCTAAATCAATGTTTCCAAATCCAACAGCAAAATTTGATATTATCTTGATAGTATCAGGTAGTTTATCAATAGTCTGTTTATCCATTTTGTCAGTGAGTGATGATAAAATTCCATCACACCCATTACTCATTTCAATAACTTTTTTTTGTGAGTACAGCTCATCATTAGTGTTAAATATTGGACTAAAAGTTTTAACAGCTTT
>CACBHX010000011.1 GCA_902539145.1 uncultured Pelagibacteraceae bacterium | reverse complement strand
TGTCATATTCATCTCCAAAGACGCCCGGAAAAACTTATCTTTATAATTTAAAGACGAAAGAAAAAAAATTAGTAAAGGAACAGGAAATTCCATCAGGTCATAACACTGATGATTATATTGTTGAAAGATTAGAATGCTCTTCTCACGATGGTAGATTGATACCTATTACAATAACTAGACACAAAAAAACTAAAATTGATGGGTCGGCAAATTTACTGCTATATGGTTATGGATCCTATGGTAATTCAATGTCTCCTGATTTTTCATCAACTAGACTCTGTCTAATTAACAGAGATATCATTTGGGTTACTGCTCATATAAGGGGCGGAATGGAAAGAGGAATGAAATGGTGGAAAGAAGGTAAACTTCTTAATAAAAAAAATACTTTTAAAGATTTCATTTCTGTTGCAAAAAACTTAATTGAAAGAAATTATACATCAAAAGGTAAAATAATAGGCATGGGTGGTTCGGCAGGAGGCTTATTAATGGGCGCAGTTGTAAATGAAGCACCTGAATTATTTCTTGGCATAGTGATGGCGGTACCTTTTGTAGATTCATTAACTACAAACTTAGACCACTCACTTCCATTAACAGTTGGAGAATTTGATGAGTTTGGAAATGCTAAAGATAACAAAGATCATTTCGAATATATTTATTCTTATGCTCCATACAATAATATTAAAAAAATGGATTATCCTCATATTTTAATCACAACAAGCCTAAGCGATAATAGAGTTTTGTTTGATGAACCTGCAAAATTTACAGCAAAACTTAGAGATTATAAAACCGATAACAATCTTCTTTTACTTAAAACAGAAATGAATGCGGGTCATGGTGGAAAATCTGGTCGAGATGGTGCTATAGAAGAGATAGCTTTTGATTATGGATTTATTTTGAAAGTTTCAAATAAAATTTAAAAAAATACTTGAAAAAAAAAATTTAATTCCCAAATAAGTACTGTAAGTCGCCTTATGGGGCTTGCATAAATAAACTTGCTTAAAAAAAAAGGAGGATATATGACAAGTAAGGATCTATCTATATTCAACTCACTAAGGCCTTTCTCAATTGGTTTTGACGATATGTTTGACCAATTCGAAAATATGTTGGGTAATGGAAATTTGACTATGCAGTCGAATTATCCACCATACAACATTAGAAAAACTGGGAAAGACAACTATTCAATAGAAGTTGCTCTTGCTGGTTTTAGTAAGAAAGATGTTGAGGTTGAGTTCGAAGATAATTTGTTAACAGTAAGGACAAAACAAGTTAACAAATCTGATGACAAAAATGAAGATGGTGAAATAATTCACAAAGGTATTTCGCAAAGACAATTTGCAAGATCATTCACTATTGCAGACGATGTAAAAGTGAATAGCGCCGAGTTAAAAGATGGTCTTTTAACAGTAGCTTGTGAGAGAATTTTACCAGATCATAAGAAAAAAAGACTTATCGAAATTAGATAAGCTTGACCTTACTTGCGAGGAGTATTCCTCGCAAGTAAACTTTAAAAACATCCATTAGATACAAAGCCTATTACAATATTGTCTGAATTTATTTCAAATCTTCTTTCGCAGGGAATTAAGTATTTTTTTGTATTGTAAATTACCTCTAAATTACCTTTTGCATTTTTGAAATCTTCATCAGGTTTACCTAATTCCATCTTAAGTTCGCTTAAAGATTTTCCTATAAATTCACTTAATTTTTTGTTTTCTTTTTGAACTATGTTGTCTGTTTTCTCTTTAACAGTTTGACACCCTGTCAGTAAATGTACAAATATAATTGTTATTAAAAAAAATCTTAGTTTATTCATCATTATAAGTTAACAACATAATTATGGCATAAATATAAACTTCTTAGTTGAATTTTGTGAATAAAGCATACTTATAAAGAGTATTTTTAATCAGAATCAAATAATTATCATTCATGAGGAGGATTTATGCTTGATAAATATTTCAATTATAAAAAACACAAGACTGATTTTAAAACAGAAGTAATCGCTGGTACTACAACGTTTTTAACCATGGCTTACATCATGTTTTTAAATCCATTTATTTTATCGGGAGAGTTTGCCGGACCCGAAAAAGGTTTCTTTGATTTCGGCGCAGTTTATACAGCAACTATTTTAGCGACTGCATTAGCATGCTTTATTATGGCGTTCTATGGAAAAACATGGCCAATAGGATTGGCGCCAGGAATGGGAATCAATGCTTTCGTTGCATTTGGAGTTTGTGCTGGAATGGGTTATACGCCCCAGCAAGCTCTAGGTGCTGTATTAGTAGCAGGTGTATTGTTTTTAGTAATATCATTAACCCCTTTAAGAGCTTGGTTAATAAATTCAATTCCTAGAAGTTTAAAGTTAGGTATTGGTGCTGGAATTGGTTTGTTCCTAGCAATCATCGGCCTTCAAATAATGGAAGTAGTTGTTGATAATCCAGTAACCTTGGTACAACTAGGCAACTTAAGTGATCCTCTTGTATTATTAGGATGTGCAACTTTTATTGCAATCATAGTTTTGGATAAGATGAATATTAAAGGTAATATAATTATAGGGATATTAGTTTTTAGTGTTATTGCCTGGGTGACAGGCCTTGCAAAATTTAACGGTATTGCAAGTTCCCCACCGCCGATGACTTATCTTTTTGAATTTGATCTATCTGCCGCTATGACCGCAGGAATGTCTACAGTAATATTTACATTATTATTTATAGACTTCTTTGACACTGCAGGAACATTAACCTCAGTGGCAAATGTTGCAGGAAAAGTTGGTAAAGATGGAAAAGTTCAAGACATAAATAAAGCAATGTTATCTGACAGTGTAGGTACTGTTGCAGGAGCAATGATGGGAACTACTACAGTTACTAGTTACGTGGAGTCTGGTGCAGGAGTTAAAGCTGGTGGAAAAACTGGAATGACATCTTTAGTAATTGGTATACTTTTTTTAGCATGTATATTTTTTGCTCCATTAGCAACTAGTTTGCCTAAACAAATAGATGGTGCTGCTTTACTTTTTGTTTCAGTTTTATTTATTAGAAATATAACTGATATTGAGTGGAACGATGTTTCAGAGTCTGCCCCAGCTATTCTTGCGATGATAACTATGCCTTTAACTTATAGTATAAGCAATGGTATTGCCTTAGCATTTGTGTCGTATGCTTTAATCAAAATATTCACTGGTAAGTTTTCAACTACTTCACCAGCTATATGGTTAATAGCAGTTTTAAGTGTTATAAGTTTTGTAGTTGCCTAAACATTAATAAAATAGGGCTAGTTTTCACTAGCCCTATTTATTTTTTTTTAATATTTCCTCAATTGATAATTCTTCGTAATGTTCAGTCGGTTGGACAATCCATGGATCTGAATTTAGTCTTATAGGACAAAAATCGGGTTCAAAAGTTGAAGATTTTTTTTTCCATAAACAAGCAGTTTTTACCTCTTTTATATAATCTTTTGTGGGGCCGTAATTTTTTAGCCATTCAATGCTTTTGTTTAATGTCAATCCAGTGTCAGAGAGATCATCTATTAAAAGCACTTTGTTAAAATCTTCATTACTTGCTAAAGAGCTTATTTCTCTTGCAAACATTAACTGGCCTTGTTGATCCTCCATACCTTCACCTGAATAACTTTGAATGACGATATATGCGATAGGTAGTTTCAAAATCCTAGACAAAATATCAATGATTGGAGCTGCTCCTCTCATAATGCCAACTAATACTGTAGGTTTATATTTTTGATGAATTTGTATTGCTAGTTTTTCAACTATTTTAGTATACTCATTAAAACTGATAATCAATTTCTCTGCCATGAAATTTATTATCATAATTGAAATTATTTAAAAAGGAGAAATCATGAAAGCATATTGGATAAGTTTATACTTAAAAGTAGATAATCAAGAAAATTTAAAAAAATACGCAGAGACTGTTACTCCAATAATAAAAAGTTATGGTGGTTTGCCTCTTGTTAGAGGAGGAAAACATACAACTTTTGATGGTGATGATTTTTTAAGGACAGTGGTTTGGGAATTTCCTAGTTTTGAGCAAGCATTAATGTGTCATGAATCAAGAGAATATAAAGCTGGTTGGGAATTAGCAAGAGGTACAACCACTAGACATATGCAAATTGTAGAGGGTTTTAGTACTGAATAGGTTCTGGATCAATACTTCTCCATAAATACCACGTTGCTACAGAGCAATAAGGTGAAAATCTTTTTTTAAGAAGAGTTACAAATTTTTCTGGTGGTAAATATTTTTTTTTATAGTTTTTAGAAATTGCTCTTAAAAGGCCAATATCCTGGACAGGCCAAATATTAGATCTATTATAAGTAAAAAGTAAAATCATCTCTGCTGACCATCTTCCAATTTGTTTTAATTGAGAAAGATAAACTATTGCCGCTTCGTCACTCATATGTTTTATTAGTTTTGGATTAAACGATTTATTTAAAGTCTTTTTTGCTAAATTCTTGATACCAGACACCTTTTGGCGGCTCAGTCCACAACTTTTCAACTGAGATGTAGTTAATTTAGATACTATCTTTGGATTTATTTTATTTTTACACTTCTTTTTAAATTTTAAAAAAACAGAGTTTGCAGCAGCAACGCTAATTTGTTGACCAATTATACTTTTGCATAAGGAAAAAAATATATTTCTTCTAGAAGTAAGAATTATTTCTGAAGGACTTTGATAGTTTTTAATTAATTTTGCTAATATCTTATCTTTTTTTGATAAGTAAATTTTTGCTTTTTTCCAATATTTTGGAACTTTAGTCATTTATTGTTTTGGAAGTAATTATTTTTTTATTATAAATTTCTCTTCTAAAAATAATTAATGTAGATGCAATTACTAGTAATGCTCCAAAAAGCGTTTTATATGTGGGTACCTCTCCCCATATGAAGTAACCAAAGATAATAGCAAATAATAAAGCTAAATATTTTAATGGAGTAACAAGAGAAACTTCAGAATATTTATATGACTGACCCAGCCATAGATTAGCTACTCCACCAAAAATACCAACAAAAGATAAAAATATAAAATCTTTCAAACTTGGCATAACCCATCCTTGTGGAATACTTAAAAAACTTAATAAAGTAATTGATAAAGAAAAGTAAAAAGAAATTAACCATACAGGTTCTGTTGTTGATAATTGTCTTAAAGTAATAGCTACGTAAGATAAACCAAGACAAAATATTACTGGTAAAACATAATAAATGTTTAATTGGCTTATACCTGGCTCAGTAATAATTAATATCCCTATGAAACCAACTATTACCGCGAGCCATCTGTAAATACCAACTTTTTCACTTAATAAAAATATTGATAGGATTGTTGTAAATATTGGTGCAGCAAATGAAATACTAACAACGGTTGCCAAAGGTAGTTTTCTTAAAGCTATAAAAATTGCAACTAAAGCAACAAGGCCCGACATGCAACGTAAAAAATGCAAACCAGCCCTTTTTGTATAATAAAAATTATGAAGTCTATCTTTAGGTATTATAAAGAAATAAAATAGGATACCGAAAAATCCTCTAAAAAATAAAACTTGTCCTATTGGATAATCAACCGACCACTTAACAATTATGTCCATTAATGAAAATGCACAAACCGACATAAACATGTATAAAAAACCCAATTGATTTTTACTTAGCATACGAATAATTTGTAAATTAATTTAAATCTTTATCAATGGAAATAGCAG
The DNA here is from genome assembly GCA_902539145.1 of uncultured Pelagibacteraceae bacterium. Taxonomy (GTDB): domain Bacteria; phylum Pseudomonadota; class Alphaproteobacteria; order Pelagibacterales; family Pelagibacteraceae; genus Pelagibacter. Next base: position 15,387 of record CACBHX010000011.1, on the reverse strand, counting down.
TTTTAGCTCTTGGATGTTTTTGGGGACCTGAAATAAAATTCAGTAAAATTGATGGGATAATTAAAACAGAGGTTGGCTATTGCGGAGGCGATAGCAAACAAACTACCTATAAAGAAGTTTGCACAGGAAAAACTAATCATGCAGAGGTTGTTAGGCTCGATTTCGATGAAAAAATGATCTCGTACGAAAAAATTTTAAATATATTTTTTGATATTCATGACCCAACCACATTAAATTCTCAGGGGCCTGATTTTGGGACACAATATAGGAGTGAAATATTTTATTTAAATGATAATCAAAAAGAAATAGCTGAAAAGGTTTTAAATGAAGTTAATCAAAAATTGTCAGGCAGAGTCGTAACAAAAATATCATTACTTAAAAATTATTGTGTTGCTGAGGAATATCATCAAAGATATTTGGAAAAAAATTAATGTCTTTAGTAGAGACTGAATGGTTGGAGAAGAATCTAGATAATGTAAAAATTATTGATTGTTCATGGCATATGCCTTTAACAAAAAGAAATGGTTTTGAGGAATACAAAACCAAGCATATACCTAACTCGATATTTTTTGATTTAGATTCTAATTCAAACAAAGAAACAAATCTTCCCCATATGCTGGTTGATAAACATGATTGGGAAAAAATTGTTTCAGCCATGGGAATTAAAAATAATGATGAAATAGTAATTTATGACAACTCTGATGTAATAAGTTCGTGTCGATGTTGGTATAATTTTATTTATTTTGGACATGATCCAAAATTAGTTCATATATTAAATGGTGGTTTAAAAAAATGGATCAAAGAAATAAGAATAACTACCTCTGATTTACCTCAGATAAATACGTCCAAATATAAGAGCCTAGAAAAAAAAGAATTAGTTAAGGATATGAAAATGATAAATCAAAATATAGTTAAACCCAGTTTTAAAGTTATAGATGCTAGAAGCAGAGAAAGATTTGAGGGTAGAGCTGCGGAACCTAGAAAAGGATTAAAAAGTGGAAATATTAAGAATTCTTTTTGTATACCATTCAGTTCCTGTTTAAATGAAGACAAAACATTTAAAGATGTAGATGAACTTAAAAAAATTTTTCATTCATGTTTAAATGATATTGTTGACAAAAATATAGTTTTTTCTTGTGGATCTGGAGTTACTGCGTGTGTTTTGGCACTAGCTTATTCCCTAATAAATGATAAATATCTACCTTGCATTTACGATGGTTCTTGGGCTGAATACGGATTAATTTAGAAGTATGAAAAGATCTACAAAATCAATATCAATAATTTTAATATTTTTTCTTGTTATTGCAGCTGTAATTATTTCAAGAACTTTAATAGCCAATCATTTTAAAAAAAAATTTAGTAAGATACCTCCTCCTGGAATAATAGTTACAGAGGTGATAAACAAAGAATTTTCAGAAAGAATAGAAACTTTTGGCACCGCAATTTCCAAAAAATCACAAACTTTCAAAATTAAAAAAGACGACCTCCTAGGTGATTTAGAGCTTAAAGATTTTGTGAAAAAAGGAGATAAATTAATAAGGTTAAAGAGTGGAGATATTATTGCGCCATTTAGTGGTGTGCTCGGTTACACAGGGCTTACTGAGGATATTTTAATCTCGAATAACATATTCATTATTACGCTAGATGATAATTCTGAAATTTACTCAGATATAAAGATTCCTGAAAGTTATTCCGCATCAATTAAAAAAGGACTTCCAGTAGAAGTAAAATTATCAAGCTACAAAGATAAAATTTTTTCAGGAGAAGTTGATTTTGTTTCAAGTAGAATAAATGCAGATACACGAAGTTTATTATCTAGAATTAAAGTGAATAATTCAAACCAAGAATTAATTTCAGGATCGTTGTTGGAGGTTAGTATAAAATTTAACTTAAGAAATTCATTAAGCGTGCCTGATACCAGCGTGATGATCGAGGGTGATAAATCATATGTTTACAAAATTAATGGTTCAAATATTGCTAATAAAACTGAGGTAAAGACGGGATTAAGAAGTAATAGAAATATTGAAATAATCTCTGGACTAAATGAAGGAGAAACTGTTGTAGCTGAGGGCCTTAAAAAAGTTAGACCCAACGGTAAAATTAAACCTATTGTAAAATAAATGTTTATTACTGAATTAAGTATAAAAAGACCTGCGGTATCTTGGGTAATGTCCCTAATATTAATTATTTTTGGATTATTTGTATTTTGGAAATTACCAGTTAGAGAACTTCCTGACGGTATTCAACCGCCTGTGGTTCAAGTACAAGTAAATTATAACTCAGCATCAGCGTCAATAATAGATCAAGAAGTTACTCAAGTTATTGAAGATGTAATAGGAGGTGCTGAAGGTATAAAGAATATAGATTCTAAATCTGAAAATGGCAGGAGCACGATAAATGTTGAGTTTGATACAAGTATAAATTTGGATAACGCTGCAAATGATATTAGAGAAAGAGTTGCAAGAGTTGTGGATAATTTACCCACAGAGTCAGAACCCCCACAGATATTAAAAAGAGCTGCGGGTTTTACAACAACAATGTGGTTATCTTTATCTTCGTCTAGTTGGAGTGATCTTGAATTAGGAGATTATGCGAAAAGATATTTGGTAGATCAATTTTCAAGTGTAAAAAATGTTGGAAGAATATTAGTTGGTGGTCTAAGAGAATTAAGTATTAGAGTTTGGATAGATCCAATTAAACTGGCGGCAAATGATCTAACAATAAATGAAGTTGAAGTTGCAATGCGGGGAGAGAATATTAGTCTTCCAGCTGGAACTCTTGAGGCGGATAACATTGATCTAACGCTTAATTTAGACAAATCTTATAATGATATAGATTCTATTAAACAATTACCGATAAAAAAAACCAATAATAAAGTTATTTTATTATCTGATATTGCAAATATTGAATTTGGACCTGTTTCAGAAAAAACTCTTTTTAAAGCTCAAACTAAAGATCAAATAAATTTGAAAACTGTCGGGATTGGTATTTATGCAAGAAGTGGTGCATCAACAGTTGAGCTTTCAAAGGATATTAAAAAAAAAATAATTGAAGTAAAAAAATCTTTGCCTGAAGAATTAGATTTAAGAGTCTCATTTAATAGAGCTAATTATGTGGAGGCTGCAATTGAGGAAGTATATAAAACCTTGGTTATAGCGTTTGTTTTGGTTGTTTTAATAATCTATTTATTCTTGGGAAATCTCAAGGCTGTAGTTGTGCCAGCTATTGCACTTCCAGTAAGCTTAATAGCCTCTTTTTTAGGTCTTTATATTTTTGGTCTATCAATAAATATTTTTGTACTTTTAAGTTTCATATTGGCCATAGGCATAATTACAGATGACTCTGTAATCATGACAGATGCAATATATAGAAGAATAGAAAATGGAGAAACCCCGCTTGTTGCAGCCTACAAAGGATCTAAACAAATATCATTTGCAATAATCGCAACAACACTAATTTTAGTTGCTGTGTTCCTTCCGCTAATATTTATTGAGGGAATTTCTGGAACATTATTTAGAGAAACTGCAATTGCATTGTCATTTTCAATAGTAATCTCATCTTTTGTAGCATTAACATTGTCGCCAATGCTTGCTAGTAAATTCTTAAATAAAAAAAGCTCAAAGAAAATTTTTATACAAAAATTTGAGAAAATTTTTTTAAATTTTGCCAAATTTTACAGAGAAACTTTAGATGTTATTGTTCACAAAACTAAATTGGTTGGTATTTTTATAGTCTTCATAATTATTTCTTCTATCTTATTATTTAGTTTTTCAAAAAATGAATTATTGCCTATGGAAGATCGTGGTGCTTATTTAATTATAGGGGCCACTGATGAGGGAAGCTCTTTTGAATATACACAAGAACAAGCTCAAAAAGTTGAGGCTAGATTAATTCCACTTTTGCAGTCTGATGATAGTCCTTATTCAAGATTTATTATGAGGGTGCCTGGGTTTGGAAGTTCAGCAAACTCATTTAATAGTTTTATTATTATTGCTCTTTTAGATGATTGGAAAAAAAGAAAAAAAGGACAACAGTTAATATTAAGAGAGGCAATTGGAAAAATTGTTACTCTCCCCCAAGCCCTGGCTTTTCCCATATCTCCACAATCTATAAGAGTTTCTAATTACAATAAGCCAGTGCAAATGGTTATTTATGGTAACAGCTACGATGAACTCGAAGAAATTCAAACACAAATAATTCGAAAAATTAGATCTAATAAAAATCTCTCAAGAATTGAATCTGATTACAATAGAAATAAACCTGAGGTAAAAATAATAATAAACAAAAATAAAGCTAAAGATCTAGGGGTCTCCACAAAAGCTATTGGAGAAACTCTAGAAACTCTTTATGGTGGTAAAAAAATAACTACATTTAATAAGTTAGGTAGAGAATATCCAATTATTGTTCAACAATATTTGTCAGATAGAAGAAATAAAGAGGGAGTCTCAAAGATATTTATTCGTTCCGACACTACTGGAAAACTAATCTCACTTGCAAATTTAGTAAGCTTTAAGGAGGAAGGTTCTGCAAAAGAATTATCAAGATATAACAGACAAAGAGCAGTGACAATCTCTGCAAATATTAATGAGGGCTATACGTTAATTGAAGCAATAAAATTTTTTGAAGATGTTATGGAAAATTTGGCACCAAAAAATCAAATTGCTTGGAAAGGAAAATCTGAAGAAATAAAAGAGACAAGTAATGAATTATTTATAATATTTGTTTTAGCTTTACTGACTGCATACTTAGTAATGGCTGCAACCTTTAATTCATTTATTCATCCATTTATAATTATTTTAACTGTTCCATTAGCAATATTTGGTGGGTTGGTTTTTATATTATTTTTAAACAGTTCAGTGAATATTTTTTCTCAAATTGCTCTCATTATCCTTATAGGTATTTCTACAAAAAACAGTATTTTAATTGTTGATTATGCTAATCGAATAAGAACTACAGGCAAAAATATTGAGTCAGCAGTTAAAGAGGCATGCTCAGTAAGGTTTAGACCAATCATCATGACCTCTTTAAGTACTATGATTGCAATGATGCCACTTGTTATTGGAAACATTGGACCGGGTGCTGGTGAGGGTTCAAGATTAGCTGTGGGTTCAACTATTCTAGGTGGAATGATAATTTCGACATTTTTTACACTATACATCACTCCATCAATGTACTTAGCTTTAGCAAAAAATACAAAAAGAATAGATGAAGTTGATTTAGAACTAAAAAAAGAATTATCTAAAAAATAATATATTTATTTCTATTAAGAGACTTACTGCATTCAGATAACTGTCTCTTATAAAGACCGGCCTGTTTTTCTACTTTTTTAGCTAATCCAATTACCTTCTTGTTTTTTTTATAATGTTTAAAATTTCCCCAACCTTCATGGTAGGCAAGGTATTGTTTAAAAGCATCTTTTTTTGAAATTTTTAAAATTGTTTCAGATTTATTTGTATACCAACCAATAAAATCAACACTATCTTTGAATCTAGCTCTAGTAGCTAATTTATTTCCAGTTTCTTTTTTATATTGCTCCCATGTTCCTTTAACAGCTTGTGAATAACCAAATGAGCTTGATGGTCTTTTATAGGGAATAACCTTAAAAATTTTTTTTCTTGCAGGTTTTGCTAACCAGTCAAAATCTGACTCCATTTTTATTATTGCAAGTTGAATATAAATTGGAGTACCCCATTTTTTTTCAACTTTTTTAGCATGCTTATACCAGAGGTATCTCTCATTAAATATTAAGCAACTATTTGAAGTATTTGATGGAATTGATGAACAGCCTATTAATAAAAAAAATAAAATAATTAATTTATTTTTTAAATATGTCATATTTATTTATAATTTTGTTAATAAGAATTACAACTACCACCCCTAATAAATTTCCAAATAAATCTTGCCATTGAAAACTTCTCCCAGGAATAAACAAGTGAAGAACTTCTAGAATTATTGATGATAAAATCAAATAGAATATTAATATTTTTTTTTCTTCAAATTTATTAAAACTAAAAAATCCAATAGTTGATAAAAGTGCAAATACGTAAAAGTGATTCGACGATACAACAAAATCAGACGTTATTTGAGGTTGGAGCCTAATGTCACTATAAATTACAAGTCCAATTAAACTACCTGGAAAAATATATAAAAAAATCAAACAAAAGTTCATAAAGTAAAATATTATTTTATATTTAGAAAAAAATTTGGTCATTAATTTTATAGTTTTATTTATAAATATATTTTAAAAATATAATATGAGTTTTTTAATTCTCGTAAGACATGGTCAAAGTACTTGGAATCTTGAGAAAAAATTTACAGGATGGGTTGACGTAGATATTACAGAAACAGGCAAATCTGAAGCTAAAAAAGCGGGTCAACTTATTAAAGATCAAAAACTTGAGATAAATTATTATTATTCTTCTGTTCAATTGAGAGCGAAACATACGCTTAAAATTATCAAAGAAATTTTAAATGATGATAAAGAATTCAAATCCGCCTGGCAACTTAACGAGAGACACTATGGAGCTCTCACCGGCTTAAATAAGATAGAAATGGCTGAAAAAATTGGTGAAAAGAAAGTACACGAATTTCGCAGATCTTGGGATATAAAACCAGATCCATTGAGTAGAGAAAGTCCTTACCATCCAAGTAACATAAGTACTTACAAGGATGTTCCAAAAGATCTTATTCCAAGCACAGAGTCGTTAAAAGATACCTACAACAGAGTTATTAAATTTTTTGAGGAAGAGATCAAAGAAAAATTGAAAGATACTAATATTCTAATTTCTGCTCATGGCAATTCTATTAGAGCTTTATGTAAAAAACTTTTTGAATTAGATAATAGTCTGATATCAAATCTAGAAATACCTACTGGGAATCCGTTACTAATAAAGTTAGATAATAGTTTGAAAATTACAAAATGTGAGTATCTTGATAAGGAGAGAGCTAAAGATCTTTTAGTTTTTTGAAAGTTTCTAAATTAGTTAAATGATAGAATTTATTTAAGCTTTCATATCCATTAAGTTGATTCTTATTTCGTAATTCTTGCCATAACTCTAAAATTGAAAAATTTTTAATATTGTAGTTTTTAAACAAACTTTTGTTGAAAATTTTACAACCGATATAAATAAAATTGTTATCTTCACCTTTTTGCAATAAATTATTATTTAATACAAAATCTCCATTAAAACTCTTATCAAAACTCAATTTCTTATTTGCAACTAAAAGCATGCAATTCAATTTATTAGAAAAATAAAAATCTTGCATTCCATTTATTTCATTAATGTATTTATAGTTCCATAAAGTATCAGGGTTAAAAACTAAAAAATCTTGATCTGTAGTTTCTTTTATAAGATTCATTATACCACCGCCTGTATCTAAAATATTCTTTCCATCTTCTATAACTTTGATATCGATTTCAAAATTTTTCATTTTAATAAACTCATTTATTTGATCTCCAAGATGAAATGTATTTATGAGAATTTTTTTTATACCAAGTTTGGAGATTACATTAATACAGTTTTCTAAAACTGTGGTATTTTTAATTTTCAGCAAAGGTTTTGGAGTTTCTAGAGTTAGGGGATTTAGTCTTTTACCAAAACCTGCACATAATATTAATGCAGTTTTAATTCTCATTTAATTTTTTTTTTAAAATTTTGACTTAATAAATTTTTTAAATCAAGGAATACTTCGTTTTCTTTAATGCGCATATTTATTAATTCCCATGAGTATGGAATTAATTTAATATACTTATTTTTGCCATCTCTCAAAGATAATCTTGTAAAAATACCAATTATCTTAAGATTTCTTAAAACTGATAGTATTTCAAAATCATTTTTAAATTTACTCTTTATCAAGTTTTTTTGTTTTTTTAGATAATAATCATAAACTTTTTTTTTAAATGATTTTGATGTCTTAAATCTAACATCATCAACTAGAGATGCTAGATCGTATGCTTTGTTTCCAATTAAAGCATCTTGACTATCTATAACTCCTATTTTATCCCGAACCAGCATAAGATTTGAAACATGAAAATCTCTATGCACGAAAACATCGTTTTTAAAGTGTAATTTTAATATTAGTTTCCTGATTACCTCGTTAAACTTTTTTGAAAAAGTTTTTTTTTTAGAGCCTTTTAAATTTTGCTGAGCATACCATTTACTAAATAAATTAGCCTCATTGATTAAAACTTTTTCATTATATTTCGGAATATAATAAATTTTATTTTTAAAATTTGTTATATTTCTATTCTTTATCAGTTGCATCCTACACAGCAAATTTATTATTTTTTTGAAATAAAACAGTCTATTAATGTTTTTCTTTTTCAAAATTTTAAATATTGTGTGATTACCAAAATCCTGAATTTCAATATAATTTTTTTTGTAGTTCTCTGTAAATAATTTTGGAGCTAGAATGTTATTTTTATTTAAAATTCTATTAACTGCTTCATATATAATTAAATTTTTAATTTTCTCTTTTTTTGCTAAGACAATTATAGAATTAATATTTTTACTTTTTTTCCTATAAAATTTTCTGAATGATGCATCACCCTTAATTTTTTTCAAATTTTTCATCAAAAATTACAAATTTAGACCTTTGATTTGTACTGATCTTTTTTGGTAATCCTCCTCGTATTTAAAAAATAATTCTATCAATTTTTTAGGTTTTTTTTTGATAATCTCTGGCCATTCTATTAATGATACTGCATTTAAATTATCTTCAAATAAATCTAGATTCTTTAATTCATCATCATTTTTTAACCTAAATAAATCGTAATGATTAATGACAAATTTATTCAAATCATATTGATTTAAAAGATTAAATGTGGGGCTCGTCACATCTGTAATCTTCAATTTATTCTTTTTTTGAAAGCCATTCACGAGATATTTTACAAAAGTAGTTTTGCCTACTCCCATTTCGCCATATACAAACACATTATAATTCAGTTTAATCTTTTCCAAAAAATTCTCAGCAAATTCTTTGGTATCTTTTTCAGAGTTTAAAATTACTTTATCATTGTTAGTAGCGATAGGCATCTGGTTTGAATGGACCATTAACTCCGACACTTATATAGTCTGCTTGATCTTTAGATAGTTTAGTTAACTTTGCGCCAACTTTTTTTAAATGTAGAGTAGCAACTTTTTCATCTAAATGTTTTGGCAAAACATATACTTTATTTTCGTAATTTTTGTGATTATTCCAAAGTTCTATTTGTGCAATCACTTGATTGGTAAATGATGCACTCATCACAAAGCTTGGATGCCCAGTTGCACATCCTAGATTGACTAGTCTACCCTCCGCTAAAAGAATTATTCTTTTTTTACTTGGTAATTCAATTTCATGAACTTGAGGTTTAATCTCTGTCCATTTATAATTTTTTAAAGCATCGACCTGAATTTCATTATCAAAATGACCAATATTACAAAGTATTGCTCTATCTTTCATTTCTCTCATATGATCTGCAGTAACAATATCTTTGTTGCCTGTAGCTGTTACGATAATATCAGCTTGACCTATAGCATCCTCCATTAAAACAACTTCATAACCTTCCATAGCAGCTTGTAGTGCACAAATTGGATCTGCTTCAGTGACCAAAACTCTAGCACCACTCTGTCTAAGTGAGGCTGCACTACCTTTTCCTACGTCTCCAAAACCTGCCACAATGGCGACTTTTCCAGACATCATTACATCTGTTGCCCTTCGTATTCCATCAACTAAACTTTCTCTACAACCATAAAGATTATCAAATTTTGATTTTGTGACAGAGTCATTAACATTAATTGCTGGAACTAATAGTGATTTGTCTTTTTCCATTTTATTAAGTGCTTTAATTCCAGTAGTAGTTTCTTCAGAAACACCCTTAACGTCTTTTAATAAATTTTTGTATTCTTTGTGCATTATTGCAGTGAGATCGCCACCGTCATCTAAAAGCATATTTGGTTTCCAATCTTTATTTCCTATGATTGTTTGTTTAATACACCATAAATATTCATCTTCTGTCTCACCTTTCCAAGCATAAACTGGTATTCCTGCTTTAGCTATAGCAGCAGCTGCATGATCTTGAGTAGAGAAAATGTTGCATGAAGACCATCTTACCTCTGCACCTAAATTTGCTAATGTTTCAATCAAGACTGCTGTCTGGATAGTCATGTGCAAACAACCAATAATCTTGGCGCCTTTGAGGGGAGATTTTCCCTTATACTCCTCTCTTAGTGCCATCAATCCAGGCATCTCACTTTCAGCTATTGAGATTTCCTTACGACCAAATTCTGCTTGAGATATATCTTTAACTTTAAAATCTGACATGTTGTGGATCTTCTAACAACAAAGTTTTAATTAATCAATAGAACTTTATAACATTGGAAAAATGACTTCCATTCTTGCACCCTTTTTATCAGTTCGATTTGATGCTTTAATGGAACCATTATGTAGATCGACTAAATTTTTAACAATATTCAATCCTAAACCAGAGTGCTGGCCAAATTTATCTGGTCTATTACTGTAAAATCTCTTGAAAATTTTGTTAGTGTCTTTCTCCTTAAATCCATCCCCTTCATCTAAAATATCAATAATAATTTTTTTATCTTCCAACTGTGATACTTTTACAATTATATTTTTATTATCTTCACTAAATGATATTGCATTATCTAAAAGATTTGCAATAATTTGTTCTATTCTGTTTTCAATACCGTTAATGAAATAGTTCTCCTTACCATCATTTTCATAAGAAATTTCTATTCCTCTTTTTACTCTATATATATTATTAAAATCATCAACAACGGACTTTATGATAGGTTCGATATCTAATTTTTTTATTTTTTCTTTGCTTAAGGCTACCTCATCTTTTAACATTTGAGAATAATCTGTGATTAATCTTTCTATTCTTTGAACATCATGACTTAAGATATTTACTAATTTTACCCTTTGGTCTATGTCATTTGTATCTTGCAAAATTTCTGATGCACTTTTAAGAGAAGCCAATGGATTTCTAATCTCGTGCACAAGATCTGTCGAAAAATTTTCAGCTTGTGAAATCCTTTTCTGTAATTGTAAAGTCATATCATCAAGAGAACTGGAGAGTAATCCTAGTTCATCATTTCTAAGTTTTAAATTCTCAATATTTGTTATCTTTGAATTTTTTTCTTTAATTGTTTTTGTGTAAGTAACCAAATTTTTTATTGGTTTCAAAAAATATCTATTTAAAACAAATGAAAAAATTAATATTACTATTCCAACAGCGATAGCTGTTCTGATAATAAATGTTTTTCTTTCATCAATTGCAGCTTTAATATCATTTGCATTTTCGCTAATTGCTAGATATCCAACATTTTTATCATTTTTCATTACATTCTTAATAGTTGTTAATTTAAATTTATTAAATTCATCTTCGGTAAACGTAAAGGGTATCCCATAATTTTTAGACCCAGCATAATTAGATAGAATATCTTTTAATGATACATTATTCTCATTACCCATATTTATATTCTTCTTCTCTCTAATTTCTTTTGTTTTATCCTCATTTAATATATCTAGTTCTACAATATCTAATCTCGTAGAAAATGATCTCGGGTCAAGATCTAGAGTATCTGTATCTCCAACCAAATTTAATTTATTATCAAAGAATATAACTCTATCTAAATTTTGAAAAAGAAATCTTGTAGAAAACAAAAATTTTCTTATATCTTCCTCAATAAATTTGACATTAAGTCTATTAAGATTATCAATAGTATTGTTTATAATTTCGATATGGTTGGAAGATTTTTTCTTTATTAAATTTGGCTGGACATTATCTAAGTATATGAATGTAAATAATCCAATTATTGTAAAAAAAATCAAATTTATAAATAAAAATTTTTTTAGTATAGACAAATTTTTAAGAAAGTTGCTTAGCATTAGCTAACATTCCATCTGTACCCACTTCCATATCTAGTCTCAATAGCTGAAAAATCTGGATCAACTTTTTTAAATTTTTTTCTTATTCTCTTTACATGACTATCAATAGTGCGGTCTTCAATATCTGTATCCTCTCTGTAAGCAATATCCATCAACTGAGCTCTTTCTTTTATTATACCAGGTCTTTTTGCTAATTCTTTTACGAGTAAAAATTCTGTAGTAGTTAATTTATCAGGTAGTTGTTTGCCGTTCCATTCACATTCCAATTGTGAGGGATCTAGTTTTAATTTTCCATGTGAAATAATACTCTTATTTTCTTCAATAGTATCTTTTGTATCTTTTTTTCTTAATTGAACTCTAATTCTCTCAATTAATACTTTTATTGAGAAACCTCCAGATTTTTTAACGAAATCATCTGCTCCTAACTTCAATCCAAGCAATTCATCTATTTCATCATCTTTAGAAGTTAAAAATATCACTGGCAATGAAGTTTTTTTTCTTAATTTTTTTAACAATTCTTCTCCATCCATTTTTGGCATTTTTATATCAATGATTGCTAGATCAGGCGGAGTCCTTGTCAATCCAATTAATGCACTTTCACCATCTATATATGTTTGAACTTTAAAACCTTCTTTTTCTAAAGCTATACTGAGACTAGTCAGTATATTTCTGTCATCATCAATCAAAGCAATTGTTTGTTTGTGCATACTACAATATAAAAATACTAAATTGTTCTAATTTGGGCAATCAAATTAAATCAATGAAGCGATCCCCAATTATCGCCAGTATTTAAATCTACTGTCAAAGGTATCGAAAATGAATGGTGATCGCTGTTAACAACACTAGTCATTTCATCGATAATTATTTTGCTTATTCTTTTTACATCTGATTTTGGAGTTTCAAAAATCAATTCATCATGTATTTGCAATAGTATTTTTGTTTTTTTATTTTTTTCTTCTAATAGTTTTTTTTGCAATCTTATCATTGCTAATCTCATAATTTCAGACGCAGATCCCTGTATTGGAGCATTTATAGCAGCTCTTTCTTGAAAATTTCTTACATTATAATTTTTATCATTTATGCTAGCAAAATGAGATTTTCTCCCAAAAATATTATTTACGAAACCACTTTTTCTGCAAAATTTAATAGTGTTATCCATATAAACTTTAATTTCAGGAAATTTTGCAAAGTACGAATTTAAAAACTCCTCTGCTTCATGGTTGGAAACGTTAATTTGTTTTGCTAATCCATATTGTGAAATTCCATAAATTATACCAAAGTTAATTGCTTTTGCTTTTCTTCTCTGGTCATCATTAACTTTTCTAATATCAATATTGAAAATCTGACTTGCCGTCAAAGAGTGTATATCTTCATTATTTCTAAAAGCTTTTTTAAGTTCTTTTACATCAGCAATATCTGCTAAAATTCTCATTTCAATTTGATTATAGTCTGCTGAGATCAAAGCATGTTCTTTCTCTGCTATAAACGCTTTTCTGATATCTTTGCCATCGTCAGACTTTATTGGAATATTTTGTAGGTTTGGTTCACTAGAAGCTAATCTTCCTGTGGTAGTCGCAGCGAGTAAAAAGGAGGTATGAACTCTTTTTGTTTTAGGATTAATGTGCTCTGGCAAAGTATCTGAATAAGTATTTTTTAATTTCGAGATTTGTCTCCAATCTAAAACTAATTGTGGAAATTTATGACCTTTAAAGGCCAAATCCTCCAACACCGCCGCACTAGTAGCGAAACTTCCTTTTTTAGTTTTTTTTAGATCAGCAATTTTGAGCTCATTATACAAAATTTCACCAAGTTGTTTTGGCGATGCAATATTAAATTCTTTTTTTGATATTTTAAAAACTTCTTTTTGAATTTTTAAAATTTTTTTTTCAAAATTTGAGGATAAAATTTTAAGGAACTTATTATCTATTTTAATTCCTTCAATTTCCATATTTGCAAGAATTGTTATCATTGGTTTTTCAAAAAGTTCGTAAACATTAATCATTTTTTCATCTTTAAGACTTTTATAAAATTTTTTATAAAGTCTATAAGTGATATCAGCATCTTCAGCAGCGTAATTTTTTGCTTTTTCAAGACCGACTTCACTAAAATTTATTTCCTTTTTTCCAGTTCCCACTAAATCTTTAAAAGCTATTGTTTTGTGACCTAAATGGATTTCAGATAGTGTATCCATATTATGCCTATTTTTCCCCGCATCGAGAACATATGACATAAGCATTGTATCCTCCATTGAGGTAAGTTTTATTCCTTGCTTAAGTAGAACAATAAAATCAAACTTTATATTTTGACCAATTTTTTTAATACTAGGATCTTCAAGTAAAGGTTTTAATTTTTTTAAGACAAGGTCCTTATTAATATTTTTTTCAGTATTATGGTTAATAGGAATATAACAAGCTTTACCAATTTTTGAACTTAATGAAATTCCTATCAAGTCTGCTTGATGAGGATCTAAAGAACTTGTTTCAGTATCAACAGCAAGCTCTCCAACCTCCTCGGCTTCTTTAATCCAATCGTCTATTTCTTTTATATCATTAATTAAAAAATAATTCTTATTTGAAATTTTTCCTTGAGCTTCAATAATTTTAGCATCTTTTTTTTTATCCTCAAAATTTGGCTCACCATAAGTTGAAATAGCTGAACTAAGTAATCTATTGAATTCCATTTCCCGTAAAAATTTATAAAGCTTTTCTTTATTTATTTGTTTTAATTGAAATTCCTCTGGATTTTTTTCAATCGGAGCATCATTTTTCAATGTTACTAATTTTTTGCTGATTATGGCTTTGTCTCGATTTTCGAGTAAAGTTTCTCTTCTTTTGTTTTGTTTAATCTCACTTGCAGATTTTAGAAGGGTTTCTAAGTCTCCATATTTATTTATCAACTCAGCTGCAGTTTTTACACCAATTCCTGGGACACCGGGTACATTATCACTACTGTCTCCAGCTAATGCCTGAACATCTATCACCTTATTAGCTGTAACACCAAATTTTTTTTGAATATCTTCATCGGTAATAAATTTATTTTTCATTGGATCATAAATTCGCACACCTTTTTTATATAATTGCATTAAATCTTTGTCTGAAGAAACTATTGTCACCTTAGCTCCAACTTTTAAAATCATATCTGTATAGGTCGCTATTAAATCATCTGCTTCATAATTAGTTAGCTCAACTGATGGTAAATTAAATGCTAATACAGACTTTCTAATATAATCGAATTGAGGTGCTAAATCGTCAGGTGCTTCTGCCCTATTAGCTTTATAATCTTTATAAATTTCATTCCGAAATGTCTTTCTAGCTGAGTCAAAAATAACCGCAAAGTGAGATGGTTTTTGTAAATTTTCTTTTGACTTAGAATCTTCAAGAAGTTTAAAGAGCATACTACAAAAACCACTTACGGCTCCAGTTGGTAAACCATCACTTTTTCTTGTTAAAGGCGGAAGAGCATAGTAAGCTCTAAATATATAGCCAGATCCATCAA
>CACBHX010000010.1 GCA_902539145.1 uncultured Pelagibacteraceae bacterium | reverse complement strand
TTTTTGAGACAAAATTTTTCTTATTAAAAAGGAATATTCTTTTAATTTTTCAATTGTTTTATCAGCATCTTTACCACCTAATGGCAAAACATATGCTTTAGCTATTTTTAAATCTTGACTCATTCTTACTTCTGTAACAGTTATATTATTTGTTTCTAAATTTGGAATTTTTGCTTCGTTCCTTATAAAGATCATGCTCAAAGACTGTTTTATCATTTCTCCAACTCTTAATTGTCTTTGAGTAAATTGTTTTCCTGTTCTATCAGCCATTATATTGACCTCTCTGTAGATGTAACATTAAAAGCCTCAATTGTATCGTTTTTTTGGAAATCCATGTAATCTTTAAGAGCGATACCACACTCTTGACCAATATCTACCTGTTTTACTTGGTTTTTTTCTCTAAATAAGGTTGCTATTTTGCCTGTATATATAATTGCGCCATCTCTTATGATCCTTACACTTGAATTAGCAATAATTTCACCCTCTGTTACTTTTGAACCTGCAACCTTCCCCGCACCGGAAACTTTAAATATTTCTAAAATTTGAGCTGTACCAGTTATACTTTCTTGTACCTCAGGGGCTAATAGTCCTGACATACTTTTTTTAACAAAATCTAATACTTCATAAATTATATTATATGTTGAAATCTTTATATTTTCATCCTCTGCAAGTTTTTTTGCCTCTTTGCTAGGTTTTACATTAAAAGCTATCAAAACAGCTTTTGATGCTTTGGCTAATGTTACATCAGTTTCAGTTATCATACCTATGTCAGATAAGATAATTTTTGGTTTTACTTCTTCATGCTTAATTTGATTAATTGCACTTTTGATAGCTTCAGAAGAGCCATGGACGTCGGATTTTATTATTAAATTTAGATCCTGAGATGATTTATCTGAAAAAGCTGATTCTTGTGTTGCAAATGATAGAGGATTCTTAATATCTTTATTTTCCTCGGTCCTATTCTCACTAAGAGTTTTTGCTTCTTTTTCACTATCAAGAACAATGAAGTCATCACCTGATTTAGCAGCACCATTAATACCCAAGATTTCTATAGGAGTTGATGGTATTGCTTCTACAATATTTTCACCTTTATCATTTATAATAGCTCTTATTTTGCCCCATTTTATTCCACTAACAAAATAGTCTCCCTTTTTTAAAGTACCACTTGTTACAATAATGTTAGCTACAGGGCCTCTACCAATATCAATTTTTGACTCGAGAACTACACCAGTTGCTTTTGAGTCAAAATCAGTTTTTAGATCGAGAATTTCTGCTTGTAAAGTTATTGCTTCAAGCAGTTTATCTAAATTTAATTTTGTTTTAGCGGAGATTTCAACCATTAATGTATCCCCGGACAAATCCTCAGCGATCAATTCATGCTCTAATAACTGATTTTTTATTTTTTGAGGATCAGCATCTGGTAAGTCACATTTATTTATTGCCACAACTATAGGAACTTTAGCTGCTTTTGCATGTCTTATTGACTCTACAGTTTGAGGTTTGACACCATCATCTGCAGCGACAACTAAAACAACTATGTCAGTCAATTTTGATCCTCTCGCTCGCATTTCAGTAAATGCAGCATGTCCAGGAGTATCAATAAAAGTTAAATTATTATCACCACTTTTTATCTGATAGGCTCCAATATGTTGTGTTATTCCACCAAATTCTCCTGACACAACATTTGCACTTCGCAAAACATCTAAAACTGAAGTTTTTCCATGATCAACATGGCCCATTACAGTTATTATCGGGGCTCTATTTTTCAAATTTTCAGTTCTAGAATCTTTTATCTTTTTAATTATTTCCTCTGCTTTCTCTTCCCTAATGGGGTTATGTCCAAATTCTTTTACTAAATACTCAGCAGTATCAGCAGCTAATGTTTGATTGATTGTTACAGTCACTCCCATTCCGAACAAATGTTTAATTACGTTACTAGATTGTTCAGCCATTCTATTTGCCAGCTCCCTCACAGTAATAGCCTCTGGGATATGTATGTTTCTTTTTATTGGTTTTAAATTTTCCTTACTATCTTGTTTATTAATATTTTTTAGTTCTTTTTGTCTTGCTCTTTTCACAGATGCTAAACTTCTTTCCCTAGTCTCTATTTCATCACTTAACGCTCTAGAAACTGTCAATTTAACATCTCTTTTTTTTATACTTGCTTTAGATTTTTTATCTTTATCATCCTCGCCTTTAAATCTTTTTGTTGCTCTTTGTTCTGCCAACTTACGTTTTTCAAAGTCGCTCATGCCTAAATTAGCATTATTTATTTTAAAGTTTGTTTTAAAGTTATCTCCTTTTTTAAAATTCGTTGATGAAGATTTGTAACCACTTCCTTTAGAAAATTTTCCTTTTCCAGAAAATTTAGTAGACTGTCTGTTAATAATAACTGTTTTTTTTCCCTGGTTGTTTACACTATCAAAATTTTTAAATGACTTTTTGGAACCACCGGAAATTGTTAATTTTGTTTTTTTGTTTTCCATTACTCATCTCTCAATCTTTATAAACTATGTTTCTAGCTGACATAATTAGTTCATCTGCTTCAGATTTTGATAATGCAAAATCTTCTAAATATCCTTGTATTTTTATTTTTTCACCTTTCACGACATCAAAACCCCCTGTTAACTCATCTGAGGCTAAATCAGCAAAATCCTCAAGGTTTAAAATTTTTTGTTCACCCAAAGTTAACAACATACCAGGTGTTAAACCTTTCAAATTAATTAATTCGTCTGAAATTCCTAAATCTTTAATTCTTTGTGAAATATCTTCTTGATCTTTTTTATAAAACTCTTTTGCTCTTTCGATCAATGCTTTTGCTGTATCTTCTTCAATACCTTCAATATTTTTAAAATTATCTAAAGAACTATCTTTAATGTCATCAATAGTTGAAAAACCTTCTGCAACAAGTAATTGACCAAGAGTTTCATCCAACTCCAAATTCTTAACGAAGTTTTCTGTTTTTTCTTTAAACTCTTGCTGTCTCCTTTCGGAGTCCTCTTGATCTGTCATTATATTAATTTCATAATTTAATAATTTTGTTGCAAGTCTAACATTTTGTCCTCTACGACCGATTGCTTTACTAAGATTATCCTCAGTTAAAATTACATCTAATTTTTTTCTTTCAATATCAACGTTCACTCTTTGAACTTCAGCCGGTGATAAAGCATTAGAAACTAAAATTGCTGGATCCTCTGACCAATTCACAATGTCAATTTTTTCACCTTGTAATTCATTAACGACTGCTTGAACTCTTGAACCTCTCATCCCAACACAAGCACCTACTGGATCCAATGAAGTATCTATTGCTTTAACGCAAATCTTTGCTCTACTTCCAGGATCTCTAGAAGACGATTTAATCTCTATTAATCCATCGTAAATTTCAGGCACTTCCTGTACAAAAAGCTTTTCCATGAATTTTGGATGAGCTCTTGATAAAAAAATTTGTTGACCTTTACTTTCTCTTCTTACATCATAACAATAAGCTTTAATTCTGTCGCCAGCTTTTATATTTTCTCTTGGAATAAGTTCATTTTTTTGGATTATTGCTTCTGTTCTTCCGAGATCAACTATAACGTTTCCAAATTCGAGTCTTTTTACTATACCACTCAAAATTGAATCTTGTTTATCTTTAAAATCATTAAATTGTCTCTCTCTTTCTGCTTCTCGAACATTAAAACTGATAACTTGTTTAGCAGTTTGAGCAGCAATTCTTCCAAAATCAAATGCTGGAAGTGGTTGTAGAATTTCATCACCAATTTTTTTATCTTTATTTTGTTGATTTAAAACAATAGCATCTTTTAGTTTTATTTCTGTATTTGAATTTTCTGGATTTTCAGAAATTATTAATATCCTAAAAATCTCTATATCTCCATTCTCTCTATTAATGGAAACTTTAATTTCATTATCTTGACCAAACTTAGACTTAGCAGCTTTTGCTATTCCAGTTTCCATTGAATTGATGATTAGCTCTTTATCTATAGCTTTTTCTAAAGCCACCGCTTCAGCTATTCTTAACAACTCTAGTTTATCAGCTCTTTTATTTAACATTTTTGTAATCTCCAAAAAAAAATGGGCCAAAGCCCATTTTAGAAATCGAGAATGTAGTCGAAATATATTAAAGTTTTTTAATTATTCAATAAAAACTATTTAGTAAAAATAGTAGTTTTATCAGTATTTTCCCAAGAAAAAGCACCGTCTCTTTCGGGGGTTCTTCCAAAATGACCATACGCGGCTGTTTTTTCGTAAATAGCTTTATTCAACCCTAACATTTCTCTAATACCCCTGGGACTCAAATCAAAATTTTCTTTGATTCTTTCTGTGACAAACTTATTTTTATCCAAATCATCATCAAAAAGATTTACATAAATTGATAAAGGTTTTGATACTCCAATCGCATACGCTAACTGAATTAAACATTTTTTTGCAATTTTTGAGGCAACAATATTTTTTGCGATATATCTCGCAGCGTAAGCAGCTGATCTATCAACCTTTGTTGGGTCTTTTCCAGAAAACGCTCCTCCACCATGAGGTGCAGCTCCACCATATGTGTCTACAATAATTTTTCTTCCAGTTAATCCACAATCACCGTCAGGGCCTCCAATAACAAAATTACCAGTTGGATTTACATAAAACTCATCGTCTTCAAAATCTTTCATAAATTCTTTTGGAATTGTTTTTAACATGTATGGCCTCAGTATTTCTCTGACCTCTTTTTGATTTACTTTGATTGAATGCTGAGAAGATATAACCACTGACTTCACTTTTGCTGGTTTTCCATTTATGTATTCAAATGTGACTTGGCTTTTAGAGTCGGGTTCAATATTTTTTAATTTTCCAGATTTTCTATCCTCAGCCATTAGTCTTAAAATTTTGTGTGAGTAATGAATTGGTGCTGGCATTAAAACATCAGTTTCATCACATGCATATCCAAACATTATTCCTTGATCTCCAGCTCCTCCATCTTTATTTCCCTTGGAGTCTACTCCCATCGCAATATCTGAAGATTGTGAGTGAAGATGAGATTCTATTCTTGTAGCTTCTTTCCAAGTGAAACCTTCCTGATCATAACCAATATCTTTAATGCAGTCCCTAACATTTTTTATAAGATCTTCTTTATTAATCTCAGGTCCTCTCACCTCTCCAGCTAAAACAACCTTATTAGTAGTTGTGAGAGTTTCGCAAGCAACTCTTGCATAAGGATCTTTAGATAAATAGGTATCTACAACCATATCAGATATTCTATCGGACACTTTGTCTGGATGTCCCTCAGAAACTGACTCACTAGTAAAAAGAAAATTTTTTAAATTACTCATCTTTGATCCTATTAAATGAAAAAATTAATAAAATATACAACAAAATTAATAAGATAAATATTTTGTTTCCATATAAAGAAAATATAGTTGGATTAATGTCTCTTCTTTTTTCAAAGTCAATAAAACCATCTTTGTTATAATCAATTTTTTTTTCGATCTCCCCTAGTGGATTGATTATTGCTGTCATACCATTATTTGCTGACCTCAACACATATTTTCCAGTTTCAATAGCCCTGAATATACTGTGAGAGAAGTGTTGCTTTGGTCCAACAGATTTACCAAACCATCCGTCTTCTGATATATTTATTATAAAATCGAAATCATTATCTTTTGTCAGATTGCCACTATAAATTATCTCATAACAAATTAATGGTAAAAATTTGAATTCTTGAAAGTTCTTCTTTATATTGATAATTTTTCTCTCACCTCCCTTGGTAAAAGATCCAATGTTATTTGTAATTGTTTTTAAACCAATTTTATTTAGCAAATTTTCAAATGGAAGAAATTCACCAAAAGGAACTAAATTTATTTTATTATAATTTTGGACTAAGTTTAATTTATTATCAATAAGTGCAAGTGAATTAAAATATTTATAATTTTCGTTTATTAATGATCTACTAGAAATACCAAGTCCTATTAAATGATTTTCATTAAAGTTTTCAGTAAATAAACTCCTATATAACTTTAATTCGTCTAAATACGTATTTGGTATGATTCCTTCAGGCCACAAAAAAAAAGTTTTTTTAAAAGGTTCGGGTGAACTTAAATTTATTAACTCATTGATGATATTTTCTGTTTGATTATCACTGTAAAATCTATCTAAACTTATATTTGATCCAATTATCCTTATCAAATAAGGATTATTTAGGATTTTTTCATTTAAAAAACTTTGCTTATACGATTTTCCATAAAATAAAAATAATATTGGAATTAACAAAATTAAAACAGAAATATAAACATCAACTCTAGATTTTCTTAAAATATAAATTGCAGGTGCGGAAAAAAAACTAATTATTAAAAGATTTAGTGCGTATGTTCCGATAATAGATGCAAAACTTATAAAACTCAGGTTCTCTGAAAAACTATAAATAAATAAGTTCCAAGGAAAACCTGTTAAAATATTTCCTCTTAAAAATTCGACTAATCCAAAAAGAAGGGAAAATAAAAAAAAAGAACTTAATAATCTTTTTAATCCAAATTTATAAAAAATAAACGTTGCTAACCCATAGAATAAACCCAAAAAAGATGGAATAAGAATTAAAGCAACTGGTATTAAAAATTTGAAATTTGGATCGAAAGTAAGTGATATGGTTATCCAATATAAATTACTTAAAAAATAACCTAAACCAAATAGCCAACCATAAAGAAAAAAAAATTTTCCATTTTTTTGATCATTAAGTTTCTTAAATAAAAAAATAAAAAAAATACTCAAAGTAAAAAAATTTACAAAAAAATGATTTAAAGGTGGAAGACTAAAAGACGTTAGTGCTCCTAAGATTAATAAAAGCAATATTTCTATTATAAATTTTTTATTCAACTTAAATTAAAATTTTTTTGACTGATCTAAATATTTTTTGTTCTTCCCGAAACATTACCTGATATTCCTTTTCTTTTATATGATTAAAATTTAATAAGTGTAAGAAACCATGAATAAAAATTTTTGTAACTTTTTCTTTAAAATCGTAATCATTTATATTTTTAGGTTTGTTCATATGATTAAAACTTATAATTACATCTCCTAAATAAATTTCTTTTAAATTTTTTAACTTTTTTTTTAATGGAAAAGATAAAACGTCTGTATGTTTATCTTTTTTCCTAAATTTTTTATTTAATCTTTTAATATTATTATTGTTAGAAAGTAGTAACGTTAAATAAACCCTTTTATTTATAAATTTAAATTTTTTTGGAAAATGTTTACATAATTGGTTAAAAAAAATTTCTTTTTTTTTAATTTTTTTTGACCAAGATTTTTCCTCGGTGAGAACATTAACTTTGATCATTGTTATTAGAATATGCTTTTACAATTTTTGATACTAAAGGATGTCTCACAACATCAGAATGATCAAAATCTATAGCTTTAATTTCATCTAAATGAGATAATAATTTTTGTGCTCTTTCTAAACCTGATATATGTTTATTGGGAAGATCTATCTGTGAGGGATCACCATTAACTACTATTTTTGAATTTTCGCCAATTCTTGTTAAGAACATTTTAATCTGAGTGTCTGTTGCATTCTGAGCTTCGTCTAAAATTGCAAAAGAATTTTTAAGAGTTCTACCTCTCATAAATGCCAAAGGAGCAATCTCAATATCTCCTATTTCAATCATTCTTTGAATTTTTTCAAAATGAAATAAATCATAAAGCGAGTCGTACAGAGGTCTTAAATATGGATCCACTTTTTCTTTCATGTCTCCTGGTAGAAAGCCCAATCTTTCACCCGCCTCAACAGCTGGTCTTGATAGAATTATTCTCTCGATCTTTTTTTCTAAAAGCATAGTAAGGCCAACAGCAACAGCAAGAAAAGTTTTTCCTGTTCCAGCTGGACCAGCAGAAATGACTATTTCACTTTCCCTTAAAGCTCTAACATATCTTTTTTGTTTTTCAGATCTTGGAATGATAGATTTTTTAGGTGTTTTAATAATATCAGTGATATTTGAATTTTTAACTTTTTCATTAATCATAAATTGGTCCACTGATGATAGAATATCTTTGTTTTCAATATTTCCATTATTCAAAAATTGGTTCACTAAAAATTGAATAGCGTTTTTAACAATTTCATTTTTTTCATTAGTAGACTTAATAAGTATTGAATTTCCTCTAGAATACAAGCTTGCTCCAGTAATTTTTTCTAGTTCTTTTAAATTTTTATTAAATTCACCTACAATGCCCATAAGTAGGTTATTATCACTAAATATCACACTCAACGAGTTGTTGTCTGAGTAAACAAATTTTAAAAGTGACTGATTATTTTTTTTAATCGAATTGTTCAAATTTACGCAACTCTCAATTTTGAAATTTCTAAAGTTTCACCAAAAAGTGTATTCTGATTACTACTTTTAATTTTAACTTTTACAAGCTTTCCTACATCCTCATCTTTACCATCAAATATTACTGGAGTCATGTAACCAATTCTACCAAAATATTTTGAACTTTTAGATGCTCTATTTTCTACTAACACCTCTACTACGTTACCCTCCAAAGATCTATTCATTTTTTTTTGAAAATTAAATAATTCTTTTTGGACAATTTTTAGTCTTTCACCACTTAACTCACAATCGATTAATGGTAAATGTGAGGCTTTTGTACCTGGTCTGGGACTAAATACAAAAGAAAAGGAATTTATAAATTTAATCTTTTTTATAAGATCAAGTGTCGCATTAAAATCACTCTCTTCCTCACCAGGATAACCAATTATAAAATCACTAGAAAATTTAGCAGAGGAATTTTTTTTAATTATTTTTTCATAAATTTGAAGATAATATTCAATATTATGTTTTCTATTCATCAACTTTAAAACTTTATTTGAACCGCTTTGGACTGGTAAATGAACAAGAGGCATTAATTTTTTTGAGATCCCATACAAATCAATTAAATCGTCACTCATGTCAACTGGATGTGAAGTCGTATATCTAATTCTTAAGATTTCAGGAATTTTTTCTATTTCTAAAATTAAATTTGACAACTTATAATTTTCATAATTGTAAGCATTAACATTCTGTCCTAATAATGTAATCTCTCTAACACCATTTCCTGCGAGGATTTTTGCCTCATTAACAATTTCATTATATGGTCTGGAATATTCAGGACCTCTTGTATAAGGAACAACACAAAAATTACAAAACTTATCACAGCCTTCTTGTATAGTTAAAAAAGAGGATATTTTTGTGGATGAGTTTTTTATTTTGTCTAAATAATTGAACTTTGAAACAGCATCAAAATCAGTTTCATCCAATCTCCTCTGATTATCTATGTATTCCTCAATCTTGTCATTTATTTTATGATATGCCTGAGGACCAATAACTAGATCAATAAAAGGTTCTCTTTTTAACATCTCTTCGTTTTCTGCTTGAGCAACGCATCCAGCAACTATTACAAAAGGTTTTTTTTTTAATCTAAATCTTTTTTTAACTCTACCTATCTCGTGATAAACTTTTTCTTTTGCCTTATCTCTTATATGACAAGTGTTTAGTAAAAAACAATTTGTATCGTCAAGATTTTCAGTTTTTGTAAATCCTATCTTTTTTACAGTATCAATTATTCGATTAGTGTCATACTCGTTCATTTGGCAACCAAATGTTTTGGCGAATATTTTTTTATTCATTTTTTTTATCTACTTTGACACCATAAAGTTCTAGTTTGTGGTCAACTAATTTATATCCATATTTACTAGCAATTTTTTTTTGTAAATCTTCTATCTCCTGATCAACAAACTCTATTATTTCACCAGTTTTGATATCAATTAAATGATTATGATCATCATTTATTTCATATCTTGCCTTGCCACCCTTAAAATCGTGTTTTGTAAGAATTCCAGCCTCTTCAAAAAGTTTTACGGTTCTATATACAGTTGCAATACTTATTTTAGGATCAATTTTTGAAACTCTATTATATAACTCATCAACATCCGGATGATCAGATTCACCATATGCTTTTTTTGACTCAGAAATAACCTTAGCAATTATTCGTCTTTGATCAGTGAGTTTTACTCCTTGAGATAGACATTTTTGCTCAATTGTTTCTGACATACGTATTTTTAACCCGAATAGATGGGATTAATCAAATTTTTTTCAACTTTAAATTTCTTGCATAAATCAGGGATAAATTCATATTTTATGTGTTTTTCTCCATTGAAATCTCTAAAACTAAAACAATAATAATTAATTTTATTGACTAAATGGATGGCCTTAACGACTGATAAAGAATTTCTGATACCTGCAAAACTACCGGGTCCTCTATTTATATATATATCTGAAATTTTTTTAAAATCTAAATTTTTTGACATTAAAAAATCGTTTAAAAGTATTATTAATCTCTCATAATTTTTTTTGCTATTTTCATAGCTAATATTATAATTGTTTCTATTTACAATAATCATGAAAAAAACTTTATCACTAGCAGCATCTATTATTAGCTTTGTCATAATTCAATTCTTTATTTTTAACGATTCTAATTCACAGGAAAATAATATCAAATATTATGCAAAAGATAATGGTATTTTATCGATCATGTACCATAGATTTAACGAAAATAAGTATCCTTCAACAAATATCAAAATGGATATTTTTCAAAAACATATAAAAATAATTAAAGAACTTGATTATGAATTTTATAATCCAAAATCTTTTATAAGAGAATTTAAAAAACCAAAAAAGAAGAAGAAAATTTTAATAACGATAGATGATGGTTTCAAGTCTTTTTATGATAATGCCTGGCCATATTTAAAGAAAAATAAAATTCCATTTATTTTATTCGTATCCACAGAACCAGTTGGTAAAAATGGTTATATGACTTGGGATGAAATAATTGAGATTGACAAATCTGAATTTGGTTATATTGGCCACCATTCTCATTCACATGACTATTTAATCGATAAAAGTGAGGAAGAATTTATCAATGATATAGAGCTTGCATCAAAAATTTTTAAAAATAAATTAGGATATGTTCCTGAAATATTCTCATATCCATTTGGTGAATATTCCCTTTTTATGAAACAATACATATCTAAAAATTTTGAAATAGCTTTTGGACAACATTCTGGAATTATTGATGTGAATAAAGATAAATTTGAACTACCAAGATTTCCAATAAATGAAAAATATGGTGAATTAAAAAGGTTTAAGTCTATAATTAATTATTTACCACTTGAGTATAGATCTCTTGAGCCAGAAGAAAAAAAAATAAATAAAAAGAACAATCCCCCACGAATGATAGTCGAATTTTTTAATGAACAAAAAAATATAAAGAACATTAATTGTTATTCCAATGACGGTGGTAAATGGAAAAAATCAAATTTAAAATTTGATATAAATAAACTTATGATCAACTTTGAAGATCCATTTTTACCAAGAAGAGGAAGAATTAATTGTTCGCTAATGGATAATGGAAAATGGCGTTGGTTTGGAACTCAATTTATCGTAAGCGAAAATTAGATTAAACTCTCTAGTTCTATACTTGAAGGTAGTAATTTAGCATCATCGAAATCCTGAAGATTATTTTGTTTAATAATTTTTTGTAGAACTTCAACGTATTGATTGCCAGTTTCTGCATATTTATTAAGAAACTCTGATAACCTCATGCTATCTAAAGGTTTTCCATCATCTCTTAATTTTGCTCTTTCTTTTCTAAATTCTTTATAAGTTGCATGGGTGTTAAGATTTCTTTGGTAAGCTCTAACAGACGCTTGAAGAACATTAAATTTCATAACTTTATGACCCTCATTTTTATCTGCATCTTTTGGTTTTAAACCCTCGCCAGACCAAGTCCATTGTCCAAATAATGCGTTTCCCTCTTGAGCGAATCTTGAGGTTCCCCATCCTGTCTCTTTTGCAGCCTGCGCAAGTGCCAGGGAAACCGGAATTTCATCCATTCTTATTTTTAGTATCGACAAATCTTTTGAAGGAATTCCATATTGTTTGTACTTTCTTTCAAGCCACTTTTTTTCCAAATCAGTATTATTACTTTTATTTATTATACTAAAAAGCCTCTTCCTATCTATCTTGATGTTACTGTTTTCTTTAAGAATTAGTGGAAGAACAATCTGAATAAAAAATTCTTTTCTTTTAGATGTGTTTTCAATCATTTTTATTTCATTTGGTAACAAAGTCAAAGCTACTGGTTTAACCAATTTAGTTTTTCTTACATCTTTAAGAGAATATTTTGTATCTTCAAATAACTGTTTGATAGTTGAGGCATTCAATCTTACAGTATCCGTTTCCAGGTCATTTAAACTTAAAATATCAACCAAAAGATCTTGTTCATTAAGAATTTTATCGCTGCTTTCATTATCGCTTGAACCATTTTTTAAAGTATAGGCCAAAACTGCTTTTGATTTATTTTGAAAAGCCATATTTTTGTTATTAGCAAAATTGATGATAATTGGCGTTGCATAAAAAAAACTAATTAACAATATTGATGATATTAAAATTCTTGAAATTGATCCAATATTTCTTTTTGTTTTAAAGAAGCTAAATGTTTTAAATTTTCTATTAATATTTCTTTTATACATAACTTATATTGCCTCAACTTGTTTTACTTCTGGTATATAGTGGCATAAAAGATTTTGAACACCTTGTTTTAATGTCATGGTAGAACTTGGGCATCCTGAGCAACTTCCTTGCAATTGAACCCTCACTATCCCATTTTTAAACTCTTTGAATTTAATATCACCACCATCTTTCGCAACAGCAGGTCTTATTTTTTGGTCTAAGATTTTAATTATTCTAATCTCTACCTCCTCTAGATTTTCAGATCCCTCATTCAAATTTTTTTCAACAACATATTCTTTGCCCGTCGAATAAAAATCATTTATTAATGATACAATTATATGTTTTATCTCATCCCAATTAGCTTTTTCCAATTTGTTGACTGAAATAAAATCTTTACCTAAATAAACACTTTCTACTCCATTTATTGAAAATAAATTTTTAATTAACTCATTACTGGTTTCATCTTTTTTTGTTACTTCAAAAGATCCATTTTTTGAAACCGTTTTACCCGGTAAAAACTTTAACGAGTTTGGATTAGGTGTAAGTTCTGTCTGCACAAACATAATTTATATATAATCAAATATTTTTAAAATTAAACTTGTTTATACTCAATAATCAAAAACCTACAATTTCTTGAATTTTTTTAAGCTTTTCTGAAGCGATCCTGTCAGCTTTTTCACGTCCTTTTTTTAATATTTGATCTAAAAAATTTTTTTCTTTTAAAAGTTTTTTGATTTCACTCGATATAGGGGTAATTTTATCAACTAAAACTTGAGATAAATTTTCTTTAAATTCTGAAAAATTTTTTCCAGAAAATTTACCTATTGTCATGTCTAGATTTTCATCAATAAGGCTAGAATAAATACCCATTAAGTTTTTTGCCTCAGGTCTTTTTTCCAAACCTGCACTAGTTGATGGCAATGGTAAAGTATCAGTTTTTGCCTTTTTTATTTTATTAATTATTTGATCTTTATCATCAGTTAAATTTATTCTACTCAGATCAGATAATTCAGATTTACTCATTTTTTTTGATCCATCTCTCAAACTCATAATTCTTGAAAACTCTTTTTGAATTAATGGTTCAGGAATTCTAAAAAAATTATCAGCAGTAAAATCATTATTAAATTTTTGCGCAATATCTCGGCAAAGCTCCAAATGCTGCTTTTGATCGTCTCCGACAGGTACATGAGTAGTGTCATATAATAAAATATCCGCAGCCATTAATACAGGATAAGAGTAGAGACCAATACTTGCTTTTTCTTTATCTTTCCCAGCTTTCTCCTTAAACTGGGTCATTCTGTTAAGCCATCCCATTCTGGCTGTACAACTTAGAATCCAGGCAGTCTCTGAATGAGCACTGACACCTGACTGATTAAAGATGATACTTTTTTCAGGATCTATACCGCTAGCAACAAAAGTTGCTACAGTTTCATAAATATTGTCTCTCAATTTTTTTGGATCTTGGGTAACTGTAATAGCATGAAGATCGACAACACAAAAAACACAATCATTTGAAACCTCATTATTAAGTTTTACAAAATTTTTAATTGCTCCCAAATAATTTCCAAGATGAAGATTTCCAGTAGGCTGAACACCTGAAAAAATTTTTTTTTTCATAACTTAGTACTTTAGTTTAATATCATCATATTTAAAAGCTTTGATAAATAATGAAAAACTCAAATAAAATAAAAGACTTAAAAAAGATGATAATATCAAATAAATAGATTTTAAATTATATTCATAAATCAATTTATTTTCAAAAAACAAAATTAAATAATCGAAAAATATACCCATGAGTATGGAAGCCAAAAGTATCTTTGAAAATTTAATAAAGAATAAATCATTGAAATTAAATAAATTATTATTTTTTAAATAAACAAATAATACAATAGCATTAAACCAAGATGAAATCGTCGTAGCTATAGGAATTATTATGAAACCAAGGTCTCTGAAGAAATAAATACTTATTAATATATTTAAAATTACAGAAATTAATGAAATATAAAAAGGTGTTTTAGTATCCTGATTAGCGAAAAAAAATGTCGAGAATACTTTAATTAATGCGAATGCTGGTAGTCCTAAACCAAAATAGTAAAGTGCATTTGCTGAGTTAGTTACAGAAAGTTCGTCAAAAGAACCATAACCAAATAATGCAGAAATAATTTGTTCCGATCCTACAATTAAAGCGACTGAGGCAGGTAAACTTAAAAACATACTAAGCTCAAGTGCTTTATTTTGAAGTAAGAGTATTTTGTTTTTCTTTTTTAAAAAAACATGTTTAGAAAGTTGTGGTAAAACAACAACTCCAATGGCTATTCCAGCTATTGCAAGGTTTATTTGATAAATTCTATCAGCATAGTATAAATAAGATACGGCACTGGCTTGAAAAGATGCAATTATAGTGCCAACAAGAATATTAATTTGAGTAACACCAGACGAGAAAATACTAGGTAAAAGTTTTTTAAAAAAAAATTTAACCTTATTATTAATTTTAAAATTAAAGTTAAGTTTTATAGAATAAAATTTTTTTGTAAATTGATATAAGAAAACAAGCTGTAATATTCCTGCCGCTGAAACTCCATATGATAGATAATAAACCAGTTCATCGTTGAGAAATTTACCGAAAAATAAAATAGATATCAAAACAATATTAAGAATTATTGGTGCTGCAGATGCAGCAGCAAATTTATTATGTGAGTTAAGAATTGCTGCAAAAAAAGAAGATAGACTTACAAACATTAAAAATGGAAGAGTTATCCTTGTTAAATTTACAGCTAACTGAATTTTTTCTGGATTATCAATAAAACCTGGTGCTATTAATCTCACAAAAGCTGGCATGAAAACTTCAATAATTAAAACTAAAAATAATAGACCTAAAAATAATAAATTAAAAATTTCGTTTGCAAATTTTTGTGATCCAGATTTTTTTTTTACTAATTCTGAAGTATAACTTGGTATAAAAGCTGCATTAAAGGTTCCTTCTGCAAATAATCTTCTAAAAGTATTGGGTATTCTGAATGCTACAAAAAAAACATCTGCTAAAAAACTTGTTCCAAGAAAAATTGCTATCAAAACATCTCTTAAATAACCAAGTAATCTACTGATAATAGTATAAAAACCAAAAGTCCCTGTTGACTTAACTAAGTTCATAAATCATATTAGTCTTAATTTTACCCCATTTGTACACCTAATTAACATAAATGAAAAAAACAAAAATTGATCATTACACAGATAAAGAAGCTTTAGATTTTCATAAAGATAAAAAGCCAGGCAAGATTGAGATATCTTCCTCAAAAAATATGACTACAAAAAGAGATTTGGCTTTAGCATATTCTCCTGGAGTAGCAGCTCCTGTAAGGGCGATAAGTGAAAATCCTGAAGCAGCATTTGATTATACTAGTAAAGGAAACCTAGTTGCAGTTATTAGTAACGGCTCTGCAATTTTAGGCATGGGAAATTTAGGTGCATTAGCATCGAAACCAGTTATGGAAGGAAAGGCTGTTTTATTTAAAAGGTTTGCCGATATTGACTCTATTGATTTAGAGATAGACTCTGGAAACGCAGAAGAAATCATTAACAGCATAAAAAATTTTGCTCCTAGCTTTGGTGGTATCAATCTTGAAGATATTGCTGCTCCTGATTGTTTTATTATTGAGGATAAACTCAAGGAAATTCTTGATATACCTGTATTTCATGATGATCAACACGGTACAGCAATTATTACAACTGCAGCATTAGTTAATGCATTAGATATTAGTAAAAAAAAAATTGATAAAGTAAAAATAGTTGTAAATGGTGCTGGTGCGTCAGCAATGGCTTGTGCAAATTTATTTAAAAAATCTGGTGTACCAAATGAAAACATCACGATGGTAGATAGAAAAGGTGTAATTTACAAAGGTAGAGAAAATTTGAATCAATGGAAATCAAGTCACGCAATTGAGACAACACACAGAACTTTAGGTGATGCGATCAATAATGCTGATGTTTTTTTAGGATTATCTGCAAAAGGAACATTAACAAAAGCGATGGTAAAAAAGATGGCAAAAAATCCAATAATATTTGCCTGTGCAAATCCTGATCCTGAGATTACACCTGAGGAAGTTGAGGAGGTAAGAAGCGACGCGATAATAGCCACGGGAAGATCAGATTACGCCAACCAAGTAAATAATTTGATAGGTTTTCCCTATATATTTAGAGGAGCATTAGATGTAAGAGCAAAAACAATAAATGAAGAAATGAAAGTTGCCGCTGCACTTGCAATCGCAAATTTAGCAAAGGAAGATGTGCCTGATGAAGTTGTTGCGGCAATGGGGGGTGAAAGACCTCATTATGGTAAAGATTATATAATACCATCAACCTTTGACCCAAGATTAATTAGTGTTATCCCAGCAGCTGTAGCTAAAGCTGCGATGAAAACTGGAGTAGCTAGAATTAATATAGAAGATTTTGATGTTTATAAAGATCAACTTAAGCAAAGGTTAGATCCAACTGTTACAATTCTTCAAGGTGTTAATAACTACATTAAGAAAAAACAAAAAAAAGTTGTGTTTGCAGATGGTGAGGATGAAAATATGTTAAAGGCTGCAATTGCATTTAAAAATTCTAAATTAGGAATCCCAATTTTAATTGGAAAAGAAGAGTTAATTAAGAGTCAAATAAAAAAGATTGGTTACAACGAAGATTTCGATATTGAAATTGTAAACTCTAAAGACAAAGAGAAAAGAGAGAGATATGCAAAATTTCTTTTCAAAAAACTCCAAAGAGAAAAAGGAATGCTGGAAAGGGACTGCGATAGACTTATACGAAATGACAGGGTAATTTGGGCATCTTGTATGGTTGCTTGCAATGATGCAGATGCAATGGTTACAGGCAATACAAGACGATATTCCTCATCACTTGAAAAAGTAATCCAGGTCGTAGATCCAAGACCTGGGGAGATCATGTTTGGTTTAAATTTGGTTGTTAATAGAGGTAAAACAATTTTTATTTGTGATACATCAGTTATTGAATATCCCGATTCAAAACAATTAGCTGAAATGGCAAAATCTGCAGCAAGAGTTGTGAGACTTTTTGGATTTGACCCTAAAGTTGCTTTTTTATCACACTCTACTTTTGGTGAACCAGCTACTGACAGAACAAAAAGATTAAGCGATGCTGTTGAAATACTAAAAAAAGATAAAGTCGATTTCAAATTTGATGGAGAGATGCAACCAGATGTAGCTTTAGATAAAATTTACAAAGAACTATATCCGTTCTCAGAAATTGTTGGAAACTCAAATGTATTGATCATGCCTAGTCAACATAGTGCAGCGATTTCGTATAAGATGATTAAATCGATGAGTAGAGCAAAGGTAATTGGACCACTTCTTATTGGTTTAGGACTACCAATAGAAATTGCACCACTGAGATCCTCTACATCTGAAATTTTAAATTTAGCATCTATAGCTGCATATTCTGCTGATGTTATTGATTATAAAAAATAATTTAATTTTTTTGAATTCTTAAGTTATCAACTAACAATATACTAGCAATTACATTCTCGACGTCCAAAATTTCTTTTGCTTCTTCTATTACTGCATCCTTTTCATCTGCTGTTGTCGCTATACCGTAAATATATATTTTTTTTTTATATGTATCTATCTGATAATTAGTTGCTTTTATAGAATCGTTAAAAATCAATGCAGTTCTTAATTGCGAAGTAATAAGCAAATCTTTTGCAGATTGTCTAAAATTAAATTCTTCTTTTATTTTTAAATCATTCTTTACAGACCTCACTCCTTGAGTTTCCCAAGCTAGCTTTGTTAATTTAAGTTTTTCCTCTGGATCATCAACTTTACCAGTTATGAATATTCTGCCATCTATAACTTTTGTTTTTACTGAAAAAAAATAATCTTTATTTAGCAATAAGATTCTTGTGCTTAAATTTTTTTGCATTATTGAGTCATCTATCTGAGTACCAAGAGATCTTGGATCAATCGCTACACTCACTCCTGTTCCAAATATTCCTGTCGAAGATACTCCAACACATGCATTTAGAGTTAAACTAATCAAAATAATTAATATAATTTTAATTTTCATTCTTAATATCAATACAATATTTATAAATTATTTTTTTTGAAACTGGATTATTTTCATGAATAAGACTTGTTATTTCTTTTATGCTTAATCTGTTAATCATTTTTTTTATAGTTCTTTTATCTGATTCACTTAATTCAGACGAATTTTTTTTATTAAGTTTTTCAGAAATTACAATTGTTAATTCACCTTTTAAGTTTTTTTCAAAGGGTTTTAACTCATTAATATTTAATCTAATAAATTCCTCATATAATTTTGACATTTCTCTACAAATTAAAATTTTCCTATCTGAAAATTCCTTTTTTATATAAGGAATTATCTTATTAATTTTTTTTGCTGCTACAAAAAAAATTATGGAACTATCTAATTTTTTCATAATTTCTAATGTTTTTAATATTTCATTATTTTTTTTTGGGAAAAAACCATAGAAAAAAAATTTGTCTGAAAACCCACTTACTGATAACGCAGTTGTTATAGCAGAAGGGCCGGGTAATGGAATAATTTCTATCTCATTTCTTACACATTCTTTTACCAATAATCTTCCTGGATCAGAAATATTTGGTGTTCCAGCATCTGAGATCATTGAAACCACTGAACCTCTTTTTAATAACTCAATAATTTTTGATAAATTTTTTTTTTCATTAAATTTATGATTTGAAATTAATTTACAAATTATTTTATATTTATTTAATAAATTTTTTGAAATTCTAGTGTCCTCGCATAATATAAGGTCAGATTTTCTTAGCGTTTCTAAGGCTCTCAAAGTTATATCGTTTAAATTACCTATTGGAGTTGGCACTAAATATAAGCCTTTTTTTAACTCTTTATTTATTGTTTTATAATTTACGATCATATTTACTTATAAATACTATAATATCATTAAATGTTTAAAATTTTAAAAATAATTTTAATTAGTACAACCATCATTTTGTTTACTTTAGAATTTGGATACACCAATGAAAAAAAAATTAAGATTGGTTTATTAGTTCCAATGTCTGGCGAAAAAAATGAACTCGGACAATCAATTATTAAATCAACAAAATTAGCTCTTAAAGATATCGGTACAAATGATATTGAAATATATCCAAAAGATACAGGCCAAGATCCCAACCAAACACTTCAATCAGCTATCGATTTAAAGAGATTGGGTGTAGAAATTGTAATTGGTCCAGTTTTTTTTAAAAATGTGAAATATTTGAATGAAGTAGATGATATTATATTCTTATCACTCACAAATAAAACAGAAAGTTTACCGAGTAATGTAATTAGTAGTGGTGTTAACTCTATTTCACAATTGAACGCAATAAAAAAATTTACAGAACTTAACGAATTAAAAAAGACAATTTTACTAACTCCAGATCTTAATTACAAAGAAGAAATTAAAAGAGCGATTAAAAAATCAAAATTAAAAATTTCAAAACACTATATTTATAATATTGAACCTACAAAACTTACCCAAAGAATTGAAGAAATAACGAACTATAAAATTAGAAAACAAAATTTAGCAGATGAAATAAAAAGAATTGAGTTATCTGATATAGATGAAGAGATAAAAAAAAGAAAAGTAGAAAAATTAAATAGAAAATATACTATTGGAAATGTTAGTTTTGACTCTTTGATAATTTCTGATTTTGATGAAAGTTTAAAAAGTGTTATCACATCATTCTTATATACTGACGTGTCCCCAAAAGATAAGTATTTTATTACCTTAAATCAATGGTTCGATGAAAGTTTACTTTCTGAAAAAAATATTCAACCGTTATATTATCCCTCTATTAATAAAGAAAATTTAGAGAGTTTCGAGAATAAATTTACTGAGTCTTATAATGAAAAACCCAATCATTTATCTTTACTTAGTTATGATCTTATTGGATTGATTTATTATTTATCTTTAAAGACAGACTTATCTGATACTCAACAATTATTTAAAAAAGAGAATTCTTTTAAAGGTAAAATTGGAGTTTTCGATATAAAGAATAATCAAATTAATCATAGATTAAATTTTTATCAAATCCATAATGGGGATCTTAAAAAAATTTTTTAATTTTTCTAAATGCTTTGAAACGATGATCCATCCTATATTTTTTTAAAAATGACATTTGGCCAAAAGTTTTCTTTTCATTAACCGGGATAAATATTGGATCATACCCAAAACCATTTTTGCCCTTCGCTTTATTTGAAATTTTTCCCTCGACTTTACCTACAACACACACTAAATTTTTATTCCTATAACTTATTGAAAGGGCACAAATAAATCTAGCCCTAACAGTTTTTTTTTTCCAATTTTTATCTTTAAGACTTAATTCTCTAAAAACTTTATTAATGGCTATTCTAAAGTCTTTATCTTTTCCAGCCCATCTAGCTGAATAAATTCCAGGTCTTTTATCCAAAATATCAATTTCAAGTCCAGAGTCATCAGCTAAACAAATTAGGTTAGTTTTTTTTGAAAAATATTTTGATTTTATAATCGAATTTTGCTCAAAAGTTTTGCC
>CACBHX010000009.1 GCA_902539145.1 uncultured Pelagibacteraceae bacterium | reverse complement strand
CTGGTAATACCAAAAGGAAAATATGTGGATTTAGATGATTTTGCAAATAATGCCTCTAATGATGAAGTTGTGGGTTTGATAAAGGGCATTAATTTAGTTGCTAAAAAATTAAATATTTCTGTCGATACTGGAAAAGGTTACAGGGCACTCGTAAATATAAGCGAGCATGGCGGACAAGAAGTACCTCACTTACACTTTCATTTATTTGGGGGCGAGAGGGTCGGTAAAATGGTCCAATGAGCTTAAAAGTTAAAAGAAATTATCTCGAAATTTATTCAATTGATGATTTGGTCGAAGTAAAAACTGTACCTAAAGAATTTAAGGTAGATCTTATTAATCCACCAAACTTTCAATTAAATAAGTTTTTTTATAAAAACATAGGTAAAAATCATCGTTGGATTGATAGATTGACATGGAATGATGATCAATGGATTAACTATACAACAAATAAAAATCTTAAAACCTATATTTTAAGAAACAAAAATGATCTTGCTGGATACTTTGAGTTAATCTTTCATAAAAATGAGAATGAAGTTGAAATAGCCTATCTTGGTTTACTTGAGGAATATCATCATAAAAAACTCGGATCCTATTTATTATCAAGTGCAATAAAAGAGTCTTTTTTACAAAAACCCAAAAGAGTATGGGTACACACCTGCTCTTTAGATCATAAAAACGCTTTAAATAATTATTTATCTAGAGGGATGAAGGTTTTTATGACAGAGACGGTGCAAATCTAAATGTTAATAATATTTTAATCTGAAGTCGGTAAATTAAATACTTTTTTTTCAATTTTTTGATTAAAAACAATCGATGACAAATAAACAATATTAAGATTTTGATATAAATCTACTGTTTGCCATCCTTTTAAATTTAGAGTTTTTTTATCAAAAAAAAGATTTATTTCATTTTCGTCTTTAAGGAACTTGAAAGCTACAATATTTTTATCTGAATAATAGTTTTTTGATTTTCTAATTTTATCTAATAAAAACTTCTTGTCTAATATAACATCTAAAGGAGTTTTTTTTAGAGGATATATATAATAACTAGTAAGAGTTTTAATTACAAATGACGATCCATTTGATACTAAAATTTTTTTATTACTTAGATCATATTCACAAAAAATTTTCTTTGGATATTCTAAAATGCATTTACCTCTCTCAATTTTATCATTTATGTTTTGCTCAAAATTAAATGATATATTATTAATTAAACTAAGTTTATTAGCTATATCGTCTTTAATAGAAGCTGAACTTTCATTTACAAAAAAAAGAAAGATAATTAAAAAATAAAATTTACTCATTTTAAAACATCACGTTTTCCAACATGGTTAGCTTTACTTACAATTCCTTCTGCCTCCATCATATCAATAATTCTTGCTGCTCGGTTATATCCAATTTGTAATTTTCTTTGTAAAAATGATGTTGAAGCCTTTCCTTCTGATTTGATAATTTCCACTGCATTGTTATATAATTCATCTTTATCACCTTGATTCTTTGAGTTTTCAATCATTTCCTTTTCATCGACAAAATTTAAAATTTCATCAATATAATCAGGTTCAGCTTGGGACCTTAGGTAATTATTTATTTTCTCAATTTCATTTTCAGATACGTATGGTGCATGAATTCTTACTACTTTATTCGCAGATGACATAAAAAGCATATCTCCTTTTCCTAATAATTGTTCAGCACCTTGCTCACCTAAAATGGTCCTACTATCTATTTTTGAGGTAACTTGAAATGAAATACGTGTTGGAAAGTTTGCTTTAATAGTGCCTGTTATAACATCAACGCTTGGTCTTTGAGTTGCCATTATAATGTGTATTCCTGCAGCTCTGGCCATTTGTGACAATTTTTGTATATAATTTTCGATTTCCTTTCCAGCAACTAACATTAAGTCAGACATCTCATCGACAACAACTACTATGTAAGGCATTGGAAGTTTATGCTTCAAGTTATATCCATCAATATTTCTTACCCCTTCTTTTGTCATTAACCTATATCTACTTTCCATTTCTTTAACCACCCAACCTAAAACTGATGCTGCCTTCTTAGCTTCAGTTATAACAGGGCAAAGTAAATGAGGAACACCTTCATATGTAGATAGTTCTAGCATTTTTGGATCGATTAAAATAAACTTACATCTTTCGGGATGGTGTCGGTAAAGCAATGATAGAATAATAGTATTTATACAAACTGATTTTCCCGAACCAGTAGTTCCAGCAATAAGCAAGTGAGGCATCGATGTCAGGTCTCTTACAATTGGTTCTCCAGAAATATTTTTGCCCAATGCAATTGGCAGCTTTATTTCTTTTTTTTTAAAATCTGAAACATTAAGAATTTCACTTAAATAAACATTTTCTCTTAAGGCATTTGGTAACTCAATACCAATTGTATTGCTTCCTGGAATAGTAGATATTCTTGCAGATTCTGAACTTGTATTTCTTGCAATATCGTCTGAGAGGTTGACTATTTTTGAAACCTTAATTCCTGCCGCTGGCTCAAACTCATTTAAAGTAACCACAGGTCCATGACTGATTTTTTTGATTTTACCGTTAACACCGAAATCCAAAAGTATTTTTTCTATGAAAGTTGGATCTGTGGTATCGTTTTTGTTAAATTTTGTTCTCTCACTTTTGGAGGGTGTTTTTAGTAATTCTAATGAAGGAAGTTTATATTTAGCTTTATCTTTAGTAAAAGTATTTTCTGCTTTTATGAATGGCAAATCTTCTTGAATCAAATTCTTGATTTCATCTTGTGGTATGTATTCTTTTATAATTTCGTTTTTGTTAGTATAATTTTTTTCATTTCTTTTAAATAAAATGTTTAAAAATCTTTTTATAACTTCAAAAAAAGTTTTTATGTTAAAGTTTACACTTACTAAAAATAGAACAGAGATAATTATTATTAAAAGATAATAAGAAATTATTTCATTTAAACCTATAAAAGAATTCAAAAAAGTACCATTAAGGTATTTACCTATAAAACCTCCATTGCCATTTATGTAAAGATTAAAAGAGTCTGAATAGAAATAACTAAAAAAAAGAGAACCAACAACCGTATAAATAGTTATAAAAAAGATATTTTCTAAAAATAAAAAAATTTCTTTTTTCCTAAAAATATTAATTCCAGTAAGAATAAATGTTATTGGTATCAAAAAAGAAATGATACCAACAGATTGAAGAAAAAGATCTGATGTATAGCTTCCCTGAAAACCCAAATAATTTTTAATTTCTAAATTTTCTGGAAATATAAAATTTGGATCTTCTGGTGAGTATGATATTAGAGCCAAAAAAAGAAGAATACCTAAAATTGCGATAATTATTCCTGAAATTTCTATTAATCTTTTTGTTATATAAATTAGTATAGAATTGCTGATCTTTTTTATATCCATAGTAGATGAATCAAATATATATCTTTGTATCATCTAATTTTTATTGTTAAAATTAAAATTTATAATGAATGTATGTATTTTAGGGAATGGCTTAACAAGTTTAACACTTGCAAAAAGTTTAGTTAATAAGGGGATAAATGTTGAAATTATTTCAAACAGGAAAAAAAACAAAACTTATTACGATCGCACTATAGGAATTTCAAAAATTAATTTGGATTTTTTTAATAAAGAAATTCTAAATATTAACAAATTATCATGGAATATAAATAAAATAGAAATTTATAGTGAAAATTTGAATTATGAAAAAATATTAAATTTTCAAAATAATGGTAAAAACCTTTTTTCAGTACTGAAAAATAATGAATTGATTGATTATTTAACAAAAAAATTAAAAAAAGAAAAATTATGCAAGTTTAAAGAAAATTTAATAGATAAAAATATATTAACACAAAATTATAATTTGATTATTAATTGTGATATCTCAAATTTTATAACTAAACGATTTTTTTCCAAAAGATTAATTAAAAATTATGATGATTTTGCTTATACTTCAATTATAAAACACTCTAAAGTTATTAATAATAAAGCAATACAAATCTTCACATCAAGAGGTCCATTGGCTTTTTTACCTATTTCTAAAACTGAAACTTCAGTAGTTTATTCTGTAAAGGGAAATCAAGAATTTGATTTTAAAAAACTAATTAGATTTCACAATAAATTCTATAATATTTTGTATATAAGAAACTTTTCACGATTTAGACTTCAGATGTCCAACTTAAGAAACTATCATTACGGTAATGTTTTAGCTTTCGGTGATTTGCTTCACAAGATTCACCCACTAGCTGGACAAGGTTTTAATATGACTTTAAGGGACATAAAAATTTTTTCTGAAATCATACAGCAAAAAATAAATTTGGGTCTTCCTTTAAATGTTTCAGTAAATGAAGAATTTGAAAAAAAATCAAAGCATATCAATTACATCTTTTCAAATGGAATTGATTTTATTTACGAGTTCTTTAATCTTGAAAGTAAATCAAAAAGTAAAATTTTTAGTAAAACAGTTAAATTTTTAGGGAAAAATTCTAATTTAAATAAAAAGTTCATTAAAATTGCTGATAATGGATTTTTGCTTTAGGTATGCCGAGGAATCTTGCTAAATCTGCTACCGTAGAGTAGTTTTAAAAAATATGTCAAATTTGTTTTTTTGTGGTGGATTGCCAAAATCTGGTACCACTCTTCTCCAAAGAATTTTAGATCTTCATCCAGAAATAAGTTGTAATTCTGAAGATAATCTAGAATTTTTAGCACAAAATTTTTTAGATCTTCATAAAAAATATAATATTATTCTTTCATTATTGGCATCTAGAACAGGTGCAGAAAAATATAATAAAATTGATAAAGAGGTTTTTTTAAAAAACTTTTATTATTTGATTAAAGATATTGCTATCAATCGTAATGAAAAGGTGAAATTTATTGGTATAAGTGATAATAATTTTCTTCTCAAAAACTTGGTAAATTTATCTAATGTTTTTCCAAATAGTAAAACAATTTTAATTTTTAGGAATCCAATCGATATAGCCTTATCTGCATGGGATCACAATCAACGTTTATATAAAAAAGAAAAGTCTGAAGATCACTTAAACATTATGAAAATTAATGGTGAATTAAATTTGAATAAATACATTATTCACAGATCTAAATTATGGAACAAACAAGTCAAAAATTTGTTATTACAAATTAAAAAGTTGCCGCACAAATTTTTAGTAATTAACTACGAGGATTTATGTATAAATAAAAAAAAGATTATCAAAGATATATTTCAGCATCTTGGTTGCAGTCATGACGAAGAAATTGTTTCAAAAGTAATTGAGGAGTCCTCTATAGAAAAAATGAGAAAAACAAGCTCAGACCCAAGTTTTTTCAATAAAGGTAGAATTAATTTTGGAGGAAATGAGTTAGATCTATCAACAATCAAATCTGCAATTGATCTATGCAAGGAAGGTCTTGCTTTGATTAAGATTAACGTTCCCAAATACAAAGAATCATGAATTTGACAAAGGAAACTTAAAAATAATGATTATATTATTCAAATTAAAATAGACTGTTAAGTCTCTAAAGATTTTTTTCTATTGTATTGTAGTGTTATTAAATTGGTCAAAAGTATATGTTGTAAGAATATCTGCTATTTTAGATTTTCTAGCATCTAAATTTTTTGTTTCTAACAAAACTTGTTTCTCCTCTAAAGTGAATGGTGATGCCATAGCTAATGCATTTATGGTTTCATTTAAACTTTGATTTTCTAAAGCTTTCCAATTTATTATAAAGCCTCTTTTTTCAAAAAGATTTTTTAAATCTTTAAAGATTAATTCTAAATCAGAAAATTTTAAATTTTCTTTTTGGTCTAATAAATCATCGTAAAATTTATCAAAACTAATTTCACATTCACGGTATTTCTTTTTTGACTCAATCTCACTTATTATAGTAAATCTGATCAAACCTTTTAGTTCTATTAAATATCTGCCATCATCAGTCTTTTGTGAATTTATAATTTTTCCCATACAACCAATCTTGTGTAATTCAGGTACATTTAAATTTTCATTTTTAAGAACTTTTGGCTGTATCATTCCAATCAATTTGTTAGATTTCATGCAATCATTGATCATATCTACATATCTTGGTTCAAAAATGTTGAGCGGTACAGTTGTTTTAGGAAAAACAATGAAATTACTTAGAGGAAAAACAGCAATTTTTTTTGGCAGATTTTCTTTTTTCATAAATTTATTTATAACATACTTAATATTGCTTGAATAAAAAAATGTTGCTTAATATACTGTCTCATGTGCGGGCATAGCTCAGTGGTAGAGCGTCTCGTTGCCAACGAGAAGGTCGAGGGTTCGACCCCCTTTGCCCGCTCCATTAGTAGAAAAAATTATGAATGACTTAGCAAATAAAAAATGTATACCTTGTGAGGGAAATATTCCTCCTTTTAATGTTGAAGAAATCCACAAATATTTGAAACAGGTAGATGGTTGGAAAGTAGTTGAAGATAAAATCGATGGATTTCACCTGATAAAAAATTTTAAATTCGATAATTTTTTACAGAGTCAGGAATTTGTAAACAATGTTGGAAAAATTGCTGAAGCTGAAGGACATCACCCCGATTTATGGTTTGGCTGGGGATATGCAAGAATAAAAATTTTCACACACGCAATAAAAGGATTAGCAGAAAGTGATTTTATTTTAGCTGCTAAAATTGATAGGATTTGTTAATTAGTGATTAAAATGTCTTGTTTTTGAAAATACTAAAATAGTATTTGTCAGATTAGCAAATTTAATTATTTCGTTATCATTCTTTGATCCTGATGGTTGAATAAACGCAGTAACTCCAGATTGCACCAACTTTTCTATACCATCAACAAATGGAAAAAAGGCATCAGATGCTGCGAAAAGTTTCATACTTTTTTTTGAATTTTGAAATTTTTTCATTTTATTAATTGCAATTTGACAACTATCTAGTCTACTAGGTTGTCCAGATCCTATTCCAATTGTTTTGTAATTATTGGTGATCA
The DNA here is from genome assembly GCA_902539145.1 of uncultured Pelagibacteraceae bacterium. Classification (GTDB taxonomy): domain Bacteria; phylum Pseudomonadota; class Alphaproteobacteria; order Pelagibacterales; family Pelagibacteraceae; genus Pelagibacter. The sequence continues at coordinate 16,615 of CACBHX010000009.1, read as the reverse complement.
CTATTGCATTCGATTTGACTTTTCGACAAACATTAAATGCAAAAATAAGTTTTTTAAAAGTCTCATTATTTGGTTTTCTCTTAGATACTACTTTAAAATCTTTTTTTGAAAAATTTTTATTATCTATATTTTGTATTAAAATTGAATTAGATTTGTTTATGAAGTCAAATTTATTCTCTTCTTTAAATTTAGAGGTATCAATTAATCTTAAATTTTTTTTTTTTTTAAAAAGATTAATTGATTTCTTATCAAAACCTTTTGCCATTATTATCTCAAAAAAAATTTTATTCATTTCTCTTGCTAAATTTATATTCATTTTAAAATTACATGAAACAATTCCTCCATAGGCACTAATTGGATCACTTTCTAATGCCTCTTTAAAAGATTTCACTTTATTTTGACTTATAGATACACCACATGGATTAGTGTGTTTAATTATTGCTACTCCTTTATTATTTGGTAACAATTTTGTGATACTCAATGCTGAGTAAATATCGTTGTAGTTATTATAGCTTAAATCTTTACCACTTAACTGAATAATTTCTGGATTATTATTTTTAGAATAAATTGCAGCTTTTTGATGTGGATTTTCACCATACCTGGTTTGTTTGATCAACCTACCTGATATTATATTTTTTTGAGGAAAAATGTTTTTCGATTTTTCATTAAAATATTCAAAAATTTTTGACTCATAATAAGCAGTTTCCATGAATGCTTCCTCAGCCAATTTTTCTCTAAAATCTAATTTAGTCGATCCTTTATTATTTTTTATTTCATTAATAAATCGTTGGTATTGATTTGGATTACATATAACCACAACATCATTGTAATTTTTTGCTGCTGCTCTTACCATGGTGGGGCCACCAATATCTATATTTTCAATTATTTTATTGTGATTTGTTTTTTTGGACAAAACTTCCTCGAAAGGATAAAAGTTTGCAATTATAAGATCAATATTTTCGTAATTATTTTTTTTTATTTCTTTATTATGTTTTTTATTTTGCCTTTTATTTAATATGCCTCCATAAATTTTTGGATGGAGTGTTTTAACTCTTCCATTTAAAATTTCAGGCATATTTGTAAACTTTGAAATTTCAATACATTTAAACCCAAGTTTTTTTATTTCATTATAAGTTCCACCAGAACTTATGATCTCAACCTTGTATTTTGTAAGAATGTTTAAAAGAGGTTTTAAATCTTTTTTGTTAGATACAGAAATCAAAGCTTTTCGAATTTTACTCATTGTATTTTGTTTAATTCCCATTTTATGTCTATATTTTGTTCGTTTGTAATTCCCATGATTAGAATATTTTGGTTTTCGATATAATTATTTTTATTACCGAAATATAATCCATTATCAATATCAATATTATAATTATCACAAGTAAATCTCCAACCCTCGGTATCTATTTCAATTAAAATTGATTTCTGATCTTGAGTTTTCATCACTTTTGCAAGTGGATTTAGATGAAATCTTACATCAAATTTAATATTCGGAATTATTTTTTTAGATTTAAGTTTTTCGATACCAATTAGTTTATTAATTTTTGGAGAAAATTGAATTTCTCTTTCATAAATTAAATTATATCTTTTTAAATAACCGTCATGAGATGCTATTATTTTCCATTTATCTTTTTCAAAGCTAACATTTTTTTTGTGAGTCCTTAATCCATCCTTGACCTCAAGTTTTGAGGATGAATTTTTGGTAAACTTGCATGATGAATTGTCATCTATAACTAAAACGTTGTGTACAGCTGAAGATCTTGATATTTCATTAAGTTTAAAATTGTCATTGTTATTATACCCCGCATTAGTAAATATTTTTTTTCCATTTGAAACAAACTCAAATGAGAGAGCACCTGCTTGGTATTCCTCTGTAAATTTTCTATTTGGTGAAGAACCAATATCCATTATTAGATTTGTCTTTTTGTCTTTTAAACTTACATAACTTGAGAATTCAAAATCGTCATTTTTAAATGAATATCCTAGTCTTTTTAGATATATGTCAAATTCTTGATTATTAGAATTATTATTACCATTAAATAAGGGATCGAACTTCAAATTTTTCCAAAAAAAAGCATACGACCGTCCAAGGTTAAAAATATTTTCATCGATGAAATCAGGTATTTCCGATTGAGACTCTTTAAACCACTCTCTTATAAGTATGAGGTGTTTAAGAAAAAAAATAGATAATTTGATATTTCTTGATTTTGGAAATCCACTACTATCAAATGTATTTTTGATAATCTTTTTAAGATAATCTAAGCCTTTAAATGTAAAAATTTTGTGATTTTCATAGGAGAGACCTACAAGAATAATTGCTGATACACCTCTTACTTTGTTATTAAGTTTTTTTTGATTATCAATTTGGTTAATCAAATGAAATGCTTGCTTGTGTATCATCAAATTAAAATCCTTTTGAAATTGATCTCCACCCTTATCGTATGTAAGATCTGAATTTGATAACCAAGATATAATTCTTTTTGATGTCGTCTCAAAATTCCAATTTTGAAAATTGTATTTATAATTTTTTTCTATCCAATTTTTTATTACAACTTGAACAGATTCATATGATGATTTTAAATCAAGACTAAAAAGCCAATAGAAATTATTCAATTTTTCTAACTGTTTTTGACTCAATTTTTTATCTGTCCAAAAATTATCATATGTAAAATTACTTATATCAATTTTTTTTGTTCTTACTTTTACAATAGATGAAATTAAGTATGAACTAGGCTTATATTTCAATTCACTTATTATTTTAGGCGATATTTTTTTGTCATAAAATATAGAATTAAGATAAATTTTTTTTAAAATATCAAACATATCAAAATTGAATTAATTCAGATTTATAATTAAATTGATCTTAGTAAATCGATATTTTTTTTGATATCTCCATTATTATTTTTAAAGATTGTGGTACCCGAAACCAAAATATTAACTCCTGATTTAATAGCTAATTTAGAATTTTCGAAATTAATTCCACCATCAATTTCAATATCAAAATGTAATTTAAAATTTTTTCTAATTTTATCCAGTTTTTTTACTTTATCTAAAACTTCAGGCATAAATTTTTGTCCTCCAAAACCCGGATTTACACTCATTATTAAAATTAAATCTATTTGATCTAAAAATTCCTCTATGACCTCAACTTTAGTCTCTGGGTTTAGAGATATTCCAACTTTTTTTTTAAGTTTTTTGATTTTATTTATCGAACTTAAAAGATCATCGGTTGCCTCTGGGTGAATTGTTATAATATCGGCACCAGCGTTTGCATAACTCTCAATATATTTATGGACCGGGGAGATCATCAAGTGAACATCAAAGGGTATTGATGAATTTTTTTTTAAAGCCTTAATTACTGGTGGGCCTATAGTTAGATTGGGCACAAAATGGCCATCCATAACATCTACATGGATCATGTCCGCACCACCATTTTCTAATCTTTTGATTTCATTTCCTAATTGACTGAAATCTGCAGATAAAATTGAGGGTGAAATTTGTATTTTTTTCATAGATTGTTAAATCAACTAGTACCAAATTTTAAAATTTAATTTAATTAAAAAATTGATAAATTTGTCTTGAAATCTCACTTTCTAATGGAAATGATAGCATACCCATCACTGAGTAACCTAAAACCCAAGGCATAAAGTAAAACCTTATCATGAAAAAAAACCAAGCAACGTATAGAGGTACAATTGGTTGAATTATAAAAGATGGAGTTATAGGTTTAAATAAGTTAATGAGAGGATTTGTAAATTTAACAAATACCTTCATAAAAAAAAATTGAGAGTCCTCTTTTTGAAAAATATTCATTGCTACCCTTCCTATCAAAGTCCACATGATTACCCCAAGAATGTAATCAATTATATAAACTAAAGGATGAAAGTTAGCCGACATTTAGAAATTTATATTGGAAAAAGATTGAAATTTAAAGGGGCGAAATTAATCGCCCCTTGAAAAGATTATTTAGTGTTGTTTGCCAAGGATCGATTTACCAGCTGGTACACGAACCTCATCAACCATTTTCTGCGTAGCAGCGTTGGGTGCTTGAGTCATCAAACTGACTACAACCATAGCTACTAAGCTGACAGCCGAACCAAAGATACCAAATGTTAACTGTGTAATACCTAAGAATCCACTTCCACCTGTTCTTACCCAAACTAGGTAAGCAGCACCGGAAATTAATCCTAAAGCCATACCAGCTATAGCACCTTCTTTGTTGGCTCTCTTCCACCATACACCAAGTACTAGTGGGAAGAATAGTCCTGACATCGCAAAGTCAAAAGCCCAGATTACTGAACCCAAAATACCTTGAATCTCAAGAGCTGCGATTGTTGCTCCTGCAAAACCAATTACTACAAGTAATACCCTTGCAACAACTAGTCTCTTCGCAGTCTCAGCTTTTGGATCGATGATCTTATAGTAAACATCGTGTGAGATTGCGTTTGCAATTGCTAAAATCAAACCATCAGCTGTTGACATGGCAGCAGCCATACCTCCAGCAGCAACCAGACCTGAGATTACATATGGTAATCCAGCTATTTCTGGAGTTGCTAACACAACGGCTTTACCACCCATGAAAAACTCATTTAATTCGAGTGTTCCATTTCCGTTAAAGTCGCTTACAAACATTAAGTTTGCTTGGTTCCAGTTTTGATACCAATCTATCGCTTGAACTTCTGAAATTGATTTACCGATAATACCTGTTGGTAGTGACGGATCAATCAATGACAACTTAGATAGTGTCGCTAACATTGGAGCAGAAGAATAAAGTAGGAAGATAAAGAATAATGACCAACCTACTGATTTTCTAGCTGCTTTTACACTTGGGGTAGTAAAATATCTCATCATAACGTGAGGCAATGAAGCTGTTCCCATCATCATTGCTAACGCTAATGAAATAAATGCCCAAGGTGTTGCGTTCACCGCTGAGTGAGCTTTAGTTATTCCAGCCAAACCTTTTGGTACTTCTTTTAGATTTTCAGCAGAGTTTTTCACAAAACCAAACTGAGCCTCTAATTCAGCTATTCTAGAGACTTCATCAGCTAACATGAAGTGAGGGAAGAAACCCGCACCCATTTTGTTACTGATCCAGAATACTGGTAATAAGTAAGCTATGATTAGAACGATATATTGAGCTACCTGTGTCCAAGTTACCCCTCTCATACCACCAAGCATTGAACAAAGTAAGATACTTACTAGTCCAACATACACGGCGTATTGGAATGGAATATCAAGTGCAACAGATGCAATTGTACCTGTGGCGTTAATTTGAGCAGTCACATAAGTAAATGAAGCAACAGTTAAAACTACCACTGCCATAAATCTACTTAAATTACCACCATATCTTGTACCAATAAAATCTGGAACTGTGTAACAGCCAAATTTTCTTAGGTAAGGTGCTAATAGTGATGCGACTAATACATATCCACCAGTCCAACCTACAAGCAGTGCCATATAACCGTAACCTTTAAAATAAATACCACCTGCCATTGCAACGAATGATGCACCAGACATCCAGTCTGCTGCAGTTGCCATTCCATTGAACACGGTTGGTACTTGTCTTCCAGCTACGTAATACGCATCAGCTTGAGCTGTACGTGATAGATAACCAATTATAGCGTAGATGGCCACTGTAAAAGCAACGAAACAAATTCCAATTGTTTTTGCAGTCACGCCCATCTGTTCGGCAATCGACATAATGATTATGAAAGCCAGGAAACCTCCTGTATATATTCCATAAACTTTAGGTAGATTGTCTATAAAATTACCTTTAATCATTAGTCATCTCCTTTTTCACTGAAGCCGAACTCTTCGTCAATTTTTTCTTGTCTATTTGCAAACCAAAAAATTAGTATTACGAATATTCCAAGAGATCCCTGACATGTGAACCAATAAGTCAATGGGTAACCGAATGGTCCCGTGACTTCGTTCATTTCTGCTCCGAAAAGGAAGATGCCAATTGAGAATACAAACCAAATTGCTAACGTCATCATCAGCAAACCCTTGGATTTTTCCCAGTGTTGTTCTTGTTTTGACATTTATACCTCTCTCTTATTAGTTATAACTGCCCAAAACCATAACCATTATGAAAGAGATTTAAAGTGTTAAAATTGTTCAAAATCCCACTATTTTTGGGATATATATAATAAAAATATCTAATTTTATGGGTAAATATAAGCTAACTTGGAGAGATCTCACATTAAGAGATTTTAAAATTTACCTCTTTGCTCTTTTTAAAGCCTTCATCCCCAAAAAAAAAATTAATAATCTTGATGATCTAGAGGAATTTATTCAATCCAAGTCAGCTTGGGTAACCCAAGTCACACTTTATGGGTATTTGAAAACTAGAATGGGAACACGCTACGTTCTTCATTTTGAAAATGATGAATTTATGTCATCTGTTAACATGGCAAAATGGAACATCTATTCAGTAGCTCTGCAAGATCTTACATTATATACGTTTTCTTACCTTAAGAATAATTTCAATTTTAATGATCTTGAAAAATCGAAAGAAATTTTTTTAAAAATCTTAGATGATGAAATTTCCAACAAAATGCCGCTTAATATTATAGAAGGCGCAAAAAATAATTTTAGTGAAAGATTGCATGATATAAATTGGGATAATTATTATAATGATCTTCCATTTAACCTAAGCGCCTTATCTTTGTATAAATGGGCACCTATCGCAGAAGAATTAAAAACTTTAGATAGAAAAATTGTTTTAAATTCAGTTATCTTAAAATGGGATACTGTTAAAAAAGAATTTCAAGAAAGAATAAATTTTTAATTATTTTTTCTGTTCTCAACCAAACTATCAACAACATTTGGATCTGCTAAAGTGGTAGTGTCACCTAATTGACTGTGTTCATTGGCTGCAATTTTTCTCAAAATTCTTCTCATGATTTTACCCGATCTAGTTTTAGGTAACCCTGGAGTGAATTGTATGAGATCAGGTGTTGCTAGTGGACCAATTTGTTTTCTTACCCAAAGTTTTAATTCTCTTTCAAGATCACCAGTTTCAGTCTCTCCGGCATTGAGAGTAACATAACAATATAGTCCATTTCCTTTTATGTCATGAGGATAACCAACAACGGCAGCTTCTGCTACTTTGGGATGTGCTACAAAAGCACTTTCAATTTCTGCCGTTCCAAGATTATGACCTGACACTATGATAACATCATCAACTCTTCCGGTTATCCAATAATAACCATCTTTATCTCTACGACATCCGTCTCCAGTAAAATATTTTCCATCAAATTGAGAAAAGTAAGTGTCAATGAACCTCTGATGATCACCATAAACTGTTCTCATTTGCCCTGGCCAAGACTGAGATATACAAAGTCTACCCTCACCTGCGCCTTTAACCTCTTTTCCATCTTTGTCAACTAAGCATGGTTTTATTCCATAAAAAGGTTTTGTAGCCGAGCCAGGTTTAAGTGGAATAGCTCCAGTCTGAGGAGCAATAAGTATTCCTCCCGTTTCTGTCTGCCACCAAGTATCTACTATTGGGCATTTTGAATTTCCAACAGTTTTGTAATACCACATCCATGCCTCTGGGTTAATTGGCTCCCCAACAGTCCCCAATAATTTCAAAGATTTTCTAGATGTTTTATTGACTGGATCGCTGCCCTCTCTCATTAAAGCTCTAATAGCAGTTGGTGCTGTATAAAATGTATTAACTTTATATTTGTCTACTATTTGCCACCATCTAGAGCTATCAGGATAATTAGGTATACCTTCAAACATTATAGTTGTAGCACCATTAGAAAGCGGCCCATATATAATATAACTATGTCCAGTTACCCATCCAATGTCTGCGGTACACCAATAAATATCTTTAGGTTTGTAGTTGAATATATATTGGTGAGTCATTGATGCATAGACCATATACCCACCAGTCGTATGTAAAACACCTTTCGGTTTACCAGTTGAGCCTGAAGTATAAAGTATAAACAGTGGATCTTCCGCATTCATCTCCTCAGGTTCGCAGTGGGCCGGAACATCCTTGATTAAATCGTGATACCAAACGTCTCTATCATCATCCCAAAATACGTAATTTCCAGTTCTTTTAACAACAATACACTTTTTAACATTAGGACAGTTTGTTAATGCCTCATCAGTGGTAGCCTTTAAAGGTATTTTTTTTCCTCCTCTGACACCTTCGTCCGCAGTAATTATATACTCTGACTCACAATCGTTAACTCTTCCCGAAATAGATTCAGCTGAAAACCCTCCAAATATAATAGAATGAATTGCACCAATCCTTGCACAAGCTAGCATTAAAACCGCTAACTCTGGTATCATAGTCAAATAAATTGTAACTCGATCTCCTTTTTTAATTCCAAGTTTTTTTAATCCATTTGCAGCTTTTGATACCTTTTGATGTAATTGTTTGTAAGAAATTTTTTGACTGTCTTTAGGATCATCACCAACCCAAATGATAGCAGTCTTATCTTTTTTATCTTTTAAATGTCTATCAATACAGTTTGCTGATGCATTTAAAGTTCCATCTTCAAACCATTTAATTCTAACTTCATCTTTACTATATTTAACATCTTTAATCTTCTTGTAGGGTTTTATCCAAGTAATTCTTTTTCCTTCTTTTTTCCAGAAGGCGTTATTATTTTTAATTGAGTCATTATACTTCTTTAGGTATTGGGCTTTATTTGCGAGACTACCTTTAATCCATTCAGGTTTAGTTTTTATTATTAATTCAGAAACTGATGAGCTTTCTTTTTTATTTTGTTTTTTCTTATTAGATAAAGTATTTCTTTTAATTAATTTCTTATTTTTAAGACCTTTTTTTTTAACTTTTCTTTTAGTTCTTTTTTTAATTTTTTTTCTATTTTTAGATTTTTTTTTTTTAGGCATAAGTTAAATTTTATAGTTAAATTTTACTCATCTTATTCAAGATTTTCCAGCTTTTAGAGTCTATTGGCATAACCGAAAGTCTACTTTGTCTTATTAATGATAAATGGCTTAATTCCTTGTTTTTTTTAATAGTTTCTAATGAAATTGGTGTTTTAAGTTTTTTTATGAATTTAACTGTTACGGCTACAAATCGACCAGTTTTGTCAGTTTTATCCAAATAAGCTTCTTTAATAACCTCAACAATGCCAACAATTTCTTTTCCAATATTTGAATGGTAGAAAAAACATTGATCTCCAGTTCTCATATTCTTTAAATTTTTTGAGGCTTGATAATTTCTAACACCATCCCAAGGGGCTCCTTTTTTTCCAGCTTTTTTTTGTTGATCAATCGACCAAACATCTGGTTCAGATTTAAGCAACCAATAACTCATTATAATTGGACGCCAGCTCCTTTAAGAAATGCCGCATCTTCATCTAATGGCCATCTAGGTTTTGCGGGATGGTCTAAATCACTAAATAATTTTAGTTTAAATTTTTCTAACCCAACCATGGCAATCATTGCCGCGTTATCACCGCAGAATTCTATTGGGGGAAAAATACTTTGGTAATTTTTTTCTTCACATAATTTCATTAACATCGCTCTTATTTTTTTATTTGCAGCTACACCACCAGCAACCACAAATTTTTTCTCTTTTGGGCTATTTGTTTTTTCAAATTCATTAAAAGCAACAATTGTTTTCTTATACAAAATTTCTTCGATCGTTTTTTGAAAAGAAGCTGCAAGATCAAATTTCTCTTGATCATTTTTAATTGTTTTGGATATTTTAAGCACGGCAGTTTTTAATCCTGCAAAAGATAAATTGCATCCACCTTTATTTATAATTGGTTTGGGCAATTTGAATTTTTCTGGATTCCCTTTCTCAGCCAAAACTTCGATTTCACGTCCTCCTGGAAATTCTATTTCTAAAAGTTTCGCAGTTTTATCAAATGCTTCTCCTAAAGCATCATCAATTGTCGTACCCAATCGTTTATATTTACCAATAGATTGCACACTTAAATATTGAGAATGTCCTCCCGAAATCAGCAAGAGCAGATATGGGTAGTCTAGTTTAGAATTTAATTTTGGGCTCAAGGCGTGTCCCTCAAGATGATTGACAGCAATAAATGGTTTGTTTGTTGTAAGTGCAAAAGTTTTTCCAAAGCTTAACCCGACTGATAGACATACGATCAGACCAGGCCCTGCTGTAGAAGCTATAGCGTCAATTTCATCAATTTTTTTTCCACTTTTATCAATAGCTTTTTTTACAATCCAATCTATTTTTTCGATGTGTGACCTTGCTGCTAATTCAGGAACTACTCCCCCAAATTCTTTATGAACATCTTCTTGACTGGAAACAATGTTAGATAAAACAACTGGTATCCCTTGCTCATTTTCAGTAACTAAAGATGCTGCTGTTTCATCGCAACTTGATTCTATTCCGAGAATTAAGGGTTTTTTGCTCATTCAAATAAGTTTTAATAATTGTACAATCTCAATACAAGTAAGAAATATATTTTTTATGAAAAAAAAAATAACAATTGGTTCAAGAGGAAGCAAGCTAGCTACACTTTATGCACAAAAAGTGAAAGATCAGATTATTAAAAGCGCTAGTTTTAGGGAGGATGAGATTTTTATAAAGTCAATATCAACAAAAGGTGATCAGATTGAAGATATAAGATTATCTGAAGTAGGTGGCAAAGGTTTGTTTTCTAGTGAAATTGAAAAACAACTTCTAAAAAAAGAAATTGATATTGCTGTCCACGCTCTTAAAGACATGCCAGTAAATGAAACGAAAGGGCTTATAACTGACTCATTTCTTAAAAGAAATGATCCACGGGAAATGCTTATAACATTTAATAAAAAAAAAATTAAAGACTTAGATGTTAATTCTATAATCGGAACTTCTTCTTATCGTAGAGAGTTTCAAATAAAAAAAAAAAGACCTGATCTTAATTGTAAACTCATAAGAGGAAACGTAGATACAAGAATCAAAAAGTTAAAAGATGGACTTTATGACGGAATACTTTTATCTAGTGCCGGAATAAAATTTTTAAAACTTGATGAATACATTACAGAAACTTTTGAAACTGAAGAAATTATACCTAGTGCTGGACAAGGTATTATTGCTATTCAGTGTAGAGAAAATGATGATGAAGTTATTTCAATTTTAAAAAAGATTAATCATGATCAAACCTACAGAAGGGCACATTCTGAGCGAAATGTTTTAAAAGTTTTAGAGGGCGACTGTGAAACTGCAGTGGGTGTTCATTCAAAAATAGAAGGTGACCAGCTAACATTAGAAGCTGAGCTTTTTTCTTTAGATGGATCAGAGAGATACTATGAAAAAAAAATTGTTGAAAAATCAAAGTTTAGAGAGGTTGGTGAAGAGATTGGCGGGATTCTAAAAAAAAAATCTAATAATTCTTATAAGAAATGATATGCATATTTTGTTGACTAGACCTTTGGAAGATTGCTCGGCACTAGCTTTGAAGTTTAAATCGCTTGGTCATAAAATATCACATCTTCCCTTACTTAATATTGAAAAAATTAATTATGATAAAATTGATTTTTCTGAATTTGGGGGAATAATTTTCACCAGTGCTAACGCCGTTAAGTATTTAGATTTAAAAAATATAGATAAAAAAATTAAGTGTTTTTGTGTGGGAAATGTAACAGAAAAAAAAGCTCGTGATTTAGGTTTTCAAAATACAGTTGCCGCAGAGGGAAATGTTTCAAATTTAAAAGAATTAATTTTAAGGACGTATGATACTAAAAATAAAAAACTTATTTATGTTAGTGGAGAAACGGTATCCGTTGACTTAGATCAACAGTTGGCTTTAGAGGGTTTTGTTGTAAAAAGAATTATTAATTATAGAGCAAAATATAATCAAAAATTTGATGACGAGTTTATAATCAAATTAAAAGAAAATTTACCTGACGTAGTTTATGTTTATTCACAAAATAGTGCCTCAAGTTTTCTCAATTTTATAAAAATATATCAAACTGAGACTTTATGGATGAATACAAATTTGATGTGTATTGGTGAGAAAACCTCGTCTATATTGAATGAAATTAAATGGAAAAAAATATTTCTTTTTAATCCTGGTGAAGAGGAGTTTTTGTTATATAAAATTTAGTTATGGAATTAATAAATAATTTTTCAGAAATTTTTTTATCAGTCTGGAATAAAGGGATTTTAGGTGTTGATATTTTTCAAATATTAATCGGTTTAGGAATTTTTTTAATTTTCTTAATCTTCAGAGGAATTTTAAGCAAACTAATAATAAAAAAATTAGAAATAATTTCAAAAAGAACAACTAATAAATTAGATGATACTTTTGTTAATGCTCTTGTAGGACCAGCAAGATTTTTACCAATAGTTTTAGGATTTTTTATTGCAAGTTATTATATGACTTTTTCTGCTGAAAGCAGAGATATTGTTGATACAATAAACAGAACTTTAATAACGATATTAATTTTTTGGGTAATGCATCAAATTATTGAACCCGTCTCATACGTTCTAAGTGGTCTTGATAAACTTTTAACCAAGGAGTTAATAGGATGGATAATTAAATCATTAAAGATTTTGATTTTTATTTTAGGTTTAGCTGCTGTTTTAGAATTATGGGGTATCAAAATCGGTCCCATTATCGCGGGTTTAGGTTTATTTGGTGTGGCTGTGGCTTTAGGTGCACAAGATTTATTTAAAAATTTAATATCAGGCATTTTAGTTCTTGTTGAAAAAAGATTTAAAATAGGAGATTGGATTTTAGTTGATGGAATAATAGAGGGTATAGTTGAAAAAATTGGTTTTAGATCTACGACTATTAGAAAATTTGATAAATCTTTAGCAATAATTCCTAATTTTCAATTTGCAGAAAATGCAGTTATTAATGTAAGTGAAACTTCAAACTGGTTGATAAGTTGGATTATCACTCTTCAATATGACACAACAGTTGATCAATTAAAAACCATAAGAGATCAAATAGAAAACCATATCAATAAAAGTGATGACTTTAAGCAAAGTATTGGTGTTGCAGTTAGAGTTGATAAATTTTCAGATAGTTCGATAGATATGTATGTTCGTTGTTTTACAAAAACTAGCAGCTGGAATGATTGGTTGTCTGTAAAAGAGCGTCTAGCAATAGAAATTAAACAAATTGTTGAAAGCAACAAAGCTTCTTTCGCATTTCCAAGTCAGTCGATTTATGTTGAAAAGAAATGATAGCTGTTTTTTATTTAGTCTTACAGATCCTAAAACTCTATTCCTATGTTGTAATTGCAAATGTAATAATAAGTTGGCTAGTTGCTTTTAATATTCTAAATACTCAAAATAGGTTTGTTTATTTAGTTTTAGACTTTACCTATCGATTAACTGATCCAATTTTAAATAAGATAAGACGTTTTTTGCCAAATTTAGGTGCTTTGGATATTTCACCTATAATTTTACTTCTATTGATTTGGTTTATAGAAATGTGTATGAAGCTTTACGTTGCACCAATGATATTTTAAATAAATTATGATTTTAATTGATGGGAAAAAAGAAGCTGCACTATTAAGAGAAGAGCTTAAAAAAGAGGTCTCTGAACTTAAATCAAAATATAATAAAGTTCCTGGTCTGTCTGTAATCTTAATTGGAGATTTAACTCCTAGTCAAATTTATGTAAGAAATAAAGAAAAATCAGCTAATGAGGTTGGACTAAAGTCCGAAGTAATAAAGTATCCTGATAGCGTCGAGGAAAAAGTAATTTTAGAAAAAATAAATGAATTAAATAATGATAAAAGTGTTTCTGGTATATTAGTACAATTACCTTTGCCAAAACATATAGATAAAAAGAAAGTTATTGAAGCGATTGATCACACAAAAGATGTTGATGGATTTCATCCTATAAATGTCGGCAATCTTTCTTCTGGTTATGAAAGTTCAGTACCTTGTACTCCTCTAGGATGCTACTTATTAATTAAAAAATTTGAGCCGAATTTAAATGGTAAAAAAGCTGTTGTAATAGGTAGATCGAATTTAAATGGCAAACCAATGACACAACTTCTTTTGAAAGAAAACTGCACTGTAACGATAACTCATTCAAAAACTAAAGATTTAAAAGCTGAATGTTTAGAGGCAGATATTGTTGTCGCTGCCGTCGGTATTCCTGAGTTGGTAAAAGGAGATTGGGTTAAAAAGGATGCAATTGTGATTGATGTAGGTATTAATAAAACTGAAAAGGGAATTGTTGGTGATGTTGCATTTGAAGAAGTTTCAAAAAATGCAAAGGCTCTTACACCAGTTCCTGGAGGTGTTGGTCCAATGACAATCGCGTGTTTGCTTAAAAATACGATTGACTGTTTCAAAAGATCGCAAATTTAATATTTAAATCATTAAAAAATTTTTGGTAAGCTAAGCTATGAGAAAGCCAAAATACCCATATAGAATTTTAATTATTATGGCTATACTTACTATACCTCCGATTGGAGCAACTCAACTTGGTTGGTATCTATACGATCAACAAACTGGATTTGATTATGGTATGATTATTGGAACTTTTTCAGTAATATTAGCAGCATGGCTTATGTACGAAAAAAATTGGAGAGAGGAAGATGAGGATTAATTAATGGAAAAAATTATCTTTCTTGGTTTGGTAATACCAATTTTTGGATTTGTTTTATATCTTGGCGCTACTGCAATAATGAATGGATTTAGTGCCAAAAGTGCAAATAAAATAAATGAAAATTCTGATAATGAAATAATTGATCCTCCTTTAGTTGATGAAGATAGTTTAAGTCATGAGCTTGAAAAATTAAATAAACTTTTGAAAGATGGAGTTTTAACCCAGGAAGAATTTGAGAAAGCAAAAAGAAAAATTTTAGACAACTAATTGTAATTAAGTAATTTTTTAAGTGAGTCAAACTCACCAATTTTATAAATCAAAACATCCTCTTTTTTAAAACCATACTTGTTGGCACTGGCTTTAAATCTTTTTGGTGGCTCCATTATAGGTTCTAAAGATAGAACGAAAGTTCCCCAATGCATGCCAATCACTTTCTTACTTTTGAGATTTTGAGCAATTTCTAAAGCTTCCTCTGGGTTTGTATGATAGGTAGATTTATCTTTATAAGGCATAATCGGATAAAAATTGTAAGCACCAATATTTATAAATGTTAAATCAATTGGACCATATTTTTGACCAATAGATTTATATATGTCTCCAATTCCTGTATCACAGGCAAATAAAATTTTCTTTCCGTCATATTGAATTAAAAAATTTCCCCATAAAGTTTTATTGGTATCAGTTAGACTACGTTTTGACCAATGAACTGCGGGTAAAAATGTAACTTTCAATTTTTCATTTACTTTTATTTCGTCATACCAATCCATTTCATTAATATCTTTATATCTTCTGAAGTATTTCCCAAGTTTAAGAGGCAGTAACACCTTTGCATCTTTATATGGAAACTTTCTAATCGTGTATGCATCTTGGTGGTCGTAGTGGTTATGAGTTAATAAAAATAAATCTATTTTTGGTATTTCATTTAGAGTAAGTGCCGGTTCTGTATATCTTTTTGGGCCAAATATAAGTGGGCCGGCATTTTTTGAGAAAACTGGGTCAGTAATTATTGTAGTTTCACCAAGTTTAATTAAGAAAGTTGCATGACCAATCCAAGCGATATAGTCGTCATCTTGATATTTTTTAAGATCTAAAATTACTTTTTCTTTTTCAATTACATGACTTTTTGGCACCGTCATATCAAGTTTCTTTTTTTCTTGATTAAAAATTTTATATGACCATTTTATATTGGCATCTCTTTTAGGTGATCCCTCAGGATTTCTAAAAGTTCCATCTGGCAAATGATGATAGGGTTTTTCCATTGCGATACTTAAACAATTATAAAATATTATTCCAACTAAAATACATAAAAAATTAATTAATTTTTTTCCATTAACCACAAACTATCTCCTGCTAAAAAATAAATTTTACCATTTTCTGGATGTACTTGTATATCTCTTAATCTTCCAATTTTTTTTTGAAAAATAATATCTTCTTTTACATTTGATAAATCTTTAAATATCAGTTTTCTTAAAGATTGATCTTTCAATGATGTTATAAGTGCATGACCATTCCATTCACTAAATTCTTTACCTTTGTAAATTGTGATGGCACTTGTGGCAATTGAGGGTACCCAATAATGAATTGCTTTTGTGAAGCCTGGCTTCCATTTAGGTCCAATTGGGATACCAGAGTAATTTGTCCCTCCCCATCCTAAAATTTTCCAACCATAATTTTCACCTTCTTTAGCCTCACCAAACCAATCTCCACCCCTTGCTCCGTGATTACTCATGTAAATTTTTCCGTCAAATGGAGATAAAACTAAGCCTTGAGGATTTCTAATACCGATTTGATATATTTCTGGAAGCCAGTTAGATTTCCCTTTAAATCTAGGATTGTCCTTTGGAATACTTCCATCTAAATTTATTCTTATAATGCTCCCTGGATGTTTTGTTGGATCTTGCGCAATCATACCTTCACCTCTTTCACCAGCAGATGCAAAAAGGTAGTCATCTTTTATCGCTAATCTTGATCCAAAATGATAACCAGAATTAATAGGAGGATTTGCTTGGAAAATATTTTCAAATTTTAATTCTTTTTTGGAAAATTTTGTTTTTGCAATTGAGGTGCTGGTTTTGCCATTACCTCTATTTTCT
>CACBHX010000008.1 GCA_902539145.1 uncultured Pelagibacteraceae bacterium | reverse complement strand
TGCAGCTAATTTTGCGCCTAAAAATAGAAGACAAATTATTTTATGGGGTGTAGCTGGAGCATTAATTTTTAAAATTGTTTTTGCATTATTTGCCACCTATTTATTTGAATTTTATTTTATAAAAATCTTGGGAGGTTTGCTCTTAATTTGGATTGTTAATGATTTAAGAAAAGATCTTTTTGAGATTAAAAAAGTTAAATCTCCAACTAAAAAATCAAAAGAGCCTTCATATATTCAAAGTGTATATAAAGTTTTATTTGCTGATATTACGATAAGTTTTGATAACGTAATTGGAGTTGTTGGGGCAGCAAAGGGTAATTTCGGTTTTATGATTTTCGGTCTTGTATTATCAGTTGTTCTTACAGGTGCTATGGCAACCTATCTTGCTAACTATATTCAAAAACATTTATGGATTGCTTATTTGGGTTTAGGGTTTATCTTACTTGTTGCTCTTCAACTGGTAATTGGTGGTCTAGTTGACCTAGATATATTGTCTATAAATGAAGAATTTAAAAAATATTTCTAATAAGAATGTTTTTTTGTAGGGTATTTTTTTTTCCTTACATCTGAAGCATATTTTCTAATACCAATATTGATATACTTTTTAACATTAGAAAACTTTTTAACAAACTTAATGTTAGTATGATTTAATCCAATTAAATCATCAGTCACTAAAACTTGACCATCACAATACACAGATGAACCAATTCCAATTGTTGGAATATTCAATTTTTGAGTAATGAGTTTTGCAATTTCAGTTTTTACACACTCTAAAACAATTGCAAATACTCCACTTTCTTGTAGCAACATTGCATCACTTATTAAGTTCTTTATTTCACTATTTGTTTTTCCCTTAGATTTAAATTTTTTTGTTGATTGGGGAAGTAGACCAATATGACCCATAACTGGGATTTTATTTTTAATTAAAAACTTTATTTGTTCGATAACCCTTTTGCCACCTTCTAATTTTACTGCATCACATTTAGTCTCTTTTAAAATTTTCTTGGAATTCTTTAATGCTAGAGACTTTGTGCTGTAAGTTTTGAAAGGCATATCAACAACCATTAAACTTTTTTTAATACCTAATCTAACACTTTTGGAGTGATTGATCATTTCTGTTAAGGTGACTTTTTTTGTTGAAGAATAATTATATAAAACAGAGCCTAAGGAATCTCCAACTAAAATAATATCAACATGCTTATCAAGCTCTTCTGCAATATTTTTTGAGTAAGCTGTAAGACATACAATTTTTACTTTTTTTTTTTTACTAATTATTTTTCTAATTTTATCCATTTTACTTATTCATCCAATCTTTAGCCAAAGTAGATGAATTTCGTTTATCATAAATAGAAAGGCAAAAAAAAGTTAAATCAAGGCTATTATAAACGGCTGCCAGAAGAGCAAGCTTCATTAGTTTTTCATCACTTACACCTTGGATTTCTTCAACTCTTTGTATGAAAATAGCATCTGTCCACATATGTTGAGATGCAGCATTTGGATCTTCGTTTGCTATTAACGGTTTAAGAGTTCTACCTGATAATCCGATAAATCTATTAAACATAAAGCCATGTTGATTTAAAAAATTACTTATATCACCAAAAAGAGGTTGATCTTGATACATGGGTACAAATTCAACTTCAGAAATTATTTTTAATACGTTTTTTAACAATTTTTTGCTCCCTTTAAGAACATTTAGTTCAGCACCTTGGACATCTATTTTTATTAAGTCTACATCATTAATAGCATGCTTATCTGCAAATGATTCTAAAGTGATTGTCTCGATTTCTGTCTCTTTTTTTAAATTCATATAATGTAAGTTATGATACAGTTTTAAAAATTTTTCATTTGGTTTATATAAACTGCTACACATTGGATGTTCTGTAATATATAATTTTCTTTTTTCATTTTTTTCTCCTAAAGCGTGAGGATAATATTTAACACCTTGAGCAGCTTTAGAATTCATTTCATCACAAACCTCTTTTTCAATTTCAAAACCAATAATTTTACTTGAAGAAAAATAATCTAATAGCTTATAAAAACGCTCTGGTTTTGCATCATCTAGTTTTAATGCACCAATTTCTAATATTGTAAATTTACAATCGATCTTAGTTTCTCGAATGATTTCTACAAGTTTTTCAAATGGATCTTTCATAAGAAGATTAATTACTCTAGCTCAATAGTACTTGGTGGCTTAGATGTAACGTCATAAACTACCCTATTTATTCCTCTAATACTATTTACAATTTTATTTGAAATCATTTGAATAAAGGACTTTTTAAATTCATAAAAGTCTGCTGTCATACCATCCTCAGAGGTAATAGCTCTCAATAGACACAAATATTCGTAAGTTCTATTATCACCCATTACACCTACAGTCTTAACAGGAAGTAAGGCAGCATAAGCTTGCCAAATTTTATCATAAAAACCATATTCTTTTAAAGCAGTAATAAAATAATGATCAGCTTCCTTTAAAATTTTAATTTTTTCTTTTGTTATTTTTCCTGGCATTCTTATTGCTAAACCTGGTCCAGGAAAAGGATGTCTAGAGATAATTTCTTTATTTAAATTTAGATCTAAACCTAATTTTCTCACTTCATCCTTAAATAAAAATCTTAAGGGCTCTACTAATTTCAGTTTCATTTTTTTTGGAAGGCCACCTACATTATGATGTGATTTAATTTTAGAAGTTTGGCTGCCTGTAACAGATTTACTCTCAATTAAGTCTGGATAAAGAGTTCCTTGAGCTAAAAATCTTACGTTTTTAATTTTCTTGGCATATCTTTCAAAAATTTTTATAAAAAGGTTTCCTATTATTTTTCTCTTTTTTTCTGGATCTGAAATATTTTTAAGTTTTCTCAAAAACTCTTTTTCAGCATTTACATAAATTAGATTAATTTTTAATCTCTTTTTGAACGTATTAACTACTTGTTTTTCCTCATTTTTTCTTAAAAGGCCTGTATTTACAAAAATACAGTATAGTTTTTTTCCTATTGCTTTGTTTATTAATTGCGCAACTACGCTGCTATCCACCCCTCCAGACAAAGCACATATTACTTTATTTTTGCCAACTTCATTTCTTATTTCTTTTATTAATTTATTTTTTTGGTTTTTTACTGACCAATTTTTTTTAATCTTACAAATTGAAAAAATGAAGTTTTTAATTATTATTTTACCATTCTCTGTGTGGGTTACCTCGGGATGAAATTGTACTCCATAAATTCTTTTTAGGCTGTTTTCCACAATTGCAAATTTTGAATTTTGACTAGATGCAATAACTCTGAAATTTTTTGGTAATCTGGAGACTTGATCAGCATGGCTCATCCAAACTTTCACATATTTTCTATTTTTAAAATAATCTTTTATTAACGGACTATTATTTTTTTTAATAATATTAGCTAAACCGAATTCCCTATGTTTTGATTGTTTTACTTTTCCACCTTTTATTTTAGATAAAATTTGATGGCCAAAGCAGATACCGAGTACTGGTATTTCATTTTCAATAATATTTTTATCAAATGAGTATTTATTAATATCATAAACATTTAGAGGTCCACCTGATAAAATTATTCCTTTAATCTTTTCGTTTATATCTTTATTCTTTATTTTTTTATGACTAATAATTTCTGAAAATACACCAAACTCTCTTATTCTTCTTGCAATCAATTGGGTAAACTGTGAACCAAAATCAATAATTAAAATTTTATTAAGACCTTTATCAAGAGTCATTTTTTGGCTCTAGATTACCAAGTGTCTCTAAAATTTTTTTATTCTCACTGCATAAACTTTTACAAACCTCAGAAAATGTTTTTGATAAATCTTTGACCTGGGAATAATTTGATTTTTCCAACCCTATTTTCATTAGCATTAAAATGGCTTCTTCATTATTTGGATCTATCAATAAAGTAGCATCTAAATTTTTCTCTTCTTTAACTTGGTCTTCTTTGACGTTGTAAATTTTAGCTAAATATAAATACGAATTTGAGTCTTTTGGATTAAAAACAATACTTCTTTCAAACATAAACTTCGCATCATCGAATTTTTTATTTTCATAAAGAGCCAAACCTTTATTAAAAAAATTCTCAATTGCAAATGAACTAACAAATATATTTGTAAGAAAATATATAAATATAGTTTTTTTAAAAATATTTTTCATTAGTATCTATTTTCATCTTTAACAATATCGACATTATGTACCATACTTTCATAAAATCCAGCTTTTGTAATTTTTACAAATTGAGGTTTTTTCCTTAAGTATTTAATTTGTTTAGATCCAAGATACCCCATAGATGATCGTAAGCCACCTACTAATTTAAAAATAACCTTATCTACTTTCCCTTTATATTTAGCAAGACCCTCAACTCCCTCAGGAACATATTTAGAATTATCTTTTTGTTTAGATTGAAAGTATCTATCTGCAGACCCTTTATTCATCGCTCCAACGGATCCCATGCCTCTAAAGCTTTTAAATAACTTTCCATTTTTTTTAATAAGTTTGCCTGGTGTTTCATCAGTACCTGCAAACAAAGACCCAATCATAACTGCGTCTGCTCCAGCAGCAAATGCTTTCGCCAAATCTCCAGAATACTTAATACCTCCGTCAGATATTATTTTAACTTTGCTCTTTTTTATAGCATTTCTAACATTTAGAATTGCAGTTAATTGAGGAACTCCAATACCTGCAACCAATCTTGTAGTACAAATAGAGCCAGGTCCTATTCCAACTTTAATTATATCAACCCCTAATTTATTTAGGTATCTTGCTGCTTCTGCTGTTGCAATGTTTCCAGCACAAAGTGCAGTTTTTAAATTTTTTACTTTTTTAATAAACTTAATCATCTCCGAAACTTTTTTTGTATGTCCGTGTGCAGTATCCACAACTATCATGTTTATACCTTCTTTTAATATTGCTTTTGCCCTAGCAAGTTCATTCGACCCAGCACCTACGGCAGCCCCAACTAATAATTTTTGTTTTTTAACTTTTTTTATTTCCTCAACTTGTTTTTTTATATTTAAATTACGATGGATAATGCCAATGCCTCCAGCTTTAGCTATAGCAATTGCCATTTTGCTCTCAGTTACAGTATCCATAGCTGAAGTTAGTAACGGAATTTTTAGTTTAAGGAATTTAGTTAATATAATACTGGTATCAACTTCTGACGGAAGTATGTTTGAATATTTCGGAGCTAATGTAACATCATCAAAGGTAAGAGCTTCTTTTATAGGATCCATATTCATTTATATATGATTCCTTAAAATATTAAAGTAGCTATCTAATTTTTTTACAAACTATAAAACTTTCTTTAGATTCTTTTCGACTTGATAAAGGTTTAAAAACCTTAACTTCTCTAAATATTTTCTTTCCAAGTGCGACAATTTCATTAAAGGTGCCACCCATAAAAATCTTTGAAATAAAATAACCCTTTGATGAAATTACTTTTCTTGAAAATGTCATTGCCTCTTTACATAATTCTCCAGTTTGAATTGAATCAAGGTTCTTTACGCCAGTAGTATTTACAGCCATATCAGACATGACTACATCAAATTCTTTTGTTAAATTTTCTTTAATTTTTTCTTGAATATTGGGCTCTGTAAAATCACCTTTAATATGAATTCCATTATTTATCGGTGACATATCTTTTAAATCAATTGATATTATTTTAGCATTTTTTATTGCTTTTGAGGCATATTGAGACCAGCTTCCAGGTGCTGCACCAATATCTAAAATAAACATTCCGTTCTTGAAGATCTTAAATTTTTTGTCTATTTCAATTAATTTATAAGCTGATCGCGCTCTATAACCGTCGACTTTTGACTGGCGTACATAAATATCTCTCTTTTGTCTATTGATCCAGTTTTTAGAAATTTTATTTTTTTTCAACTAATTATTATACCTTAAGCTTTTAATAACTTTATTATCACTTAGTGTTTCAATCTCTATTTCAACACTTTTATTTATCCTCATGTCCTTACCATCTTTCCAAATACCAGCTGCAAGGTGCATTATACCTATTTTATAATTGGGCAAGTATGGTTCAACGAAAGTATTATTAATTTCATCATATTTTGGCAGTAGATTGCTAGCAATCCAATTACATTTAAGTGGTAAAAATTCTGTGGCTAAATCATCAATATATACTGACATATTAATTGCTAATCCCTCAGAGCCAAAAATATTTCCTGCTTTTAAGGTTTGTTTAAGATTGTTTTGCCAGCTTTCCCAACCTGAAGAATTTTTTTCCAAAGAAAAAACGCCAATGTTTATATGCGGTGCAAAGGCTAATTTTCTCGCTTTATCATATGGTATTTTAGATTTCACTGCATGTTTAAAATTTTGTGATTTAATAATTGCAAGTTTTCCAAACAACCAATTAACTTTCGACATTATTTTGTACCCTGGACCTAGGGTCTGTGTGATACCTAACTTACCATTGTCACAAGCTTTAAAATATAATTCTACACACTCCCAATCATTCACCCAAGCATCACAATCAATCCATAAATATTTATTATAATTTGGAAAGTACTTTGGCAAAAAAGCCCTAGAGACTTGACTTTTTAACCATTCTTTTCCTTTTACTTTAAACTCTGGAACCTCAATATCCCAATCTGCTTTTTTAATTTCATCTACTTTTTTTGACAATAAATCTTTTTGATCTTGTGTTAATCCTGCATCTAAAACACAAATGGCTATTTTTTCACTTTCTTTGAATTTTTTAATGGAATTAATCAGCTCATCTAATAGAGGGAAATAATTAGCATCAGCTAATGAAACAATTACATTTTTTTTCATTAAAGTATATCTTCAAGATCATCTTCATCCTGAATTCTGTCATTTTCATGTTGCTTTTTAATTTTTTTATAATGAAGAAAACTTATAGGCAACAATAATACATAAATGACAGCACTTAATGCAATTACATTAAATGTGTATATAAGTAGCAAGCCAAAAAATAGAACAATACCAAATAATAAAAATATAGTTGTTCTTCTTGGAATAACTATTTTTTTAAAAGAGTAAGTTGGAAACTTACTAATCAGTAAAAAAGATGTAATTATAAAAAATATTGGTGTGATAATGTCGTAATTAATTTGATATAATTCAAATTCACTTAGACTTATGATTAATGGTGTTAACACTAAAATTCCTCCTGCTGGAGATGGCACACCCTCAAAAAAATTATCTCGCCACGAAGGCTCACTAATTGAATTAATATTAAACCGAGCCAATCTTAAAGCAACACAAATTACAAATATTAAACATAATAACCACCCAAATTTTTCAAGTGTATTTAGTTTCCAAAAAAACATAATAAATGCAGGAGCAACTCCAAAACTTATCATATCTGTTAAAGAATCTAATTCTTTACCAACTTTTGATGTTCCCTTAATTAATCTAGCTATTCTTCCATCTAAGCCATCAATTACAGCTGCGATAATAATTGCTACGATCGCTAATTCAAATCTGCCATCTAAAGCAAACCTTATAGAAGTTAATCCAATGCAAACTCCTATTAAAGTTAACATATTTGGTAAGATCACCCTTGCACTTTTTTTATCACTTACAATTTTAAATTTTTTTTTTTGTGGTTCCATTATTTTTTAGCTAGTAATGTTTCTCCAGCTATAGAAGTTTGACCAATTTGAACAAGGGGTTCATAATTTTCATAGTATACATCTGCTCTACTTCCAAATCTTATCATGCCAATTCTATCACCTTGTTTTAAATCTTGATCCTTGCTTGACTCACATACAATTCTTCTAGCAACTAATCCTGCTATTTGAACAACAACGATATCATTACCGTGACTATCTTTAATTTTGTAATAATTTCTCTCATTGTCTTCGCTTGCTTTATCTAAAGATGCATTTACAAATTTTCCTGGTTTATACAAAATTTCTTCAATTTTTCCACTACATGGAGTTCTATTCACATGACAATCAAAAACGTTCATGAATATGCTAATTTTTTTAAACTTTTTATTTTCTAACCCAAGTTCTTTTGGACCATCTACCTCTTCAACCTTAATCACCTCTCCGTCTGCGGGACTTACAAGATAATTTTCATCATTAATGATTATCCTATCTGGATCTCTAAAAAAATAGTAAACCCAGATTGTTAAAACTAAACCAATTAAACCTAGGAAGCTGCTAAAAATATAAAAAATGATAGTTATAATTCCTGCAATAACTAGGAATTTATACCCCTCAGCGTGAATTTTTGGAAATATCTTGCTAAACATATTCATCTATTTGATAATTTTTCATTAATATGTATATAAAATTGCGAAATTCAATTATTAAGATAGTTAAATAAAGTGAGCAAAATAAAGGTAAAAAACCCAGTTGTAGAGTTAGACGGCGATGAAATGACCAGAATAATCTGGGAATTTATCAAAAATAAATTAATTCTTCCCTACATAGAGTTGGGCATTGATTATTACGATCTCGGTATGAAAAGCAGGGACAATTCAGATGATCAAATAACTATTGATGCAGCTAATGCAATTAAAAAAGTTGGTGTAGGAATTAAGTGTGCAACAATTACTCCTGATGAAGCTCGAGTAGAAGAATTCAAATTAAAGAAGATGTGGAGATCTCCAAATGGTACGATTAGAAATATTATTGGAGGCACAGTTTTTAGAGAGCCAATTATTTGTTCAAATATTCCAAAACTTGTTCCATCTTGGACTGATCCTGTAATTATTGGAAGACACGCTTTTGGAGACCAATATAGAGCCACAGATTTTAAAGTACCGGGCAAAGGTAAAATGGAAGTAAAATGGACTTCTGAAGATGGCAAAGATGAAATCAAATATGAAGTATTTAATTTTACAGGTCCAGGAGTTGCTCTTTCAATGTATAATTTAGATAAATCGATTGAGGATTTTGCTAGATCTTGTTTCAGTTATGGATTGATAAAAAAATGGCCAGTATATTTATCAACTAAGAATACAATCCTAAAAAAGTATGATGGAAGGTTTAAAGATATTTTTGAGGAAGTATTCAATAAGGAATTTAAGAAACAATTTGATGATGCTAAAATTACATACGAACATAGATTAATTGATGACATGGTTGCATGTGCAATGAAGTGGAGTGGTAAATATATCTGGGCATGTAAGAATTACGATGGTGATGTACAGTCTGATACTATGGCCCAGGGCTATGGTTCTTTAGGTTTAATGACCAGCACATTATTAACTCCAGATGGTAAAGTAATGGAGGCCGAAGCAGCTCATGGTACTGTTACCAGGCATTATCGTATGCATCAACAGGGGAAAGAAACATCCACAAACCCTATCGCATCTATATTTGCTTGGACTAGAGGCTTAGCTCATCGTGGTAAATTAGATGGAAATGACGAATTGGTAAAATTTGCGAATACTATTGAAGAAGTTTGTATCCAGTGTGTAGAAAATGGATCAATGACAAAGGACCTCGCAATACTGGTTGGACCTTCGAGTAAATATTTAACTACTAATCAGTTCTTAGATGTAATTGATAGTAATTTGAAAAAAAGATTAAATTAAAGACTTTATCTTATCGAAAGCCTCATCAATTTTATTTTGGTCCTGACCACCAGCTTGAGCAAAATCTTTTCTTCCACCTCCACCTTTGCCACCAATAGTCTCTGAACCTAATTTAGCAAATTTAACTGCATCATATTTATCCACTAATTTTTCTGTTATACCTACAGCTAGTCCAACTTTACCCTCATTAGTAGCAAATACAATTATTATACCATCACCTAATTCTTTTTTTCCATTATCAACAAGTTTTCTTAAATCTTTTGGTGGTAGATCGATAACTTTTTGAAATCTTACTTTTATATTTTTAATTTTTTGATCATTGATAATATTTTTTGTTTTGTCTTTTAGAACTGAGTTCACATTAAGTTGTTCAAGTTGTCTTGTAAGATTTTTGATAAGTTCCTTAAGATCTTTATTTTCTATATTTGGCTTGCCACCAAGTTTTATTATTTGGGAAGATAATTCTTTAATTGTATCTTCATCTTTCTGAATTGAAAGCGTTGATGCCTTTTCTTTATTCTTTATATATTCATCTAATTGTTTGTCTCTCAATGCTTCTACTCTTCTAACACCTGCTGCAATAGAGGACTGACTTACAGTTTTAAATTTTCCTATATCACCGGTGTTTTTAACGTGGGTTCCACCGCATAATTCTGTTGAAAAATAAGCTTCTTTTTCTTTGCCCATAGATACCACCCTTACTTCCTCACCATACTTTTCTCCAAAAAATGCTAGAGCACCTTTTTCAATAGCTGCTTTTGGTGTCATAATTCTAGTCGTTACTTCAGTATTATTTTTCACATATTCATTTACCAATTTATCAATAGTTTCTAGCTCTTTATCTGTGATTGGTTTCATATGACTAAAATCAAATCTCAAACGATCTGGTGCAACAAGTGAACCTTTTTGCATAACATGTTTTCCAAGTGTGCGTCTTAAAGACTCATGAAGAAGATGTGTTGCTGAATGATAAGCTTTTAGATTTGCTCTTCTTTCAATATCAATTTTTAATTCAACAGCATCACCCACTTTTATTGAGCCTGTTTTTAATGAACCATAATGAACAAATAAATTACCAAGTTTCTTCTGTGTATCCTCAACCTCAAAAACTGAGTTTCCTGAAACTATTGTGCCTTTGTCACCAAGTTGTCCACCGGACTCACCATAAAAAGGAGTTTGATTTGTTATTATCATTCCTTCTTCACCAGTGGATAATGATTTCACTTCGCTATTTTCCTTAATCAAATTTAATATAACCCCCTCTGATTGATTAGACTCGTAACCTAAAAATTCAGTTGGACCAATTTTATCTTTGATTGAAAACCAAATTGCTTCTTCTGAACTGTCACCTGAACCTTTCCAATTTTTTTTAGCAAGTTCTTTGCTATTTTTCATTAGTTGATCAAATTTTTTGTGATCAACTGTTAATGATTTATTTTTTAAAATATCTTCAGTAAGATCTAATGGGAAACCGTAAGTATCATATAATTTGAATGCTACATCTCCAGGTAAAACTTTATCTATTTTTGAAATTTCATCTTTTAAAATTTTAATTCCTCTATCAAGTAAAACTAAAAATTTTTCCTCTTCCATTTTTAATGTTTCTCGAATTAACGACTCTGATCTTTCTAACTCTGGATAATTTCCTGACATTTCACTTTTTAAAGCCTCAAAAATTTTGAAAAATATTGGTTCTTTAGATCCTAATAAATGAGAGTGTCTCATACCTCTTCTCATTATTCTTCTAAGAACATATCCACGACCTTCATTTGAGGGCAAAACACCTTCAGCTAAAAGAAATGAGCTTGCTCTTAAGTGATCAGCAATTACTCTAAAACTTGATATATTTTTATCTTCTTGTTTGACTTTTGTTACTTCAGATATTGAATTTATTAATTTCTTAAAATGATCAGTTTGATAATTATCGTGTGTTCCTTGTAAAAGGGCTGCAATTCTTTCTAATCCCATTCCTGTATCGACAGATGGTTTTGGTAAATCTATTCTTTTATCTTTTGAAACTTGCTCATACTGCATAAAGACCAAGTTCCAAATTTCAATAAAACGATCACCATCTTGATCTTTAGTTCCTGGCAATCCTCCTTTTAAATGATCACCATGGTCATAAAATATTTCTGAACAAGGACCACATGGTCCAGTTTCACCCATTGACCAGAAGTTATCTGACGTTGCAATTCTAATTATTTTATCATCACTAAAACCTGCAATTTTCTTCCAAAAATTAAAAGCCTCGTCATCCTCATGAAAAACAGTTACATAAAGCCTATTTTTATCAAGGCCAAAGTCTTTAGTTATCAAATTCCATGCTAGTTCTATTCCTCTTTCTTTGAAATAATCTCCAAAAGAAAAATTTCCTAGCATTTCAAAAAAAGTATGGTGTCTTGGGGTATAACCAACATTTTCTAAATCATTATGTTTACCACCTGCCCTTACGCATTTTTGAGAAGTGGTTGCTCTTTGATAATCTCTTTTCTCTAAACCAGTAAATACATTCTTAAATTGCACCATTCCAGAATTAGCAAACATTAGTGTTGGGTCATTATTTGGCACTAAATTACTAGACTCAACAATCTTATGATCATTTTTTTCAAAGTATTTTAAGAACGTGCTTCTTATTTCATTTAATGATTTGTCTGCCATATTTTTAAAATACAGCTTTTTTGTTTTATGTCTAGTTAGGGATGAAGGGGGAAAGGCGCTTATTATAAGCGCCTTTATAATTTAAAGATGACCTTTAATTCTAGTTCTTTTTGGTAGGAGTAGTCTCTTTTGCAGCCTCTTCATTTTCGGCTACTTTCTTCTCCTTTTCGATTTTTTCAGGACTTAATGGATTTCCCTCAATTTTCTTTGAAATCACACCAGCTTTTTCTCTAATTGCCATTTCTATTTCTGCAGCAACATTAGGGTTTTGTGCAAGATAAGTTTTTGCATTTTCTCTACCTTGACCTATCTTTTCACCCTTATAAGCATACCATGCTCCTGATTTTTCAATAATATCAGCTTTAGCACCTAGGTCGACTAACTCACCCATTTTACTAATTCCTTTGCCATACATTAAGTCAAACTCAACAACTTTAAATGGTGGTGCAACTTTGTTCTTAACTACTTTTACTCTTGTAGTATTACCAATAATTTCATCTTTATCTTTGATGGCACCAATTCTTCTAATGTCCATTCTTACAGACGAATAAAACTTAAGTGCATTTCCACCTGATGTTGTTTCTGGACTTCCAAACATAACTCCAATTTTCATTCTAATTTGGTTAATGAAAATCATCATTGTGTTTGTATTTGAAATTGAACCAGTTAATTTTCTTAAAGCCTGACTCATCAATCTTGATTGAAGACCAACATGATGATCTCCCATCTCTCCTTCAATTTCAGCTTTTGGAGTTAAAGCTGCAACAGAGTCAATTACGATAACTGAAATAGAGCCTGATTTTACTAGCGTATCAGCAATTTCTAAAGCTTGCTCACCTGCATCTGGTTGAGAGATTAAAAGCTCCTCAGTATTTACACCTAATTTCTTTGCGTAAACTGGATCTAAAGCATGCTCTGCATCAACGAATGCACAAATTCCACCTGCTTTTTGAGCTTCAGCAACAACTTGTAATGCTAATGTTGTTTTTCCAGAAGACTCTGGTCCGTAAACTTCAATAATTCTGCCTTTAGGTAATCCACCTATTCCTAAAGCTAAATCTAAACTTAAAGATCCAGTAGATACCGACTCGATATCCATAGCTCTTTTTTCACCGAGCTTCATTACTGAACCTTTTCCAAAATTATCTGTGATTTGGCTGATTGCAGCTTCTAAAGCCTTATTTTTCTCTTTATTTTCCAATTCTTGATTTTTAGTAGATTTAACTACTTTTAAGTTATTTTTAGTCATTTTTTGCCTTTTTTTTTACGTTTTTTAACACTCGAATCATAAAATAAATGTACACATTTTGTTCTCATTAGCAAGATTTATTTATTTTAGCCTAAAAAGCCTCTTTTTATCTTAATTTTAGATAATCACTATTCAGTAAACCTATAGATTTGAGCAAATTAAATTGTGAAAGAATAAAGTTTCTCTCAGAATCGGCTAAAGAAATTTGAGCATTCAATAAAAGGGAATTTGATTGAATAACTTCCAAAGTCGTTCTGCCAGAAGAACCACTATTGTATTCTGCTGTGATACCCTCATTAGCAATTTCTGCTGCTCTTACTTGCAATTGAACAGAGTTAAGCAAACTTTTATTTGATTGAAAATTTGACCAGGCGCTTGCTACATTAGTTTGATTTTGTTTAATCTCACTATCTAAAGTTAAACGTGATCTATTTTCTATATTCTTATTTTTATTTAAAGATGCGAGATTTTTTCCACCTGAATAAAATGGCCAAGTAACAGTTGCTTTTAAAGTTTCTTTATCTCTCTCATCGTAAGTAGCACTTAAGTCATCTGAGTAGGACTTTTCTAAAGATAATTTCGCAGTTGGCACTAATTCTGATCTTGCAATCGATGTATCTTTTTTCGATTGTTCATATTCCATTTCAGCAATAATTAAATCTGGATTGCTTTTTTTAGATTGTTCTATTGCTGAATTTAAACTTCCTGGTATTTGGTAACTAATTATTGAACTTTTATCTAATGACTGAGCATTACCCAAAGGTCCAATAATATTTTCATAATTCAACTTACTGGTTAAAAGATCACTTTGAGCCTGAATGAAACTAGCTTCTGCACCGGCCAATGATGACTCTGATTGTGAGACATCTGACAAACTAATTTGACCTCTTTCAAGTCTAATTCTATCAGTTTCAACTTGTCTACTTAGAAGCTCAACGTTAGCTCTATTAATATCTAATTTTTCATTCGCTGAAATTAATCCAGTATACGCTGCTACAGTTTTATATAGAATATCTTGCTCTTTTTTTAAAAGTTTTGCTTTGGCTAAATTGATACCAATTTTACTTTTTGACAAATCAGCGCCTCTTCCAAAATCAAATAATGTTTGAGTAACTGAAATAGATTTAGTTTCTGTATCTACATCAGTAATTGTGGCATTTGACCCATTTCTATTTGTTAATTTGTCAGTTTCATCTTGGCTTTTTGATCCCTCTAAAGTAATTGTTGGAAAATAGGAACTCATTGAGATTTTAAGCTCTTGTTCCGAAATACTGATATTTTCTCTTTCAGCATTTAATTCAGAATTATTTTTATAAGCTTTTTTTAGAGCTGCAGTAAATGTTTCAGCACTTAAATTAGAAATTATAAATAGATTACTAAGAATGATAATTAAAAATTTTTTCATTTGTTTCTATATAATGCAGATTTGATCTGATGGTTACTATTTAAATTGAATATAATTGATGCATATTTAGGCATATTCTTGAACATATTTTGCGTAATTCTTTGATACGTCTGCATAAAATTAATTACATCCCCTCTACTCATGATTTTTAAGTTTGATTTTACTTTACTTTTTACCCAAAGTTTTCTCTCTTGTTTTAATCTCCATTTTTGGAGCAAACTGAAATTTTTTGCTTTTAAATAAATTAAACAATTCAATTGGGAATATAATTTTTTATATTTTGATTTCAATTGATCATTAACATATTTTCTCCAGACCTGTTTTTGATCTTTAGCTTTTTCCATTGAATTGATTGTTTTCTTTAATGAGCTATTTTTTTCAGATTTCGCTCCAACACACCATCCCTCAAATATAATTACATCTGGTCTATCTTTTAAATCATACCAGAATTTTTTATTAAATCTATCATCTATGGCTTTATTAAATGTTGGTAGTTTTAGTCTTTTAAATTTATTGCTTTTTGCTTTTTTAAAGAAATTTAACATCATATCAATATCATGGGTTCCAGGTACTCCTCTTGTTAAAAGCATGGAATGAACTCTTTTTGATAAATTTTTACGTTCTTTTCTTGTTTTATAAAAGTCATCTATTGAAATTCTAAAAACATTTAATTCAAAGTATTTTGTTAAGATAATTCTGATTAGAGAACTAATTGTAGTTTTGCCTGTTCCTTGACCCCCTGCTAAACCCACAAAATAAGGTTTTTTCTTTTCAGCCTTTTTACTTATCCAAAAACATAATGGAATTAGGAACAATTTAATCATTCTTTCTTTATTCTTAAATTTGTCAGCTTTAGTCTCTTGAGATTTAATGAACTTTAAACAATCTTTTTTTACTTTATCAAAGCATAAACTAAATTGTTTCATGTAAATTATTTTTTATCTAAAGGATGATTTTGACCATCATTTACTGGCACATCTTTCATGTCAAAGGTGTTTATTTCATCGACACACCCAACATTAAAACCAGTCATTGCTGGATTAATTCTTGGATTATGATGAGTATAAATTCCACAATCAGAACAAAAATAATGTTTAGCAACTTTAGAATGGAACTGATAGAGTTTTAATTTATCTTCACCTTTTACAATTTTAAAATCTTCATTTTTTACCATCGACATAATTGCTCCTTTTCTTTTACAAATAGAACAATTACATTTTATTACTTTAGCTAAATCTCCATCTAAATTTATTTCTGCTTCAACTGCCCCACAATGACAAATTAGTTTTTTCATTTATAAATTTTTCATTAAAAAGGTAAGTTTTGCAATATTATCGCTTAGGGAAGAACTGTTTCTTTCAGTTTCCTTAATCAGATTATCAAACTTAAATTTATCAATTTTTTTTGAAGTTTCCATAATACTACTCTTATACTCATTGCTAGCCAGAAGATCCATTAAGTTTATAATTCCTTGAAACCTTTGAAATGCTTTTTCACACATTTCTCCTTTAGTTTCTTTCCACATTTTAATATAACCAACACATGATGAAATAACATCGTCCTCGAATTCAAGAGCAAAACTAATTTCTTTTAAAATTGCAAATTTTTGATCTGTTGAGGCAGCTGATAATTTTGGTTTATAATCTTTATACCTATTTTCATCACTAAAAGAATTACCGATTAAAAGTAAGCTCAAAAATAATGTGACGAAAAGTTTTTTCATTTGCTATTTTTAAACTATCCTTGGTTGAAGTTATCCACAAGCATACAAAATATAGTTTTGATGTTCACGTTTTGATTCACTTTTGATTCAATTACGGACTCAAAATACAACCTCTTGCGTGCATTGTATAAATGGGCTATAAATTAGAACAAAACAAGAACATGAAACTAACTATTCCCTATTATCTGCATAAAGCTGGTGCTGGTTTCCCATCGCCTGCCACTGATTATATCGAAGAAGATATCGATCTAAACATGCATTTAATCAAAAACGTTCCAGCTACTTTTATTATCAGAGTACAGGGAAAATCCATGGTGGATGTTGGGATCAATGATGGAGACTTATTAGTTGTCGATAAAAGTTTAAAACCAAAAAATTTTTCAACAGTTATTGCAAATGTTCATGATGAGCTTGTGGTTAAAACTTTAGTTCAAGAAAGAGATAAAAAATTTCTATCATCTGGGTCTAAAGATTTTTCTAATAGAATTTTAATTAATGAAGAAGAAGATGTTTTTATCTGGGGGGTTGTGACTTATGTCATCCATTCAACGTACTAAAAAAATAGGCTTAGTTGATTGTAATTCTTTCTATGTTTCATGTGAAAGATTATTTAATCCAAAAATAAGAAAAAAACCTGTGGTTGTTTTATCCAATAATGATGGTTGTATCATTTCTAGATCCAATGAAGCAAAAGCGTTGGGAATCAAGATGGGCGAACCTTATTTTAAAGCAAAAAATATTATTGTAAAAAATAAAGTTGAAGTTTTTTCATCAAATTATTCGTTATACGGAGATTTATCTAGAAGAGTAATGAGAACTCTTAAAAGATTTAATACTGAAATAGAGGTATATTCAATCGATGAGGCATTTATAGATTTATCTAATTTTCCAGATTCTGAGGTTGAAAAAGTTGGAAGAGAAATTAGAGAAACAGTTCTACAGTGGACAGGTATTCCAACAAGTATTGGTATCGCTAAAACTAAAACTTTAAGTAAAGTTGCAAATCATATTGCAAAGAAAAAACAATCAGGAGTAACAAGTTTGATTGGTATAGAAAATTTAGATCCAATTTTAGAAAAAGTTGAAATTAATGATGTATGGGGTGTTGGTAGACAACTTACAAAATTTTATCAAAAGAATGGCATCTATAATGCCAAACAACTTAAAAATAAGTCTAACACTTGGATTAAAAAATGTTCTAATGTTTTAAGCTCAAGAACTGCAATGGAACTTAGAGGAGTTCCTTGTATTGATTTAGAGACCACACAAACAAAAAGGAAAAGTTGTGTCGTTTCAAGATCATTTGGTAAAAGAATAGAAAGTTTTCAAGAATTAAAGGAAGCAGTTGCTAATTATTGCTTGAATGCTTCTGAGAAAATTAGATCAGAGTCTTTAGTTGCAAAGGCTATCACAGTATTTGTCAGAACTAGTCCATTTCAAAGAGATTATGGTTATTATTCAAATTCAAAAACTGTCGACTTTCCAATTGCAACAAACAATAGTCTTGAGACTGTTAAAACTGCAGTTGCAATACTTGAGAATATATTTAGGAACGGCTGTCGTTATCAAAAAGCAGGTGTTATGCTTACAGGATTACGAGATGATGATGGTAGGAAAAATTTATTCTCATCAGAAAAGGATGAAAAAATAAAAACTTTAATGCAATCTATTGATAATACTAATTATAGATATGGTAGATCAACTTTGAGTCTTGCAAGTGCTGGAGTTCATAAAAAATGGAATATGAGAAGACAATATTCTTCTAAAATAGATACCGCTGATTTTTATTGTTTGCCAACAATCAAAGCTATTTAATAAAATGGCAATTTGGTTCAACAACTGTCCATGATGAAGTGCCAAATTTTCTTTTTGAAATATTTTCAAAATTCAAAACTATTTTAGCTTGGTAACTGTTAAGATTACTGCTATCTGACGACCATTGCTGAAGTCTTTTGATATTTTCATGATCTGGAAACCGAGTTGCATAAGCATAAAGCCAGCCCCAATTACTCCCTTGTCTTCCATCAAGATCTTGCATTTTATAATTTTTTGCAGGTCCAGGTGCTTTCATTTCTTTGGCGTATTTAAAAACTATTTCGTTATTTTCAGTAAAATCGATGAAAAACTTAACAATATTATGAAAGTTTTTGCCTTTGTATTCATAGTCCCAAATATTATAGCCCTGGTTTTCCGCAATAATTGCAATGACTGTTAAAGCATTCATTGCTCTTGCTTGGTAAAACATTGCTCTACCACCTCTTCTAGTTTCAATAGGCAAACTACCATCTTTTCTTTGATACCGAATTGTGGCTTCATAATTTTTAAAAGCTTTTTTAAAAAGCTTATTATCATTTAGCAGGACACCCAACTGCATATGACTTATTGCAGATGACAGTGCATGGTTATGAGCTCTTTTAGGAACGCCTCTTGCTTGAGTACCATTTTTGTAGGTCATGTCATACATAAGATGTTTGTTTTTCTTTACTATCTTTTTAAACCAATCTTTAATTATCTTATCCTCATTAATTGGGATATCTATCACTTGTTTTGCAAAAGAATAACCAGCCATCATGGGTGAAGCCACCCATAAATTTACGGTTAGAGTATCATTCCAATGTCTACCCTCATGATCTGATGGACCGGTTCTTTTTGCTGCATCTGCTTTAGCCCATTCCAAAATAATCTTTTTTACATTTTCACACGCTTCAACACTACCCCCACCACATGGACGTTTAAAATTTTCAAATCTTTGTAACGCTCTATTAAACCTATTATCTAATCCATAACCTTTAGGAGCTTTAACTTCTGGAATAGGTGTAACTGGATTAGTCATGGGATTGGAATACATTTTCGTCATACATCTATTTGGATTTTTTGAAACTGGAAAAATAATTTCAGGATTATTTATTTTTGCTTTTTTCTTAATTTCTTTAAAATTCGAAAAAGACGGTGTACAAAATAACAAATAAACTAATGTTGCAGAAATTATCCTAAACATTATCCAGTATTTTTCATTGCTGCAGCAATTCCTGCTATTGAAGTCAACAAAGTATCATTCAAATATTCTTTATCTTTTTTATTTTTAATAGTCTTAATTTTTTTTATCGCGATAGGCTGAACTATGTTCAAAACTTCAGAATAAATATTTCTTACACCTATTGATGTTCTAAATTGTTTTCTTGCAGCAATTATTTCTTTAGGCGTAATTTTTTTATTTAGTTTTTTTATAACATCAAATTGAAATCTAAGTTTTTTTCCAACTCTCTTTAAACTTTCATCTGCTAAATGTTCTTCGTAAATTTTTGATATTTCAGGATCTGCTTTAGTAATCACCATATCTAATATATCAAGCATTGAATTAAAAAATGGCCAGTTTCTCTCCATGTCAAATAAAGTTTTTCTAAATTGTTTTATATATGAATATCTTAAAGCTTCTGCACTTCCAAGCCATGCAGGCAGCATAAGTCTAATTTGTGTCCAAGCAAACACCCAAGGGATTGCTCGTAAACTTTTTATAGTATCAATGTTTTTTCTTTTTGAGGGCCTTGAACCTATTGAAAGTTTACCAAGAGCTTTGTGAGGCGTAACAGTTTCAAAGTATTTTATAAAATCAGAACTTTGATTAATATTTTTTCTATAAGAATTTTTCGATATCTCTGACATTTTTTCAATTAAAGATCTCCAACTAGCTTTTGGAACGGGTGATGGTTTTAAGGTGGCTTCAGTTACTGCACCTATGTAACTACATAAATTATATTTTGCTAAAGGCTCATAACCATACTTTTGTTGAATTACTTCACCTTGATCGGTAATTCTTATTTTTCCTCTAACAGAGTTTGGAGGTTGTGATCTTAATGTTGATTGTATCGGGCCACCTCCTCGTCCAGGAGATCCACCTCTTCCATGAAAAAAAGTTACATTAATATTATATTTTTTACTCAATTTAATTATTTCCTCTTGAGCTTTATACTGATGCCAACTTGCACAAATTTTGCCTGCATCTTTGCTTGAGTCTGAATAACCAATCATGACCTCCTGCTGATTTTTAATAACTTTTCTGTACCATGATTGAGAAAATAATTTCTCCATTATTTCTTTGGCATTAATTAAATCATCTAAAGTCTCAAATAATGGGACTACTCTTAACTTGTTTTTAATATTGGCCTCTTTTTGTAAAAATATTACAGATAACAAATCTGAAGCTGAATTAGTCATTGATATTACATAAGCTCCGAGACATTCACTAGGTTCATTAGCTAAAATTTTAAAAGTTGACCAAACTTCTTTATTTTCTCTATTTGAAAATTGAAATTTGTTTAATTGATTTTTTTTAGAGAGTATTTGTTTTTTTAAAAATTTAATTTTTTCGTTTTCACTAAATTTTAAATAATTTCTTTTATATTTCTTTTTAACATATTCACTAATTAACTGACTATGCCTTGAAGACTCTTGTCTTATATCTAATCTTGCAAGATTAATACCAAAACACTTTGCCCTTCGCATTAAATCTAATAATTCGCCACTAGCAAGATTTTCATTTTGATTTTGTTCTAAAGATTCTCTTACAACTCTTAAAGGCTTTAATATTTCCTCTCGAGAACTCAATAAATTATTGTGATTTAAAGGTTTTTTATTAACAAGATGTTGTTCTATCGATCTATGTGTGATCCTCATTTTATCTCTAAGAGGCCTTAAAAAAACTCTATAAGGCTCAAAAGATGTGCCTACACTTTTAAGAATTTTTTTCGAACATTTTTCCATAGAATAAGATCTTATTATTTTGGTAAGTGCTTTCTCGTACAACTTTGCAGCCTCCCATCTTGATAGTAAAATTACTTTTCTAGTGACATCAGCTGTAACATTAGGGTTACCATCGCGGTCTCCTCCCATCCAAGATCCAAATTCAATAGGATTAAAATTTTTCGGCAAACCTTTATTCATGTTCTGCACAAAAATTGAATTTAATCTTCTATAAACTTTTGGAATTGTATCCCACAAACTATCCTCAATTATTGCAAGTCCCCATCTTGCTTCATCGAATGGAGATGGTTTAATTCTTTTTAAATCATCCGTATTCCAAATAATAGTTAACTCATCAAAAAGTTTTTTCTCCAAAACTACTAATTTTGATGGAAAATTTTTAAGCAAATCTCTTTGTTCAAGAATTTCAATAATATTATGATATTTTTGAATAAGAGTTCTTCTCTTTACTTCAGTCGGGTGTGCAGTCAATACAATTCCAATTTTCAAGTTTTTGGCGGTATTGTATATTTTTGTTTCTGAAATCTTTTTATTTCTAAAGAGATCCTCAAATATTTCCTCTATAAATATGTTGTTGTTTGAAGTTTTCTTATTACTATTTTCATATTCATTAAGCTTTCTAGAAGCATCAATTAAATCAGCCAAATTTATAAAATTCATAAAATGTGTGAATGCTCTTGTTAATTTAAATGAATTTTTTGGGCTCAGTTTTTTAATTGCTTTAATAACTTTTTGATTAGTTTGATTATTTTTAGAATTTATTTTGTTAGCTTTTGATAATTTTCTAACTTTTTCAACTAATTCAAAAAACTTTTGACCTTCTTGTTCTTTGATAACTCTACCTAAAATATTACCCAGATATTTAACATTTTCCCTGAAAAATCTAGTTGGTATACGCTCGTAATATAGATCTCTTTTTTTCATTTAATATTATCTATGCTCTCTATTTGGCTTAAAGAATTTTTAAATTCATCCATATTTTCTCTCAATGCTAAATTTGATACAGCATAAACTGCTATTAGTAAGAGTAGCAAAGGTAATGCCGTTATCACAGAGGCATTACTTTTAATAAGTAAAATATACAAAATTATAAATAATGCAGAACGTATTAAAAAAGTTTTTTTAAAAACACTGATGATAGATAAAGAATGTTTTATCAGGTTTAAAAAACTCATTTTAGATGGTCCAAAATATCTAATTCCTCTGATCGATGGTACTTTTATAAAATTTTTTTCTACTTTAGATAAAGAGCCAGAAAAACTATTCCAAGTGGCTTTTTCATTAATCATATTTTCGACTGTCTTTTTGGGTAAACAAGTAAAGTTTCCAAATTTTATTGATTTGCCAGTAAAAGTTAAAGTTACCAACTTATGTAACTGATAACAAATTTTAAATAATAAGCTCTCTGATCTTTTTACTCTCTCTCCTACAACCGTAACACTATCTGTATCTTTAATTTGATCTAAAAAATTTTTTATTTCCTCTGGTCTGTCTTCACCGTCTCCATCCATTGGTATTGCATAGTCAAATTCATCTTTATCCAAAATATATTTTAGTCCAGTCGCTATACATCTTGAATGTCCTTGGTTTTTTTTCATGTTTAAAATCTTTATAGATTGAATATTATCAAAATTGATTTCCTCATTTGATCGATCATGGTTTGAGGCATCGTTAACAACAATAATAGATATCTCAAAATTTTTATCTATTTTTAAATTATCAATTTCCTCAAAAAGTTTAAACACTGACTGCCAATCGTTATAAATAGGGATTATAATTTTTACTTTCATAGTTTTTTAATATCTCCCTAAACAAATATCATCTAAACAAATAAATTGACTTGATTTATTTAAAATTTCTTTTTTAGTAAACCCTTCCCACCTTGGTCGTGATTTTAAGTGATAAGATAAATTGCCTGCCTTCCACTCATCTCCTGTGACAAACTCAATTTCTTTTTCAAAATCTTGTTCCCAGGTAAATTGAACCTTGGCTGCGATCTCCTTGCCAGGATAATCAGTTCTTTTATCAGTTTTTGTTATAGAAACGTATGCGTACAGGCTTGGGGATAAAAAAAACAAAAATAAAAAACCAACTAAAAACGAATTTATCTTTTTAAGATTAATTTGAGACCTAAATAAATAGACAGAAAATATTCCAAGAGGTAAATAAAAAGGTGTCATCCACATTGTTCTAATTTTAGATCCTGTAACAACTGAAGTAATAAATATTAAAAA
The DNA here is from genome assembly GCA_902539145.1 of uncultured Pelagibacteraceae bacterium. Classification (GTDB taxonomy): domain Bacteria; phylum Pseudomonadota; class Alphaproteobacteria; order Pelagibacterales; family Pelagibacteraceae; genus Pelagibacter. Next base: position 302 of record CACBHX010000008.1, on the reverse strand, counting down.
AATAGGTAAAATACTTATAGATAATAAAAAAAGAAACTTCCTATCATTAAAATTGAATTTTATTTCAATTTTTTTTATCAATAACCAAATTAAAAAGAAAAACGGTATAAGTATTCCAATTTGTTTTAATAAAAAAGTTATTGGATATTTTACATGATTGAGAATTCCTGTTTCCTCAAGCCCTGATCTTTTCAAGCCATATGAAACAGTTATAAAATCGTTATCAAACAACCAAATTAAATGTGGAACTAAAAGTACAAAAAAAATTTCAATTATTATCAAATATTTAAAATCAAAGTTTT
>CACBHX010000007.1 GCA_902539145.1 uncultured Pelagibacteraceae bacterium | reverse complement strand
TTATTTAAATTCTTTTTTTTACGTTTCATTAGTAATGTTAAGTTTAATTTTTATACTTAATCTATTAAGTGAATTAGATTTTTTTAAAGATATAGACGTAAATAACTACTTTCCAATATATCTATCGCTTCTAAACTCACCTACTTATATATTTGAAATGTTCCCTTTCATTTTTCTCATTTCCACTCAGCTTTTTTTCATCTCATTATTTAATAATAACCAATTAAGTATTTTTAAGTACTCAGGTCTTAAAAATTCAAAAATTTTGTTTATAATAAGTTTTATTAGTTTCTTTCTGGGAATACTAATCATAACATTGTTTTATAGTTTTTCATCAAGTTTAAAAAATTTTTATCTAGACCTTAAAAGTAATTATACTACAGATGAAAAATATCTTGCAGTAATTACTAAAAATGGACTTTGGATTAAAGATGTAATTGACAATAAAATTTTGATAATAAATTCTTTCAAAATTGATCAAAATTATTTAATTGATGCATATATCTCAGAATTTAATAATAATTTTGAAATCAAGAGGAATATAGTGAGCCCAAAAATTGATATAACTAATAAAAATTGGACAATATTTGAAGCAGAAGTTTTTGAAAAAAATGAAAAACAAAAACTTGAGGTTTTAAAAATGACTACAAATTTTGATTATTTGATAATACAAAACTTGTTCTCGAACTTATCTTCGTTATCAATATTGGAACTTTTAGAATTAAGGAAAAATTATAAATCTTTAAATTATTCTTTAATAGATATTGATATTCAGCTTTTAAAACTTGTATCTTTTCCAGTATATCTAGTGCTAATGACTATATTCTCAAGTGTTATTATGTTGAGTACTAAAGAACTGAAAAGTTCAATTCTTAAAATTTCAATTGGTCTATTTTTTTCGGTAGTAATATACTATCTTTTTAATTTTTTTAATGTTCTTGGAAAAACTGAAAAAATTAATTTATTTATATCAGTTTTATTGCCCATAATTTTATTAACAGTAGTCAATTCTCTAATGATTAGAAGGTTCAATGAAAAATAGAGTCACATTCATACTAATATTTCTTTCAATTAATTTTTTCTTAATTGGATTATCTAAAGCACAAGATCTATTTAATTTTAATGTATCTGAAATAGAAATTTTAGAAAATGGAAATAAAATTATAGGTTCAAATAGAGGGGAAATATTAACTAATGATGGAATTGCAATAGAGGCTGATAATTTTATTTATAAAAAAATTGAAAACGTAATAAATGCTACTGGTAATGTTATAATAAAAGATACAATTAACAATTTCAATATAAAGTCAAATAATGTCACTTATGAAAAAAATAATGAGGAAATATTTAGTAAAGGAAAAACTAAAGGTGAATTCAATTCAAGATTTATTTTTGACTCTATTGACGTAACTTTTTTAAGAAATAAAAAGATATTAAGTTCAGATAAAAGTTCTTCAATAATAGACAATGATGAAAAAACTCATCTTAAATTAAATAAGTTTAGTTTTTCTATTGGTGATGAATTATTAAAAGGAGAAGATATCTTAATAAATTTAGATTATAATTTGCCACAAAATGATAAATTATTTTTTGAAAGTGGAATATTTGATTTTAAGAGAAGAAGTTTTGTTGCAAAAGATGTGCAGATTAATTTAAAGAAAAATATATTCAATAATTTAAAAAATGACCCTAGATTAAAAGGTGTATCAGCAGAAAGTGAAAATAATATTACAAAAGTTAAAAAGGGAGTTTTTACGAGTTGTAATGATGACACTGATTGTCCACCTTGGGTTGTAACAGCAAGTGAAATAACACATGATAAAAATAAAAAACAACTTATCTACGATGATGCAATAATTAAAATTTACAATATTCCCGTATTATATTTTCCAAAGTTTTTTCATCCAGATCCAACTGTTAAAAGACAATCTGGTCTTTTGAAGCCAAACTTAAATAATTCAAATATTTTGGGGTCATCTTTTAATTTACCATATTATCATGTGATTTCTCAGAATAAAGATTTCACATTCAGACCAACAATATTTGATAGTGATATAAAGATGTTTCAAAATGAGTTTAGAGTTAAAAATAAAAATTCGTCTGGAATTGTAGATTTTGCTTATGTTGATGGATATAAATCATCTATTTCTGTTAAAAAAAACAGTTTAACGCATTTATTTGCAAAATTTAATGCAGACTTAGCTTGGGAAAATTTTAGTCAGAGTGATCTATTTGTATCGCTCAAAAAAGTTTCAAATGACACATATTTAAAAATTTTTGATGGAAACATATTTAAGAATAAAACCACTCCTGAAGATTATAATGTGCTTAATTCTGAAGCAAAATTAATATTGAATAACAATGATTTTAACTTTGTAACTGGAATTCAATCATTTGAAGATCTAAACTTATCGAGCTCAGATAGATTTCAATTCATATTACCGTATTATAATTTTGATAAACAAGTGTTTAGTGATTATGAAAATGGGTCAATAAATTTTAGTTCTAATGGTAGTAACGATCTTAATAATACTAATAATTTGAGAACGAAAATAATTAATGATCTTAATTTTCAAAGTAATGATATTATAACGAATTTTGGTCTTAAAAATAAATATAATATTTATTTCAAAAATCTAAATACTATTGGAAAAAATGATAGTTTGTATAAATCTAGTCCACAGATGGAGCTTATGAGCATTTTTGAGCTCAATACAAGTTTACCAATGATAAATCAAACAAACACCCATATAAACTATCTTACCCCAAAGGCATCTATCAGATTTAACCCTGGTGACATGAAAGATTATTCATCAAGTGATAGATTGATAGATGTAGATGGTATTTTTGATATCAATAGGCTCGCAATAGATGACTCCTTCGAGGAAGGGAGATCATTGACTTTTGGTTTAGAATACAAAAAAACAGAACTAAATGATATCAATAGTTTTTTTGAAGCAAAGCTTGCGACTATTTACAGAGATAAAAGCGAAAAATTTATACCCCAATCAAGTGGAATAGGAAATAAAGAAACAAATATTTTTGGATCAATTTCAAACAATCTTTCGGATTTTATAAATATTTCATATGATTTTATTATGGATAACAACTTTAATACTTTGGAATATAATTCATTAAATACATCAATAATTTATAAAAATTTAAATACATCATTTAACTTTATAGAGGAAAATGGGGCAATCGGTGACACTAATACAATTGAAAATAAAACTTCTTTTAAAGTAAATGATGAAAACTACCTAACATTTAATACAAGACGAAATAGAAAAATTGATTTAACAGAATATTATAATTTGATTTATGAGTATAAAAATGACTGCTTAATAGCAGGTATCAAATACAACAAATCATACTACGAAGATAGAGATCTAAAACCATCAGAAAATTTATTATTTAGTATAACTTTGACACCTCTGACAAGTTTTGAACAAAAAATTGATCAATAATGAGAGTAGTTTCTATGAATTTTATAATTACAATTACACTAATTTTTTTTTCATCTATGATGAAATTTCCAGTATTAGCTAATGAAAATAAGATTCTTTTAAAGGTTAACAATGAACTAATAACAACTATTGATATCTTTAATGAAATTAATTACTTAAAATCAATAAATAAGAATATAAGTAATTTGGAAAATAAAAAACTTTTTGAGATTGCAAGAAATTCATTAATAAAAGATAAAATAAAGAAGATTACTCTTGTACCAGTAGTTGAAAAAATTGAAATTAGTGATGATGATTTCAAAAGAATTTTAATTTCAAGTTATTCTAACACTGGATATACAAAAACTGAGGATATATATGAATACATAAAAAAATATAATATAAACCCAAAATTAATAAGAAATAAATTAACCTTAAACGCAATATGGAGTCAGTTCATTTACGATAGATATTCAAAAAATATTAAAATAGATAAAAATAAACTAAGAAAAGATATTCAAAAAAATGAAAATCAAACTGAATATCTTCTATCTGAAATCGTATTTGATTTAAAAGAAAAGCAAAGAATAGATGAGAAATTTAGTATTATTAAAAAAGCGATACAGGAAAATGGTTTTGAAAATACAGCATTAATTTATAGTATTTCTGAAACTTCTACTTCAGGTGGTAATATTGGTTGGGTTGGAGAAAATTCCATAAACAAGAAAATTTTAAACGAAATCAAAAAAATAAATGTAAGTGATGTTACAAAACCTTTAGTAATACCAGGTGGTTACTTGGTCCTTAGGTTAAATGAAAAAAGAATTGCTAAAAGAAATATTCAAATAGATGAAGAATTACAAAAAATTATTCAAGTTAAAACAAATGAGCAATTGAACCAATTTTCTACCATCTTTTTAAACAAGGTTAAAAAAGATATTGTTATTAATGAATTATAAACCAATAATATTAATAGCAGGAGAGCCAAATAGTATTTTTTTCGAAATTTTATTTAAAGTATTTAAAAATAAAAAAGTTAGAAGTCCTCTAATTTTAATTGCATCCTATAAAATTCTTTCACTTCAAATGAAAAAGCTTAATTTCAAAAAAAATATAAAACATTTAAATCTTAAAAAAATAAATGATTACAGATTGAATAATAATTCAATTAATCTTATTAACGTTGATTATAACCAAAAAAAAGCTTTTGAAAAAATTAGCAACAAATCAAATGAATATATAAAAAAATGTTTTGATATAGCTATAATTTTAATAAAATCTAATATTTCTAATAAACTAATTAACGGTCCAATTTCAAAAAAAAATTTTTTAAAAAAAGACTTTTTAGGTATCACAGAATTTTTTGCTAAAAAGTTTAAAAAAAGTAAAGTTGCAATGTTAATTTTCAACAAAGAACTCTCAGTTAGCCCTGTAACAACACACTTACCTTTGAAAAATGTCTCTAAAACAATTAATAAGAAGTTAATTTCTGAAAAGGTTTTGTTAATTGATGAATTTTATAAAACATACTTTCATTATAAACCTAAAATAGCAGTTACTGGTCTTAATCCACATTGTGAGAGTATTGATAAGTTTAATGAAGATGAAAAAATTTTAAAGCCTACTATTAAAAATTTAATTAAGCGTAAATTCCGGGTATCTGGACCATTTCCTGCAGATACAATTTTTTTAAAGAAAAATAGAGAAAGATTTGATGTAGTTCTAGGCATGTATCATGATCAGGTGCTGACACCTATGAAAACTATTTTTGAATACGACGCCATTAATATTACATTGGGTTTACCTTTTTTAAGAGTTTCACCTGACCATGGACCAAATGAGCAAATGATAGGTAAAAATGTATCAAGCTCTTTAAGTTTATTTAGGGCTATTTCTTTTCTTGAAAGAGTAAAGTGATTAAAGCAAAAAAAAGCTTAGGTCAAAACTTTTTAATTGATAATAAAATCTTAAAAAAAATTACAAATGTTACAGTTATCAAAGACAAGTCTATTCTTGAGGTGGGTCCTGGAACTGGAAATTTAACATCATTTATTTTAAAAAAAAATCCTAAAGAATTTTTTATAGTAGAAAAAGATCAAAAACTTGTTTTAGATCTGCAAAGAAAATTTCAAAATCAGGTAGAAATAATTAATGACGATATACTAAAAATAAATGAAAAAGAATTAACTCAGAATAAATTAATTGTTTTTGGTAATTTACCATATAATATTTCTACTGAAATACTATGTAAATGGATCATAAAATTAGGTAACAAAGATTATTGGTTTGAAAAACTAGTATTAATGTTTCAAAAAGAAGTTGCAGAAAGAATTTTAGCTAATGTAAATACATCTAACTATGGAAGACTAGCAATATTAGCAAAATGGAAATTAGACATTGAAAAGATCTGTGATATCCGGCCATCCTCTTTTTCTCCAAAACCAAAGGTAGATAGTTCTTTATTAATTTTTACTCCAAAAAGTAAATTTTTTAGAATTAATAATCCAAAAAATATTGAATTAGTTACAAGAATTTTTTTCAATCATAGAAGAAAAATGATTAAAAGGCCTTTTAATCAATTGTTCAATGGAAATATAGAAATTCAAAAAAAATTAAAATTAAATTTAAACTTACGTCCACAAAACTTAGATTTAATTACATATTACAAATTAGCTAAAGAATATGAAGAGCTAAGCGGTTAATTTTTCTACGTGTTTTCTAATGAAATCTTTGTCATAATCTTTTGAACCATTATTTAACTCTGCATTAATTAAGTTGAGAATCTTTGAAATGCAATTATTCAATTTATCATTAATTACAACATAATCATAATTTATCCAATGCAACACATCATGATTAAATTGATTCATTCTTTCCTCAACCATAGCCTTATCCCCTCTATGTCGATCTGATAACCTTTGAAATAAAACCTCTTTACTTGGAGGTAAGATAAAAAAAGTAATTAGTTTATAATCTAATCTTTTATTTTTTATTTGATCAGCACCTTGCCAATCAATATCGAATAAAACATTTTTTCCTTTATCTAACTTTTCTATTACTGGAGTACGAGTTGTTCCATAAAGATTTTTGAAAACTTTAGCATATTCAAGAAACTCCTCATTTCCAATTAGTCTCTTAAATTCATCTTCACTAACAAAATAGTAATCTTTATTATGTATTTCATTCTGTCTCGGTTTTCTTGTAGTGTGAGATACGGAAATTTCAAAATTATGATTTTTAGATAATAATCCAACTAACGTTGTTTTTCCAGCTCCAGAGGGAGATGAAAGAATTATCATTACCCCATCTTTATTTGTGGACATTAACTGTTAGTTAGCTTTTCCCTCTATAAATTTAACAGCGTCTCCAACTGTTAAAATTTTTTCAGCTTCACTATCGGAAATCTCTGAACCAAACTCTTCCTCAAAGGCCATGACTAACTCTACAGTATCTAAACTGTCTGCACCTAAATCATCAATAAAACTTGATTCTTCTGTTACTTTAGCCTCGTCAATACCTAAGTGATCTGCAACTATTTTTTTTACTTTACTTGAAACATCTTCTGACATTTTGATCCTTTATTGTTTTAAATTCTTAATAGTTTATATACCTATTTTGTCAAGCCATATACATGCCTCCATTAACATGTAAAGTTTCACCGTTAATATAATCAGACTGATCAGAGGCCAAAAAAAGAACAGCATTTGCTACGTCCTCTGGCTCACCTAATCTTGCAGATGGAATTTTTGAGATTATTAAATCTTTATATTTTGAGTCTATTTTTTCCGTCATACTGGTTTTTATAAAGCCAGGTGAGATACAGTTTATATTGATATTTTTTTTTGCGTATTCAATAGCTAATGATTTTGACATTCCGACTATTCCAGCTTTTGCTGCTGTATAATTAGCTTGACCAAGATTACCGGTATGTCCAACTACAGAAGTTATATTAATAACTTTACCTTTTTTATTTTTTAACATTCTTTTAATTGCTGATTTGCTCAACAAAAATGTTGAAGTTAAATTTATTTCAATCACTTTTTTCCACTCATCAAAACTCATCCTAATCGCTAAATTATCTTTAGTTATTCCAGCATTATTGATTATACTATACAAATTACCACCTAATGCTTTTGTGGCATTTTCAACAAAGTCTTCAATTAGGTTACTTTGAGAAATATCAAAGCTTAAAATCTTGATATTATTAAATTTTGATTTCAAATCCTCAAGCTTTTCTTTTTTTGTTCCTGTTGCAAGTATATTAGCTCCATTTTCGTAGAGTTTTTTTACAATTGAATTCCCTATTCCACCCGATGCTCCTGTTACAATGATATTCTTTTCTTTTAATACATTCATATATTTAACTCTATTATATCACTCTCATTGTTAATTGTATTGATTTTTACATCTTTATTAATTCTTTTTACTAAGCCTGATAAAACCTTACCAGGGCCAATTTCAATAAAATGATCTACACCCTTATTAGTCATATTTATAACACTTTCTCTCCATCTAACTCTATTTTCAATTTGATCAACTAATAACTTTTTTAAATCATTTTTTCCTATGATTTCATCTGCCGTAACGTTTGATATCAATATGTTTTTGCCATCATTAAAAGTTAATTCTTCTATTTGTTTTCTCATTATTTCTTTAGCCTTACTCATCAATTTACAATGGAAAGGTGCACTAACTGGTAGCTTTAAATTTTTGATATTTTTCAATTTAAGAATTTTTGAAAATCTGTCTAAATCATTTATCTTTCCACTTAAGACAAGTTGGCTCTCAGAGTTATCATTGGCAATTTGAATATTTGATTTAATATTCATTTCATCTAAAATTTTTTCTATTTCATTAACCGTAGAACCCAATACTGCTAACATACCCCCTTCTCCCTCTGGTACAGAGTTTTGCATTGCATCACCTCTAGTTCTTAAAAGTTTCAATGTGTCGGAAAAATTTAGATAACCAGCTGCTGATAATGCCGAATATTCACCTAGTGAATGGCCAGCAAAATATTTTGCTTTCGTTAAGTCCTTTTCAAACTCTTGAGTAATTAATTTATAAATTGAGAAACTAATTAAAAATATTGCTGGTTGTGTATTAATAGTTAAATCTAGTTTTTCTTTTGGCCCATCTAGAATTATTTTTGATATTTTAAACCCTAAAACATCGTCTGCTTCTTTGAACAATTTCTTTACTAAATCATACTTATCAAAAAATTCTTTTCCCATACCAACTAATTGAGATCCTTGACCAGGAAAAATTACTGAAAACATAAAAAAAACCTATTTTTTAAACTTTTTAACTATTGTAATTAAAGATTTATAATAGTATATCCTCATTTTTTTAAAAAGTTTTAATGAATTTATACGAACATACAATTATAGCAAGACAAGACGCTTCACCCAGCGATATAAAACAATTAATAGAAAAGTATTCAAAAATTGTTAATAAAAATGACGGAGAAATAGTAAAAACTGAAAACTGGGGATTACTAAATCTTTCATATTTAATCAAGAAGAACAGAAAAGGTAGCTATATACATTTTAAGATTAAGTGTAATGGTAAAGCAATAGAAGAATTAGAAAAAAATGAATCTATTGATAAAAAACTTTTGAGATATCTAACTGTAAGAGTTAAAGAGTTTGATCTAAAAACAAATTATTTTAACAAAAAAGACGATTTTGAAAAAGAAAAATAAATAGACTTATTATGCCAAAAAGACAACAAGGAAATAAAAAAAATAAACAAAGTAATTTTGCTAAACTTAGTATTTTTCAACCGAACAAATATAAGTTTAAAAAAAGTTGTCCCCTATCTATAAAAGGAGCTCCGATTATAGATTATAAAAATATAAAATTATTAAAAAAATATACATCAGAAAATGGTAAGATACTCCCATCCCGTATTACTAATGTTAGTCAAAAAAAGCAAAGAGAGCTCTCATTATCAATAAAAAGAGCAAGAAATTTAGCGCTAATTTAATATGAAAGTAATTTTGCTAGAAAACTTAAAAAAAGTTGGCTCTATAGGCGATATTATAGATGTGAAAAGAGGATTTGCTAGAAATTTTCTTATAGCAAACAAAAAAGCTTTATATGCATCAAAAGAAAATGTCACTAAAGTAGAAAAAATTAAATCTGAGCTTTCAAAGAAAGATAACGAAAAAAAACAAGAAGCAAAAAAAATTTCAGAAAAAATTAATAAAAAAGAGTATAAAATTGAGAGATTGTGCACTGAAAATAATGAATTATATGGTTCCATAAAACCAACTGAAATTTCAAAATTAATTAAAGAAAAGGATGACCAAGAAATAAAGCCCTCGATGATACAGCCACTTAAAGATATTAAATCGATTGGAAAATTTAAAGTAAAAATAAGTTTACACCCAGAAGTTGATGCAGATATAGTTGTAAATGTCTCTTCATCAGAAACAATTCAATAATTATACAATTTTTTCCCCAGCAAATATTAAAAAAAAAAATATTGTGATATTTGCTATACTTCTTAATGGAAAAAAACTTGAGTGTTCTCAAAAATACCTTCAAAGAATTACCAAACAATATAGAAGCTGAACAGTCTGTAATAGGATCAATATTAGTATCCAATGAAATATTTGATGACATAAATATAATAATATCTAGCACAAATTTTTATGACCCAATGCACCAAAAAATTTTTAGTGCAATTGAAAACTTAATCTATAAGGGAATGTTAGCAAATCCAATAACACTTAAAAATTATTTTGATGCTGATAAAGATGATATTAATATACCAGAATATCTAGTTAAAATTACTAAATTTTCAACTTCTACAAGGCAAGCAACTGAATATTCAAAAATAATTTATGATATGTTTGTAAGGAGAGAACTAATCAAAATATCAGAGCAGACTATTGATACTGCTCAAATAAATGATCTTAATATTAGTGGGCAAAATATTATTGAGAATTCCGAGAGGTTATTATTTGACTTGGCTGAGAAGGGATCTTTTAATTCGTCATTAGTTAAATTTGATGAGGCGATGAAAAAGACAATTGATATGGCATCCGCTGCATATAAAAATGAGGAAGGAATCGTTGGAGTACCAACCGGTTTGAGAGATTTAGATGACAGACTGGGTGGACTACATCAATCTGATTTAATTATCATAGCAGGTAGACCATCGATGGGTAAAACTGCTTTGGCAACAAATATAGCTTTTAATGCAGCTCAAAAACTACAAGAAAGTCAGAGGAAGTCTTCAGTTGCTTTTTTTTCATTAGAAATGTCTTCAGAACAATTATCAACTAGAATACTCGCCGAACAGTCCAGGATAAAGTCAAATGATATTAGACGAGGAAGAATTTCTGACGAACAATTTGACAAATTTATTGAAACTTCAAAAAATATTACTGAGCTCCCCCTCTATATTGACGAAACACCGGCAATAAGTATTGCGGCTATGAGCAATAGAGCTAGGAGAATAAAAAGGTTATTTGGTCTAGAAATGATAGTTGTAGACTATATTCAGCTAATGAGAGGGTCAATAAATAACAAAGATGGTAGAGTTCAGGAAATATCAGAAATAACACAGGGTTTAAAAGCAATAGCCAAAGAGCTTTCTGTCCCTGTTGTTGCTTTATCACAACTTTCAAGAGCTGTAGAGCAAAGAGATCAAAAAAAACCTCAATTAGCTGATTTGAGAGAATCTGGCTCTATTGAGCAAGATGCAGATGTTGTTATGTTTGTTTACAGAGAAGCATATTATTTAGAAAGACAAGAACCAAGACCTGCAACGGTTGAACATGCTGAGTGGCAAGCTAAAATGAATGAAGTATCTAATTTGGCAGAAATCATTATTGGTAAACAAAGACATGGGCCAACTGGAAATATTATGCTTGAGTTTGAGGCTATGTTTACCAAATTTAAAGATACTCAAAATACTTAAATTAAAATATAAATAGGGTTAATGTTCACCCATTTTTATCAAAATTTTATACTAAAAAACCCAAAGTTAATATTTACGTTTTTAGTAATAGCTTTATTAAGTTTTGGATACCACTCTAAAGACTTTAGATTAGATGCCTCATCTGAGACTTTATTAATTGAGGGTGATCCTGATCTTGAATATCTTCAAGAGTTGAATAAACGGTATGGATCAAAAGAATTTTTAGTTTTAACCTACACACCTAATGAGGGTATGATTACAGATACCTCGATAAATAACCTCTTAAGTTTAAAGTATAAAATTCAAAGTTTAGAGTGGGTACACAGCGCAGTTACTTTATTAGACATTCCCTTATTAAATAATTCAGAGGCTCCTTTACAAGAAAGACTAGAAAATTTTAAAACTCTCAAAGATGAAGATGTTAACAGAGAGAGGGGTTTTAGAGAAATAATTAGCAGTCCAGTATTTAGAAATTTCGTAATTAGTGAAGATGGCAAAACTAGTGGAATCATTGTTTATTTAAAAAAAAATAAGCCTTTAGATGATATTAAAAATAAATCAAAAGAGGAAATTGAAATTTATAAAGACCAAATAAAAAAACAAAATCATAAAAATATTATTGAAATAAGAGATGTAATAAAAAGTTATGAAAATATAGGCAAGATCCACTTGGGTGGTATACCTATGATTGCAGATGATATGATGACATTTATTAAAAGCGATATAGTTGTTTTTGGATTAGGTGTTCTTTTATTTATAATTGCAACACTATGGTATATCTTTAGAAAATTAATTTGGATACTAGTTCCAATAAGCAGCTGCTTTTTCTCAGTAATAATAATGACAGGTTTGCTCGGCTTGCTAGGATGGAAAGTAACAGTTATATCCTCAAATTTTATTGCACTAATGTTAATTTTGACTATGGCAATGAATATTCATATGAGCACACGTTTTTTACAACTAAAAGAAAATTTTCCAGATAAAAATATTTTAGGTCTTTTGATTTTAACTACTGAGAAAATGTTTTGGCCAATCTTATATACTGTAATGACAACAATTATAGCCTTCTTGTCTTTAATTTTTAGTGAAATAAAACCTATAATAGATTTTGGCTGGATGATGACAATGGGTTTGGTGATCTCATTTTGTATTACATTTACACTGCTACCAACCCTTATTAATTTTGTACCAAAAAAAAATGTTTCTTTTATTAAATATGAAAAATCTAAAATTACATCTTTACTTTCAAAGCTTTCACGAGATTATCAAAAGTCAATTTTTGTCCTAACTGGAATTATTATTTTATTTAGTATCATGGGCATTAGCCGTCTTGAGGTTGAAAATAGTTTCATAAATTATTTTAGTAAAAAGACTGAAATTTACAAAGGTATGAAACTTATTGATGAAAAATTAGGTGGTACCACACCGCTAGAAGTAATTTTGAAATTCCCAAAAAAACAAACTGAGACTAGCGACGATGAATTCGAAGATTGGGAAAATGAAAATAATGAAGAAGACGAAAAAAAATATTGGTTCACAAAAGATAAGATTAATAAGATTGCATCAGTTCACAATTATTTAGATAGCCTACCAGAGATTGGTAAGGTTTTATCTTTTTCTTCAATTATTGATGTTGCAACTTTGCTTAATAATAATAAACCATTGGGAACTTTAGAAATGGGAGTTCTTTATTCAAAAATTCCTGAAAGTATTAGAACAGAAATTGTCGATCCATATATTTCTATAAAAGATAATGAAGCCAGAATAAATCTCAGAATTATAGACTCTAAAAAAGACTTGAGAAGAAATGATTTAATAAACAAAATAAATGATGACTTACAAAAAAAATTAGGACTTGAAAAAAAAGAGTTTAAACTTGCTGGAGTTTTAATTTTATTTAATAATTTACTTCAAAGTCTATTCAAATCACAAATTTTGACCCTTGGATTTGTTATGATTGGTATTTTTGTGATGTTTCTAATTCTTTTTAAAAATATAAAACTCTCACTGATTGGTGTGGTTCCGAATTTTATAGCAGCTTTTTTTATCTTGGGAATTATTGGCCTACTTGGTATTCCTTTAGATATGATGACAATTACAATAGCAGCTATAACTATAGGAATAGCTGTTGATAATAGTATCCACTATATTTATCGTTTTAAAGAAGAATATAACAATCTGAATGACTACAATGAAACAGTCGAAGTCTGTCATTCAACAGTTGGTAAGGCAATTTTAAATACATCAATCACCATTGTTTTTGGTTTTTCGATCTTAATTTTATCTAATTTTATTCCTACTATTTATTTTGGTATTTTTACTGGAATTGCGATGTTGCTTGCGATGATATCTGTTTTAACTCTTTTACCATCCTTAATCTTATTGATTAAACCTTTTGAAAAATAAAATTTAAAATGGAAATTTTAAGAGAGTTTTATAATTCAATATCAGTTTTAGATTTGATTTACTTAATAATAACAATATTATCCTTAGTCAAATGCTATATAAAAGGTTTTATATTAAGTGTGTTGGCTATGGCCAAATGGTTATTAGCATACGTCTTAACTTTAATTATTTTTCCAAGAATTAAACCTTATGTTAAAGATATTATAGATAATGAATATATTTTAGATATTGTTCTAGGTATAAGTATCTTTATAATTGTAATATTCTTTATCTTATTGATTAATAAAGGGATTAGCAAAGCTGTTAAATATACAGGGCTTGGAAATTTAGACACAATATTCGGTTTTTTTTTTGGATTCGTAAGATCTTACATAATCGCTGTTTGTATATTTTCTACAGTACATATTGTTTATAATCATGATAAATGGCCCATAAATCACAATAAATCATACATCTTTCCATATTTGAAAAAAGGTAGTAATTATTTATTAAAAGAATTTCCAGATGAAAAAACTTATCAAGACTCTAAAGAAAAAATTAAAGAACTTTAATCCAAAACTTAAAGAGGAATGTGGAGTTTTTGGTATAAGTGATAGCAAAGATGCTGCAGCTCTAACTGCTTTAGGTTTGCATGCACTACAACATAGAGGTCAAGAAGGTTGTGGAATAGTATCATTTGATGGATCACATTATTTTTCAGAAAAAAGATTCGGTTTAGTTGGAGATAACTTTAATAAAGAAAAGATATTAAATAGATTAAAAGGAAATTATGCAATCGGGCATAATAGATATAGCACCACTGGTGAAAATACTTTACGAAATATACAACCTTTTTTTGCCGATACCAATGCAGGTGGTATTGGTGTTGCTCACAACGGTAATCTTACAAACTCAATTTCATTAAGAAAAAAATTAGTCGATGAAGGCGCTATTTTTTACACAACATCAGATACTGAAACTATCGTTCAATTGATAGCAAGATCAAAAAGAAAAAAAACTATCGATAAAATTGTAGACGCAATATTTCAAATCCAAGGAGGTTACTCTCTAGTCATGTTAACTCAGACTTCATTGGTAGGTGTGAGAGATCCATATGGGATAAGACCGCTTGTAATTGGCAAGCTAAATAATAGTTATGTTCTTTCGTCAGAGACTTGTGCTTTGGATATAATTGGTGCGAAATTTGTAAGAGAGGTTGACAATGGAGAAATCGTTTTAATCGAAGATAATAAGATTCAAAGTATTAAACCTTTTCCTCCTAGAAAAATAAGACCATGTGTTTTTGAATATATCTACTTTTCAAGACCTGATAGTATTTTAAATGGTAAGAGTGCTTACGAATATCGAAAAAATCTTGGTAAAGAGTTGGCCAAAGAAAGCAATTTAAAAGCAGATATAGTTGTTCCAGTTCCAGATTCTGGTAATGCTGCAGCTCTAGGTTTTGCTCAGTATCTTGGTTTAAATTTTGAATTAGGTCTCACAAGAAATCATTATGTTGGTAGAACTTTTATAGAGCCAATTCAAAAAATAAGAAGTTTAGGGGTAAAATTAAAATTAAATGCGAACCAATCCACTATTAAAAATAAAAAGATAATTCTCGTGGATGACTCTTTAGTTAGAGGAACTACTTCTCATAAGATAATAAAAATGCTCTATGACGCGGGTGCAAAAGAAGTTCATATGAAAATTGCTTGTCCTGAAATAAAGTTTCCAGATTTTTATGGAGTCGATACACCTACGAAGAAAGAATTACTCGCAGCAAATAAAACTACTGATGAAATTCGCACATATATTGGTGCTAAAACCTTAACTTTTTTATCAATTGATGGACTTTATAGAGCTATAGGTTTTGATAAAAGGAATGATACTTATCCTCAATTGACAGACCATTATTTTACTGGTGATTATCCAGTAAAACCAGTTGATGAACTCGGAGATAATAAGATTACACAACTTTCATTGCTAAGTTCAGCATCAAATAATTAATTTATGAAAAAAGTTAGTTTTACAGAAATGAAAAATGGGACAAAAGATGATTATCTTTTTTTAGATAGACATGAAAAAAATTTTGCTAGTAAAACAGCGGATAGAATAATAAAATTTATGTCAAGTTTAACCGAGACACTAGAAGGTTACCAAATTTCAAGGTTGGAACATTCTCTTCAAAGTGCAACTAGAGCATATAATAATGGGGAGAGTGAAGAAATGGTTGTAGCTGCTTTGTTACATGATATTGGGGATGAACTTGCTCCAATGAATCACTCTGAATATGCTGCTGCAATATTGAAACCTTATGTATCAGAAAGAACACATTGGATAGTTGAAAAACATGGGGAATTCCAAATGTTTTATTATGCTCACCATTTAGGTGGAGATAAAAATAAAAGAGATAAATATAAGGGACACAAATACTACCAAGCAACTATAGACTTTTGTGAGAAATACGATCAAAATTCATTTGACCCCAATTATAAATCTCTTCCACTTGATTTTTTTAAACCAATGGTAAAAAAAATTTTTTCAAGAAAACCATATTCATTAATTTAAATTTAAAATAAAATATTAACTAAAATTTACATGATTGATACAAAAGATGAGATAATTAAGTATTTTAAATCAGGTTTTAAAGAATCTAAAAATTTTAAAATCGGAATTGAACATGAAAAATTTTTATTCGATGATAAAACTAATAAAAGATTAGATTATCTAAAAACAAAAGAGATGTTTTCAGCTCTTATTGAATTTGGCTGGAACCCAATTTTTGAACAGGATAACATCATAGGTCTTAATAAGGGTGGAAAAAATATCACTTTAGAACCTGGTAATCAAATAGAGCTATCTGGTGATAAGCTTAACAACATTCATGAGGGTTGTGCAGAGTCTCATGATTATTTATTTGAATTAAGACAAGTTACAAAAAAACTTGGAATTAATATTGTTAGTGCTGGGTTCGATCCAATCTCTAAACTTAATGAAATACCAAATAATCCTAAGCAAAGGTATAGATTAATGACCAAGGATATGCCTCTAGGAGGTAGCTTAAGTTTGGATATGATGTATAGAACTTGTGGGACTCAGATAAATTTAGACTACAGTTCAGAGGAAGATTTTATTAAAAAATTTAAAATTGTTAATTCAATAGTCCCGATCTCAATAGCATTATTTGCTAATTCTTCTATAGTCGAAAAAAAACAAACAAGATACTTATCTTATCGATCTAAAGTTTGGCAAAATACCTCGAGGGGAGGATTGCCAAAAATATTTTTTGATGATTTAGATTTTGAGAAATATGCTGATTTCATAATCAACTTTCCAATTTTATTTATTCAAGATGGATTAAGATATATTTCCGGCAAACATTATAAATTTAGTCATTTTATGAATGGAGAAATAAATGAAATTAATAACAGACTTCCCTCTCAAAAAGATTTGTCTACTCATTTAAGCACGATATTTACAGAAAATAGATTAAAAAAATATATAGAAGTGAGGTCTATGGATACCTGCGGATGGGATTGTTTGTGTTCAGGTCCAGCCTTTTTTGTTGGCATACTTTACGGAAATCTGAATGAAGTTTACGAACTAGTCTCTAAATGGGATAAAGATAAAATCATTAATGCTTATTTAGAAGCACCTCATAAAGGTTTCAATACCCAATTAATGGGTAAAGATCTTTTTTATTGGTCATCAACTTTATTAGACTTATCAAAAAAAGGACTCGAAAAAAGGGACATTCTTAACAAAGGTGGGAGGAATGAAATTATATTCTTAAACCATTTAAAAAAAATCATCAATAATAGAACAACAAATGCTGATCATATGATAAGTAAATTTTCTAAAAATGAAGATTTAAATGAATTATATGACAAATAAAATAGTTGCTATTCAAGGAAACCATCCAAAAAATCTCAACCCTCTAACAGATACAACTATATTTTTAGCAAATGAGATACAAAAAAAAAATTATAAAATTTTCTATTATGAGCCAAAAAATTTATCAATAATAAACTCAAAAGTTTTGGCAAATGGTTTTTTTATTAAATTTAAATATAAAAAAAAAAAATTTTTTAAAATCTTAAAAAGTAAAAAATTGGATCTTTCTAAGTGTAAATTTGTATTAATTAGGCAAGATCCTCCTTTTAACCTAGAATATATTTCATCAACTTTTATTTTAGATACAATTAAGAATAATGTTAAAATTATTAATGACCCAACTTCAGTTAGAAATGTTTCTGAAAAACTCTATTCCACTAACTTTCAAAAGTTTATGCCAAAAACAATATTTACTCAGGATATTCATGAAATTAGAAGTTTTTTTAATAGAAATAAGAAAATTGTTATAAAACCAATTCACAGTTTCGGTGGTAACGATATTCATCTTATCAAAATTTTTAGATCTAAATTTATAAGTAAATTATTAAAAAGACATGGATATGTCATGTGTCAAAAATTTTTACCTAAGATTAAAAATGGCGATAAAAGGGTGTTTATAATTAATGGTAAGGTATGTGGAGCTATATCTAGAGTTCCTAGAAAAGGCTCTTTTTTGAGTAATATGAGTAAAGGTGCTAGGCCAGTGAATACAAATTTAACAAGAAGTGAAAAGAAAATATCAAATATTGTTGGAAAAGATTTAAAAAAAAAGAATATTTTTTTTGCTGGTATCGACTTTATTGATCAAAAACTTAATGGAGATATCAATGTTACCTCTCCTACTGGGTTAAAAACATATTACGATCTTTCAAAAATTAATCTTGCTAAAACTTTTTGGAAAGAGCTAAAAGCGTGAAAAGTTTGACTGATCAGCAAAAAGGCTCCTTGCTTGCTTTTGTAGCTGTAATGTTTATTACACCAGACTCATTATTTATAAGACTTTCAAATCTTGATACTTGGGGCCTAGTTTTTTATCGAGGTATCATACCTTTTTTTACCGTTTTTTTTGGTATGTTGTTAATTTACAAATTAAATTTTTTTAAGATTCTTTTTAACTCTGGTTTTCACGGGATAATTTATATCGTAACTTTTAGTATAACAAATATTACTTTCGTTGTTTCAATTCAAAATACGAATGTTGCAAACACTCTTGTTATGATCGCTACTGCTCCAATGTTATCTGCAATTCTTGGTTCTATTTTTTTAAAAGAGCCACCTGATCGCAAAACATTGATTTCAATAATAATAACTTTTATTGCAATAGTTTATATTTTTTTCGACTCTCTAAAGATTGGTAATTTTTATGGAGATATTTTAGGTTTTGTAACTGCTCTTGGTTTGGCTGTAGGCGCTATAACAATTAGATCTGCTAAAACCAAAAACTTAGTACCTGCTGCTGTAGTAGGTAAATTATTTGTTGCTTCTTTTGCCTTGTTTTTTATTGAGAGTTTTACACTTATAGATAAAGATTTATTTATTGTTCCTCTGATGTGTATTTTGTGTGTTGCAATACCATTTGTACTAGTGACTATAGCCCCAAGATTTATACCTGCGGCTGAAGTTAATCTTTTTTTTCTACTAGAGACTATTATTGGCCCTGTTTGGGTCTGGGTTATTATTAATGAGCAACCTAGCGTAGAAACACTCCAAGGTGGAGCAATTATAATTACTACCATTGCAATACATTCATTTTTAAAATTAAGAAAAAACTAAACTTGTCACAATTAAGACTTGATTTAATAATACATCGCGAATAGTTACAGCTTCTTATGAACAAAGTTTTGAAAAATTCTTGGGCACTATTTTTGGGTATGGGATGTATTATGATGGCCTATGGCTTTCAAGGTTCTCTCTTAGGAGTAAGAGCAGTGCAAGAAGAATTTAGTTTAACATCTACTGGTTTCATGATGTCGGGGTATTTTGTTGGATATTTTATAGGTGCAGCAACTATTCCCAATATTATATCAAGAGTTGGGCATATAAGAGTTTTTGCAGCATTTGCATCATTGTCATCTTTGGTCATTTTAATGCACTCGATAATTGTCAGTCCTTTGGTGTGGTTTTTTTTAAGAGTTCTTACTGGGATAAGTATGGTTTGTATCTACACTGTTGCTGAAAGCTGGCTTAACGATAGATCAAGTAATAAAAATAGAGGAAGTGTTTTGTCAATCTATATGGTCATATTGTATGGTACAATGGGGATTGGGATGTTTTTACTAAACTTTAGTAGTCCTCTAAATTTTGAACCCTTTATTCTAGTTTCTGTAATTACATCAATTGCATTAATTCCTATTTTGCTGACTAAGAAAAAACCACCAACATTTAAAAGAATTAAAGTTATGACACTCAAAGATCTGTATGTATCATCACCTTTTGGAATGGTGAGCTCCTTTTTTTATGGAACAATACAGGCTGCACTTTTTACCCTATTAGCTGTGTATGCAACCTCTATGAATTTTACGATATTAGAAATTTCAATTGTAACTTTTCTGTTGGCTATATCTGGAGCTGTTTCTCAATTTCCAGTAGGAAAAATATCAGATATGTATGATCGAAGAAAAGTAATAGTTTTCGCTAGTTTCGGTGCGGCAGCTTTTGCAATTATAACAATTTTAGTTACTAGACAGATGTATTTACCAGGTGGACTAGCAACAAGTAAAACTTGGTTCTATATTTTTTTGGTTCTTTTTTCATTTTGTAGTTTGCCGATGTTTTCTTTAATCTTAGCACACACTAATGATTTCATTCCAAAAGAAAAATTTGTAGCTGCTGGTGCGGGTCTCCAGTTTGTATTTGGTTTAGGTGCGATGAGTGGTCCATTTTTATGTTCAATATTCATGGATTTGGTTGGTCCAAATGGATTTTTTGTTTTTTTATTTTTTTTTCACTCTGTGATTGGTCTTTTTGGTATGTACAGAATGAAAGTAAGAAAAACTGTTGAAAATCCCGATTCTCAGTTTGTAGCGATGCCCCAAACAATTACTCCAGCTGGTATTGAGCTAAATCCATCAACAGAACACATTGAAGAGCCTTATTCTGATAAGGTTAAGGAAATACTTGAGAGAAAAGGTGTAAAATATAAAAAAGAAGATGAACAGGTTAAAACAGATAATTAGCTCATTCAATTATCTCTCACAGGTTGTAACTTTTAAAGCATAATTTTTAAACAATAATTTTAAAATTTTTATTGAATAATAATTATTTCTCTAGTGAAATAATGTTTTTATAAAATGAAAACAAAAAAAAAGTCGCGAACTAGAGTAAGTAAAGAAAAGCATGGACTGTCAAGGATTGCTTCCTTTACTACAAAATCTATTACCTCTGCAATATCAAATTATAAAAAAAATAAAGAACAAAGTAAAATTAGGGCAATAAAATTACAAAAACTTGAGGAAAGAAATTCTTTTTTTAAAGAAAAAAAAGAATTAAAGATTTGGGAAGACAAATTAATCAAAGAAAGTAATAAACTAAAAGCAACTGAAGATGAAATAAGATTAAAGGAAAAAGAAATAAAATTAAAAGATGAAAAACAAAAAGTTGAGAGCGAAAGATTAGTTAGAAAAGATGAAGAATTAGTTCTTGTCGCAAAAGAATTAAGAGAAAAAGAAAAAAAATTAAAAATACGAGAGGAGGAACAAAATAGAAAAGATATTGACTTAAAAGTAAGAGAGGAAGAACTATATCAGAGAGATCTTAGAGAACAAAGACGTAAAAATAGAGAATTAAAAAGATTGAGAGAAGAGGAAGAAAAAGAAAAAGAAATCGAATATATAAAAATTAGAGAATGGGAAGAGAAATTTGATAAGGATCAAAAACTTAAAGAACAAGAAGAAATGAGAAGAGAGCAAAGATTAATACAAAAAGAGATGGAAAGACGTGCTAAATTTGACAATATAAATAATACAGATAGTTCTTTAAGCCAATTGGAAAAATTCAGTATCGACAAATCGAAAAAAAACTAGAAAAAGATTAATTCCCTTATTGTTTTGGGAAGTAATCTTCTAAATCTCCTTCTCTAAATACATCTGCTGTACTACAATGAAGTCCACCTCCAAACGCATATGCATCTCTTAAATCAACCGGAATAACTTCCATCCCTAATTTATCAAGTTGCTCTGCTTGATATTTTTCACTTTTTTCTACACAAACTGTTTTTGGATCTAAAACTAATACATTCATTGATAGCCAAACTGAAGAATAACAAAGAGGTGGTGGTTCATTGTGTGCTGGTTGAGCAGCATCAATTATTTCCCATCCATTTTTCTCAAAAAGTTTTTTTTGTTCTTTAGGTAATCTTCTTTGTGGGTTGTTAATTATCAATCCTTCTTTAATAGGTGTAAAAGTAGCATCTATATGTATTGGATATGGGTCTCCTGGAAAATTTACGGCGTGAACTCGATGGTCTTTATAATGTCTCTTTAACCAATCTATTCCTTTTAGATTCGTAGTAAATCCGTGTTGAACTATTAAATCTTTTCCAAATCTTAAAACATCAGCAGCATCAAATAAAGGTTCCTCCTCAGTGGTTACAAAAAATTTTTCCTCAGTCCATTGAAGTCTTTTTTGTATTCCGATTTTCTCTGACAAATAATCTTTTCTATAATCAGCATCAGTCAATCTTGGCTTAGGAGCAGATTCATGTCTCATTTTTGAATCTTCCTCATAATACTTTTTTAATAGTGGTCGATAACATAAATATTCAAACCATCTACATCTATAACTCATTGTAGCTTCTAAAATTTCATTTCCCACTGTTAAAAGAACATCTCTTGGAGGCATACAACCAAACATTGTTTCTGCCTTCCAATCCGGAGTAGAGATTTTTTGATTAAAATTAATTGGTTCTGGTCTATCAACTTTAATTCCTCTTTTTTCTAAAATATTTGAAAAATTATCTAAAAGTTCATTTGCTTTATCGATCGTATCTTTTGTTCTTGGACCAAATTTTCCTCTCATATCTGAGTCCTCAGGAACTTTAGCATCTAAAGCTGGCTCTGGAGCAGGTATACAAGTGCCATCTGCTCTTCCCACTATTACATGCTTCAGAGGATCCCATTCGTTCCAACTATTAACTATTATTTTTTTCTTAACCATACCTAAACTTGTGATTATATTTTTGTTTCACAATGAAACTCTAATTTAAAGCTATGTATCTCTTATTCCATTTCATAATTAGACTATAGTAAAAAAGTGAGATAAAAAGAAAGAACCCACCAATAATAGTGTTTGTGTTAGGTATCTCATTTATTCCAAATATAGGAAGCCACACCCAAAATATTCCACCGATTACCTCAGTTAAAGACAACAAAGTTAATTCTGCTGCCGGAATTGCCTTTGAACCAATTGCATATAAGATCATTCCCATGCATACCAAACTTCCATGCAATGAGAACATTGATGAATTATAACTAGAAGAGAAAAAAGTTTGGCCTTTTATCAAAATCATTGCTGCTGCAACAATAAAACAAAATAAACCAGCAACAGCTACTGTAGTAAACTTAGGTGTTTCTTTTCTCCATCTCAAGGTTACAGAAAAAATTGAAAAACCAATAGAAGAGGTAATACCAAATATAAATCCTACAATCGAATTTTTTTCACTGTTTCCTATAGCCATGATTATTATTCCTATTGTTGCAATAAATATCGATATCCAAACATTAAAACTGATTTTTTCCTTCAAAAATAAAAAAGCAAGAAGAGCAGTAAAAAATGGCATTGCAGCAAGACATAGTAGAGTTATCGCTGCACTGGTATTTGTAATTGAATATATAAATGAAATCATAGCAACACCCAATCCACAACCTCCAATTAATCCTGATTTACCAACCTTTTTATAATTTTTATAAAAATTTAAACCCTCCTCAAAATACAGATAAAGATTTAAAAGAATAAATATTGTTAATCCTCTACCAAAAATATATTGCCATGGTACAAGATGTGGATTGTCCATATATCTAACGACTAAAGGACCAAAAGACCATATAAGGCCTGCAAACAAAACAATAGGTACCGCTATTTTTTCATTTTTAAGTTCTATCATTTATCAGTATTTAATTCTAATTTATTTCAACTACAACAAAAATACATATTGATGGAAAAGAATTTTTTCTATTATTGTTGTTTTTTTAATATTTAAAGACAAAGCTACACGATTATACTTTATAATGTATATATAAATATATGAATTTAGAAATAATCAATATTGCAGCTGACACAAAAAATAATAAAGATATCAAAAATCATACTCACTTCATAAAATTAAAAAACTCTATATGTGGAGATGAAATTCAACTAAAGCTAATAATAAACCAAGATAAAATAACTAATATTGGTTACCAAACAGAATCTTGTATATATTGCCAAGCATCTGCAAGTTTGTTATCAAAAATTTCTAAGAATAGT